>JASGFF010000005.1:0-58004 GCA_047605685.1 Microbacteriaceae bacterium
GCTGCGGGGGGCCGCCGGGCCGCCGGGCGGGGGCCGCCGGGCGGGTCAGCCCGCGGCTCAGCCGAGCGGCCGTTCCGCGTCGAACTCCTCGAACAGGTGCCGCACCACCGCGGCCAGGTCGCCCCCGTGCGACTCGGCGACCCGGCGCTGTCGCTGGCAGCTCGCACCCGCATCGAGGATGCCCCGCACGTCGGCGAGCGCCGGGGCGCAGCCGAGGTCCCGGGCGATCGGCTCGAGCACCGGCAGCAGGGCGCCGAGGTGCTCCCGCACCGGCAGCTCCTCGCCGCCGGGGCCGACGATGGCGGTGGCATCCAGTCCGTAGCGCGCCGCCCGCCACTTGTTCTCCCTGTGGAACCAGGGGGCGAGCGGGCGCAGCTCCTCGCCGGCGTCGAGACGGCGCGAGCACCACTCCACGAGCGACTGCGCGAGCGCCGCGATCGCGGCGAGCTCCTGCGGGTTCGTGACGGCGTCGCAGGCGCGCAGCTCGATCGTGCCCCAGCGGGGCGCCGGCCGCACGTCCCAGCGCACCTCCGTGACGTCCTCGACGACGCCGGTGCGGCTCAGGTCGTCGACGTAGCCCTCGAACGCCGCCCAGTCCGGCAGCGCCCAGGGCAGCCCCGCGGTGGGCAGCTGCTGGAACACGAGCGCGCGGTTCGAGGCGTAGCCCGTGCTCTCGCCGGACCAGAACGGGCTCGAGGCGGCGAGCGCCTGTAGGTGCGGCAGGTAGGCGGTGACCTCGCCGAGGATCGGCATCACCTTGGCGACGTCGTCGACGCCGACGTGCACGTGGATGCCCCAGATCATCATGTTCCGCCCCCACCACTGGGTGCGCTGGATGAGCTTGTGGTAACGGGTCTTCTCGGTGATCGACTGGTCGAACCACTTGGCGAACGGGTGGGAGCCGGCTGACAGCGGCCGCACCCCGCGCTCGGCGGCCGCCCGGCGAACGGCCTCGACGCGGCGGCGGATGTCGTCGACGGCATCCGCCACCCGCTCGCGCGGCTGACTGATCACCTCGACGGTGTTCGTGAGCAGCTCGCCGGTGACGCCGGGGTCGCCGGCGAGCTCCGCGAGCAGCTCCGGGCCGCGCGGCACCAGGTCGCCCGAGTCGGCGTCGGCGAGCATGAGCTCCCACTCGATGCCGACGCTCGACCGCGGCGAGGCGGCGAAGGGGATGCCCACGCCGCCGACCCTATCCCAGCGGCGCGGTCCGGGCGGCGCGGTCCGGGCGGCGCGGCAGCGCGACTCAGCGGCACGGCCGCCCGAGCACGGCCCCCGCCCTACCCGCCGGTGAGCCGGGCGACGAGCTCGCGGTAGCGCGCGGCCGTGCGCTCGACGATGTCGCCCGGCAGCCTCGGCGGCGCGCCCGAGCCGTCCCAGTGCGCGGCGAGCCAGTCGCGGACGATCTGCTTGTCGAAGCTGAGGCCGCGGCGGCCGGCCGCGTACTCATCGGCGTCCCAGTAGCGGGAGGAATCCGAGGTGAGCACCTCGTCGGCGAGGGTGAGGGCGCCGGCGGCATCCGCCCCGAACTCGAGCTTCGTGTCCGCGAGGATCACCCCGCGCTCCTCGGCGATCGCGCTCGCCCGGGCGAAGGCGTCGAGCGCGGCGTCGCGGATGGCGCTCGCCGCCTTCGCCCCGATGAGCTCGACGGTGCGCTCGAAGTCGATGTTCTCGTCGTGCTCGCCGAGCGGGGCCTTCCAGGCCGGCGTGTAGATCGGCTCCGGCAGCCGGTCGCCGTCGGCGAGCCCCGCCGGCAGCGGGATGCCGCACACGCTGCCGGTGCTGCGGTACTCCTTCCAGCCGCTGCCGGTCAGGTAGCCGCGCACGACCGCCTCGACGGGGTACATCGCGAGCTCGCGCACGAGCATCGCCCGGCCGGCGACCTCGGCCGGCACCGCCGGCAGGCCGGCCCCCGCCGGCAGCAGGTGGTTCGGCAGCTCGAGCCGCTCGAACCACCACAGGCTGAGCGCGGTGAGCAGCTCGCCCTTGCCGGGGATGCCCGGCTCGAGCACGTGGTCGAAGGCGCTCACCCGGTCGCTCGCCACCATGAGCACCGCGCCCGGGGCGGCATCCGAGCGGTAGAGGTCGCGCACCTTGCCGGAGTAGACGTGCTCCCAGCCCGGCAGCGCGGTCACGAGGCGGATGCCTTCAACGCGATGTCGTGGCGGTAGTGGCCGCCCTCGAGCCGGATGCTGGCGATCGCCTCGTAGGCGCGCGCCCGGGCCTCGTGCACGTCGCGCCCCCGGGCGACGACGCTGAGCACCCGGCCGCCGGTGGCGACCAGGCGGTCGTCGACCCGCGCGGTCGCGGCGTGGGCGATCGTCACCCCCGGCACGGCGGCCGCCTCCTCGAGGCCCGTGATCGTGCGGCCGGTCACCGGCTCGTCCGGGTAGCCCTGCGAGGCGAGCACGACGGTCACGGCGGTGTCGGGGGAGAACCGCGGGTAGGGCAGCCGGGCGAGGCCGCCGGTCGCGGCCGCGTGCAGCAGCGCCGCGAGCGGCGTCTCCAGCCGGGACAGCACCACCTGGGTCTCCGGGTCGCCGAAGCGCGCGTTGAACTCGATCACCTTGACGCCGCGGTCCGTGACCACGAGACCGCAGTAGAGCAGACCGACGAACGGCGTGCCCTCGGCGGCGAGCCGGCGGACCACCGGCACCGCGATCGTGTCGATGACGGTGTCGGCGAAGTCCTCCGGCAGCCATGGCAGCGGCGAGTAGGCGCCCATGCCGCCGGTGTTCGGCCCGGTGTCGCCGTCGCCGACCCGCTTGAAGTCCTGGGCGGGGCTCAGCGGCACCACCACCTGCCCGTCGCTGAGCAGGAACAGGCTCACCTCGGGCCCGTCGAGGAACTCCTCGACGAGCACGGGCGCGTGCTGCAGCCAGAAGGAGGCGTGCGCGAGCGCGGCATCCCGGTCGGAGGTGACGATGACGCCCTTGCCGGCCGCGAGCCCGTCGGCCTTGACCACGTGCGGGGCGCCGAGCTCGTCGAGGGCGGCGGCGACCTCCTCGACCGTCGTGGCCCGCACCGCCTGGCCGGTGGGCACGCCCGCCGCCTCCATGATCCGCTTGGCGAAGGCCTTGGAGCCCTCGAGCTGGGCGGCGGCCCGGTCGGGCCCGAACACCGGGATGCCGATCGCCCGCAGCTTGTCCGCGACGCCGGCGACGAGGGGCGCCTCCGGGCCGATGACGACGAGCTCGATCCCGGCCTCGCGCGCGTAGTCGCGCACGATCGAGGCGTTCGTGGCGTCGAGCTTGACCGAGTCGACATCCTGGGCGATGCCCGCGTTCCCCGGGGCTGCGGTGATGCTGTGCACGGGGCCGCCGTCGGCGGCCCGCTCCCTGAGCAGGGCCGTGACGATCGCGTGCTCCCGCGCACCCGATCCGAGAACGAGGATGCGCACCGGTACAGGCTAGGGCATCCGCCCCGCGCCGGCCCTGGGCGGCATCCGCTCTCCCTCAGCTTCGTGCGGCACACTGGTGAACGGAGGGTTTCCTCTTTCTTACGTGACGGGTTTCCTGCGTGACGGGGGTGCTGTGGCTCGGCGATGGCGTGCGCGCGTGTCGGCGGAGCACGCTGCCTTCCGCCTGGCGGCGCGTCGGACCCGCGCCCGGCTGGGCGCCCACCTCGTCGCCGTGCTGCTCGTGCAGGGTCTGTGCGTCATCGCCGTCGTGCCGGCCATCGGCTGGATGTTCGACAGCGCGCTCGGCAGCGCCGGCGTCACGAACGTCACCGATCAGACGCTCGGCCTGCTGCTGCTGAACCCGCTCGCCGCGCTGCTGCTGCTGGGCATCGCCGTGCTCGCCCTCGCCGCCGTGCTCGTGCAGCTCGCGGCGGTCATCGCCATCGCCGACCGGCAGCACGACACCGGCCGGGCGGCGCCGGGCGTCATCCTGCGCGACATCGGACGCGCTCTCCGCACCGCCTGGTGGCCCTCGCTACCGCTGCTCGCCGCCTACCTGCTGCTGCTGCCCGCCCTCGGCGGCATCGCGATGCCGCAGGTGATCACCCACGGCATCGCGGTGCCGCCGTTCATCACCCGGGAGTACTACAAGGCGCCCCTCGGCGCCGTCGCCTACACGGCGGCCGTCGTCGCCGCCGTCTACCTGAGCGCACGGCTGATCTACACGATGCCGCTGCTCGTCGTCGCGCGCTGCCGCCCGCTCGCGGCGATGCGGCGCAGCCTGCGGATGACCCGCCGGCGCACCCTGCACGTGCTCGCGGCTCTCGCGCTGCCCTCGGCCCTCGCCCTGCTCGTCTCCTCGGGCTTCAGCGAGGCGCTCATCGGCTTCGTCGGGCTGGAGCCGGCCGCGAGCAACCCGCACCTGCGGGTCATCATCGCGGTGGGGCGCGCCGTCGGCTTCGTCGCGGCCACCGGCGCGGCGGTCATCGCGATCACCACGTTCGTCGACGACACCCGGGCGGCGCTCTCCGCCGGCACGGAGCCCGCGATGCCGGCGCCTCGGGTGTCGGCGCCTCGGGTGTCGGCGCGTCACGGCGTCGACCGCGCTGCCGGCCGCGGGGGTGCCGGTGAGCGGGGCGCCGGCCTGCGCGGTGCCGTCGCGGTGCTCGTCGCGCTCGCCCTCGTCGGCGGGGTCTCGCTCGTCACGACGCCGGCGGCGCAGGCGAAGGCGAGCCGTGCCGCCGCCGACGCCCTCGTCTTCGCCCACCGCGGCGACTACTGGGGCGGCGTGGAGAACACGATCGGGGCGCTCGAGGCGGCGGCGCAGGACGAGCCTGACTACGTCGAGGTCGACGTGCAGCAGACCAGCGACGGCGTCTGGGTGGCATCCCACGACGACAACCTGCTCGTGCTCGCCGGTGTCAACGAGAACATCTCCGACATGACTGCCGCCGAGGTCACCAGCACCGTCGTGCACCAGCACGGCTTCAGCGACACCATCCCCACGATGGCGGAGTACGTCACCCGGGCGCAGCAGCTCGGGGTGAAGCTGCTCATCGAGATCAAGGTGCACGGCACCGAGCAGCCCGGCTTCGTCGAGGACTTCCTCTCGGTGCTCGACGGCCTCGGCGTCACCGACGACGAGATGTACCACTCCCTCGACGCGGACGTGGTCGATGAGCTCAAGGAGCTGCGCCCGGAGCTCACCGTCGGCCTGACCATCGCGATCAGCGCCGGCGGCGTGCCCGACTGCGACTGCGACTTCTTCAGCATCGAGCAGGCGTCGTTCAGCGACGAGTTCCTCACCGAGGCGCACCGCCAGGGCAAGGACGTCTACGTGTGGACCGTCAACGACTTCTCCCGCATCCGCGACCTGCTCCGGATGCCCGTCGACGGCATCATCACCGACTACGCCGCCCAGACGGTCGCCTTCCGCACCGAGCTCTCCGACTCCGCCCAGCCGCAGCTCACGGTCGAGGACGCACTGGAGTCGCTCTCGCTGTTCCCGTAGCGTCGGCGCGTGCCCGTGCCCGTGCCCGTGCCCGTTCCTGGCCGGTGCGTGCCCTATCGTGGGCATGCGGCCGTGCCGGCCGTGGCGAGGAGCCCGGCCAGCGGTTGAAGGATTTCGAGAGGGTTGCCCGGCACTGCGCTCTGCCCCGTGCCCTGCCTCGCGGCGCCGCCGAGCGGGCGGCCGGGGCCGTGCGGGAGGGGTCGGTGTGAGCCGCGCGCGCATCCCGGACATCGACGGGCGCGACGCGGTGCTCGCCGCGCTCGCCGGGGAGGCCCCGCGCGAGACGACGGCGCTGGCGGTGCGCTATCTGCTGCAGCTGCTCGCCGAGCTCGCCCCCGGCACCGCCGTCGAGGTGCGCGTGCCGCCGTTCGGCGCCGTGCAGGCGATCGAGGGACCGCGGCACAGCCGCGGCACGCCGCCCAACGTCGTCGAGACGGATGCCGCCACCTGGCTCGCCCTCGCCACGGGCCGGCTCGCCTGGTCCGAGGCCCTCCGCGCCGGCCGGGTCGCCGCCTCCGGCATCCGCGCCGACCTCGCGGCCGTGCTCCCGGTGACCGACGTCGGCCGCTGAGCGGCCCCGCGGCGCCGGCGGCGCGGGAGAATGGTCGGATGAGCTCCGCCGAGGACCGCCCCGTCACCGTCACGACCGACGAGGTCCGGCTCCGCCGCGCGCCGCGGTACGGCACCTTCATCGTGCTCGGCGTCGTGCTGGGCTTCCTCGCCGCCCTCGTCGGCACCGTGGCGCTGCCGGTCGACGAGGCGGTCGGCGCCATCCCGATGCTCGGCTACCTGAGCTGCTACGGCGTGCCGGCCGGTGCGCTGCTCGGTGCCGCGGTGGCGATCGTGCTCGACCGGCTGAGCGCCCGGCGCGCTCGCACCGTCACCGCGGAGCGCACCACCGTCGCCGAGACGCCCGCCCCCGAGTGACCCGCCCCCGCCCCCGCTCGGCCCCGGCCCCCGCCGGCGCACCCCGCCGGCCATCCGTCCCAATTGGGACGGATCGGCGGGCGCGATCGGTAAAACGGGGCGACTCGCGGGCGGCCGGAGCCGCCGGCCGGGCGGGCGGCTGAGCCGGGCGGGCGGCTGAGCCGGCCGGGCGGGCGGCTCAGCTGAGCTGGTTGGCCTCGACCCAGGCGAGGTACTCCGCGGTCACCGAGCCGGTGACGTACTCGCCCGTGAAGCAGCTCATCTCGAGATCGGCGACCGCGGAGCCCTCGACGATGGCCTGCCGCATGTCCTCGACCTCCTGGTAGATGAGGTAGTCCGCGCCGAGCGCGGTCGCGATCTCCGGGATCCTGCGGCCGGCGGCGACGAGCTCCGCGCGCGTGGGCATGTTGATGCCGTAGACGTGCGGGAAGCGTACCGGCGGCGCGGCCGAGGTGAACGTCACCTTGTTGGCTCCGGCATCCCGGGCCATCTGCACGATCTCCTTCGACGTCGTGCCGCGCACGATCGAGTCGTCGACGATGAGCACGTTCTTGCCGCGGAACTCGCTGCCCATGGCGTTGAGCTTCTGCTTGACGCTCCGGGTGCGCTGCTCCTGTCCGGGCATGATGAACGTGCGGCCCACGTAGCGGTTCTTGTAGAAGCCCTCGCGGTACTCCAGGCCGAGTTTCTGCGCCACCTGCATGGCGGCGGGCCGCGCGGAGTCGGGGATCGGCATCACCACGTCGACGTCGCCGCGCGGGGTGTACCTGGCGATCGTGTCCGCGAGCCGGTTGCCCAGCCGCAGCCGGGCGTCGTAGACGCTGATGCCGTTCATGATGCTGTCGGGGCGCGCCAGATAGACGTACTCGAAGGAGCACGGCACGAGCCGCGGCCGCGCGGCGCACTGCCGGCTGAGCATCTCGCCGCCGTCCTGGGGCACGAACACGGCCTCGCCGGGGGCGACATCCCGCACCACCTCGTAACCGCCGGACTCGAGCACGAGCGACTCGGATGCCACGATCCACTCCCAGCCCGCGAAGCCGGCCGGCCGGCGGCCGAGCACGAGCGGCCGGATGCCGTGCGGGTCCCGGAAGGCGAGCAGACCGTGCCCGGCGATCATGGCGATGGCCGCGTAGGAGCCCTCGACGCGCTCGTGCACCCGCGCGACGGCGTCGAACACCTGGTCGGGGTCGAGGTCGCTGCCGCGCACCTGAGCCTGCAGCTCGTGGGCGAGCACGTTGACGAGCAGCTCGGTGTCGCTGTTGGTGTTGAGGTGGCGCCGGTCCACCTCGAACAGCTCGCGGGTGAGCTCGCGGGTGTTGGTGAGGTTGCCGTTGTGCACGAGCACGATGCCGTAGGGCGCGTTGACGTAGAACGGCTGCGCCTCCTGCTCCTTGCTCGCGTCGCCGCGGGTGGCGTAGCGGACGTGCCCGAGGCCCATCGTGCCCAGCAGCGAGCGCATGTCACGGGTGCGGTAGGCCTCGCGCACCTGCCCGCGCACCTTGTGCATGTGGAACATCGAGCCCTCGGCGGTCGCGATGCCGGTGGAGTCCTGGCCCCGGTGCTGCAGCAGCAGCAGGGCGTTGTACACCTGCTGGTTGGCCGGCTGGGACGAGACGAGGCCGACGATGCCGCACATGGGAGGGCGTTGCTCCACGAATCGGGGGTCGTACCCGAGCGGGTACGCCTCAGTCTCGCACACGCCGCCGGCCGCCCACCGCGCCGATCCGCGCCGCCCGCCCCCCGCCCCGCCCCGCGCCGAAAACGAAGGAGCTGGTGCGGCGGATGCCCCGATTGGGCCCCTGGGCGCGGCATCCATCACCCCGTCCTTCGTTTTCGGCGCGGGCCCGGGGACGGCGGGCGCTCGGTACCCTGAGGGCGTGAGCGCGAACCCGTATGCGGAGGCCGGCGTCGACACCGCGGCGGGGGACCTCGCCGTCGAGCTGATGAGGTCGGCGGTCGCGCGCACCCACGGCCCCGAGGTGCTCGGCGGGGTCGGCGGCTTCGCCGGGCTGTTCGACGCGAGCGCGCTCGCCGGCTGGCGGCATCCGCTGCTGGCCACGAGCACCGACGGCGTCGGCACCAAGGTGGCGATCGCCCAGGCGATCGACCGGCACGACACCATCGGCCAGGACCTCGTCGGCATGGTCGTCGACGACATCGTCGTGGTCGGCGCCCGCCCGCTGTTCATGACCGACTACATCGCCTGCGGCCGGGTGGTCCCCGCGCGCATCGCCGCGATCGTCGAGGGCATCGCGCGCGCCTGCGCCGAGACCGGCACCGCGCTCGTGGGCGGCGAGACCGCCGAGCATCCGGGGCTGCTCGGCCCCGACGACTACGACGTGGCTGGTGCCGCCGTCGGCGCCGTCGAGGCGGATGCCGTGCTGGGCCCCGAGCGGGTGCGCGACGGCGACCTCGTGATCGCGCTCGCCTCGAGCGGCCTGCACTCCAACGGCTTCTCGCTCGTGCGGCACATCCTGGCGCGCCGCGGCCTGGGCTACGCGGACGTCTCCGCGGAGCTCGGCGGCGTCGTCGGCGAGGTGCTGCTCGAGCCGACGCGGCTGTACACCGGCCCGCTGCTGCGGCTGCTCGGCGACGAGCGTGCGGATAACGACCGGGCCGGTGCCGGCCGGAGCGGCGACGACCGGGCCGGTGCCGGCATCCACGCCCTCTCCCACGTGACCGGCGGCGGGATCGCCGCCAACCTGGCGCGGGTGCTGCCCGCGGGCGCCTGGGTCGAGCTCGACCGGGCGTCCTGGTCGCCCGGCGCGGTGTTCCGGGTGCTCGCCGAGATGAACGGGATGCCGCTCACGGCCGCCGAGGGCACCTGGAACCTGGGCATCGGCATGATCGCGGTGGTGAGCCCGGATGCCGCGGACGCGACCCTCGCTGCGCTCGCCGCCGCGGGCATCCCGGCCTGGCTCGCCGGAGCGGTGTCGACGGCTCGGCGCGACCTCGACGGCTTCGAGCAGGGGGCCAAGGGCGTCGCCGGCGGAGCCGTGCGACTCGTGGGAGCCTATCCGGCCGGCTGAGGCCGCAGGCCCGGTGCCCGGTCCGCCAACCGCCGGGCCGCCAACCGCCGGTCCGTCAGGTCGCGGGCCGCCGGATCCTCAGGCCGCCAAGTCCTCAGGCCGCCAAGTCCTCAGGCGCTGCGGTGCTCCGCGACCGGCTGCTCGTCCTGATCGTCCTCGTCGCCGTACTCCTCCACGTACGGCTCCTGCGCATACGGGTCCTCATACTCGGGCCACTCGCCGGAGTGCGACTCCTGGGAGCCGGAGAGCTCCTTCTCGAGCGCGCCGTAGTTCGTCTCGGGGCTGAAGTACTTCAGCTCGCGAGCGACCTTGGTGTGCTTCGCCTTCTGACGGCCTCGCCCCATGCGCGACGACCCCCTCATGAGAACTGGTTGCGATGCTGGGCGGGGCGGGCGATCGGCGCTGCCGGCCACGCGCACAGACGTGGAGAAGATTGCCCCGCAGTCTATCACCCGGGCACCGCCGGCTCCGGGTCCCCGCACCGGGGCGCGGGTACCGTAGTCGGGTGAGCACCCCCGGCACCGACCACTCCGTCGTCGTCATCGGCGCCGGGCAGGCGGGGCTCTCGGTCTCCTACTATCTGGCTCGGTTGGGTCTGGAGCCGGGCGCGGAGTTCGTGGTGCTCGACCGCGGCCCCGGCCCGGGCGGCGCCTGGCAGCTGCGCTGGGACGCGCTGCGGATCGGATCGGCCCATCGCATCAACGACCTGCCGGGCATGGACGAGCTGGGGCTGAGCTTCGAGACGGCCGACCGGCGCGCGCCGGCGAAGGACGTCGTCGCCGACTACTACGCGCGCTACGAGGAGCACTACCGAGTGCCGGTGCTGCGCCCGGCGACGGTGACCCGGGTGGAGCGTGACGACGAGCGGCTCGCGGTGGTCTACGAGCGCGGCGGGGCGAGCCATCGCGCCACGACCGACGTGGTCATCAACGCGACCGGCACCTGGGGCGCGCCGTTCATCCCGTGGTACCCGGGGATGCGCGAGTTCCGCGGCCGGCAGGTGCACACCGTCGAGTACCGGGATGCCGCCGAGTTCGCCGGCCAGGACGTGATCGTCGTCGGCGGGGGGACGAGCGCGATCGGCTTCCTGCTCGAGCTCGAGCCCGTCGCGGGGCGGCTCACCTGGGTGAGCCGCCGTCCGATCGACTTCCGCGAGGACGGCGAGCTCAACCTCGAGGCGCGCCGCTCGGCCGTCGACCAGCAGGATGAGGCGGCGCGGGCCGGCAAGGCGCTGCCGAGCATCGTCAGCGGCACCGGGGTGCCGCGCACCCGGCGCATCCAGGCGGGCATCGAGCGCGGGGTGCTGCTGGCGCGTCCGATGTTCTCCTCGATCGAGCCGGACGGCGTGCGCTGGGACAACGGCGCCTTCCTGCGCGCCGACGCGATCCTCTGGGCCACCGGCTTCCGCCCCGAGCTGCGCCACCTGGCGCCGCTGCGGCTGCGCGAGCGGGAGGGCGGGGTCGTCGTCGCGGCGGGCACCTCGTGGCGGGAGCCGCGGGTGTTCTTCGCCGGCTACGGCCCGCAGGCATCGACGATCGGCGCGAACCGGGCCGGTCGCACGATCGCCCGGCAGGCGATCGCGACGCTGAGCCGGCTGAGCCGTGCCCGCCAGGCCGTGTCCGTCGACTACTTCGAGGTGACGGCCCCGGCGCGGCCCGCTCTCGCTGAGACGGCCCCGGCGGGAACGGCTGGGGCGGAGGCGGCCGGGGCGGCGGAGCAGGTATCGCCTCTGGAGTGGATGTTCGGCCCCGGCCCGACGGCCGGCCCCGATCCAACCCCTGCTCCCGGCCGGACGGAGCCGGGCGCCGCGCCGCGCGAGGGCGCCTCCGCCGCTCCCGCTGACGATCCGCGGGATGATGGCTCCGCGCCCCGGAGCGCCACCGACCCGGCCACCGACCCTGTTACCGACGACCTGTTCGAGTCGTTCTTCCTCGACCCTCCCACAGAAGGCGGAACCCGATGACCCGCACCGATCCCGGATTCGACGACGTCCTCGGCATCCAGCCCACCCCCGCCGAGACCCCGGCCGAGCCGGCCGGGACCCGAGCCCGAGCCCGAGTCCCGGCCCGGAGCACGAAGCGTGCCGAGCCGGCCGAGAAGCGCCCGCGCAGCTGGTTCGGCCGCATCGCCGAGCCGTTCGCCTGGCTGCACGCGCTCGTGGCGGCTCTCGTCGGCGGGGGGCTCTCGCTGCCGGTGCGCACACTCGCGATCGCGGCCGTCGTCGCCCAGGGGCACTACCTGCTCTTCGGCGCGCTCGCGGTGCTCGCCGTCACGCTCGCGTTCGGGGTGCTCGGTCGTGTGTTCACCGGCAGTCGGATCGGCTGGTTCCTGCTGGCCACCGTGGGCCTGTGGCTGCCGGCGGTCGGGGCCGTCTCCTTCGTCGTCATGACCACGACGGGCTCCTTCAACCACTTCGACCCGCTCATCCCGGGCATCGGCGCCCTCGTCGGCGCCACCGCGGCGCTCATCGTCTGGAGCGGCCCGCCGCGCTGGATCGGCGTGCTCGGGCTGCTCGCGACCTCGTTCGCCGTGGTGGTCATCGCGTTCTGAGCCCCGGCGCCGCTATGCGCCGGCCGGCCCCCCGGGGCGCAGGGCGTCCCACACCGTGACGGCGGCCGCGGCCGACCAGGCCTGGGGCCGGCAGGCGGCGGGGTAGGGCACCGGCCGGGCGGCGGCGGATGCCGGGTCGCCGCCGAACAGCTCGGGCATCCGGTAGTCGAAGGCGGCGGCCGCGGCGAGCAGCCCCTCGGCCAGCGCAGCGGGGTCGTGGCCGGCGATGGCGAGCCCGCGGATCGCGATCGCGGTGTCGTGCGGCCACACCGAGCCGCGGTGGTAGCCGAGCGGCCAGTAGCCGGCGGCATCGGTCTGCAGGGTGCGCAGGCCGAAGCCGGAGTCGAGCGCGGGGGAGAGCAGCCGGCGGGCCACCAGCTCGGACTGGGCAGCGTCGAGCAGGCCGGTGCCGAGCAGGTGGCCGAGGTTCGAGGTGAGCGAGTCCACCGCGCGCTTGTCGGCGTCGAGGGCGATCGCCGGGTAGGCGCCGGCGGGGTCGTCCACCCAGAACCGCTCGTGGAAGCGGGCCCGCAGCGTCGCCGCCCAGCGCCGCCAGGGCTCGCCGTCGCGGCCGAAGCGCTCGAGCAGCGCCGCGCCGTGCATCGCGGCCTCGTAGGCGTAGGCCTGCACCTCGCACAGCGCGATCGGCCCGGTCGCGAGCGTGCCGTCGCGCCACTGCACGCTGTCGCCGGAGTCCTTCCAGCCCTGGTTGGAGAGCCCGTGCCCGCTCTCGTCCACGTATTCGAGCAGGCCGTCGCCGTCGGAGTCGCCGAAGTCCCGCATCCAGGCGAGGGCCGCCTCGAGGCTCGGCAGCAGTGCCTCCACCTCGGCCTCCGGCATCCCGGCGCGCCAGGCGTCGTGCAGCAGGCAGACCCAGAGCGGGGTCGCGTCGACGGTGCCGTAGTAGAGCGGCGGCAGGGTGATGCCCTCGCCGGGGAGCTCGAGCGTGCTCTGGCGCAGCTCGTGCATGATCTTGCCCGGCTGCTCCGCCGTCTCGGTCACTCTCGCGGTGCCCTGCAGCGCCGCGAGGGCGCGCAGGGTCGAGGCGGCGATGCCGGTGCCGAGGGGCAGCAGCATCCGCGCCGCCCAGATCGAGTCGCGCCCGAACAGCGTGAAGAACCAGGGGCTGCCGGCGGCGAGGAACTGCTCGCCGGGCACCCGCGCGCTCTCGAGGCGTAGCGCGTCCAGGTCGCCGAGGGCCCGCGCCACCCAGCGTCGCAGCCGGTCGTCGCTCTCCACGGTCGGCGCGGTCCAGGGCGCCGGGCCGGCGGCGGCGGTCAGGACGGCCTCGTCGTCGGATGCGGCGATGCTCCAGCCGATCTCGGCGGCGCCGTGCGCCGGCACCTCGACGTGCCAGCGCAGCAGCAGCGCGGTGCCCTCGGTGTCGAGCCGGGCGCCCGCGGCGGACAGCTCGACCCGGATCGCCTCCCGGCCCCAGCGGGCGCCGGAGGCGTGCGGCCGGATCGCCGCCGGCTCGGCGCTGGCGCCCGACTTGACCAGGTCCATGCCGGCGAGATCGGCCTCGATGCGCACGAGCACCTCGGTGCCGAGCGGATGATCGAGGTCCGACTCGATGCGCAGCCGCTCCTCGACACCGTCGGCGAGCACCCGCCGGCGGTGCACCGAGCGCACGTGCGGGTCGGCCGAGCCGGTGTCGTCGAGGTGGCGCAGCAGCGCCACGAAGCCGGCCTCGTCGACGGCGGTGTCGAGCGTCGCGATGTGCTCGCCGCGGGCGCCGCCGACGCTGAGCTCCAGGCGCGAGACGATGCGCGCGTCGCCGAGCCAGACGCCGTGGATCGGTCGACCGCCGATCGTGCCGTCGCCGGCCTGCCAGGCCTGTACGGGCGCGCGCAGGATGACCGTCTCGTCGTGCAGCAGCGGCTGAAGGATCTCGTGGGGCATGGGTGTGGGCTCTCCCGGCTCGGGTCGGTGATCGGTGGTGGTCGGTCGGTGATCGGTGGTGGTCGGTCGGCGGTCGGTGGTGGCCGGCCCGGCGCTCACCCCTTCACCGCTCCCTCGCTCGCGGTGACGATGCGGCGCTGGAACACGAAGAACAGCACCGCGACCGGGATCGTCATCACGATCGCCGCGGCGAGCTTGAGCGGGTACTGCCGACCCTGGCTGAGCTGGCCGTTGGCGAGCTGGGCGACACCCTTGGTGAGCGTGGTGAACTCGGGTGACTGCGTCGAGACGATGAAGTGCGCGAGCTCGTTCCAGGAGCCCTGGAACGACAGGATGATGATCGTCACGAGCGCCGGCCGTGCCATCGGCAGCACGATCGAGGCGAACACCCGGAACGTGCCCGCGCCGTCGATGCGGGCCTGCTCCTCGACCGAGACCGGGATCGACTCGAAGAAGTTCTTCATGATGAACACCCCGGCGGCGTCGACGAGCAGCGGCAGCACCATGCCGGTGTACGAGTCGTAGATGCCGAGGGTGTTGATCACCAGGAACTTCGGGATGAGCAGCACGACCGCGGGCACGCTCATGACGGCCACGAGGCCCGCGAACACCACCCGGCGGCCGCGGAAGCGCAGCCGGGCGAGGGCGTAGCCGGCGAGAGAGTCGAAGAACACCCGGCCGGCGGTCACGAACACCGTGACGATGACGGAGTTCTTGATCCAGGTGGGGAAGTCCGAGTTGCCGAACAGCTTGGTGTACGCCTCGGTCGTGGCGGTGGCCGGCAGCAGCGAGAGCGGGTTGGCGGTGGCATCCGCGTTCGTCTTGAAGCTCGTGGCCACCTGGATCAGGAACGGGTAGATGTAGACGAGCGCGAGCACGAGCAGCACCGCGTAGAGCACGGATGCCGCGGCGATCCGCCGGGCGCTCATCGTGCGCCCCCGCGGGTGTCCTGGTACGGCCGCATCCGCCGTCTGGACACCGGGCGCTCGCGCAGCGCCCAGCGCTGCAGCAGCGTGAAGGCGACGATGATGACGAAGAGGATGAAGGCGATCGCGGCGCCCTGGCCCCACTCCTGGTCGGTGAACGACGCCTGGTACGACAGGTAGGCGGGCGTGAGCGTCGTCTTCGCCGGCTGGCCGCGCGTGCCGGTGTAGATCTGGTCGAAGACCTGCCAGCCGCCGATGAGGCCGAGCGTGAGCACCGTGAACAGCGTGGGGCGCAGCTGCGGCAGGGTCACCCGCCAGAAGCGCTGCCAGCCGTTCGCGCCGTCGACCATGGCGGCCTCCTGCACCTCGACGGAGATGTTCTGGAGCGCGGCGAGGAACAGCAGCATGAAGGTGCCGCTCGTGGTGAACACCGCCATGATGATGTAGACGCACATCGCCACGCTCGGGCCGCCGATCCAGTCCCAGATCGGCACGCCGAGGATCGTGTTCTCCTCGAGGACGGCCGGAGCGCTGTCGGCGCCGAAGTGGAAGATGCCGTCGGGGTCGTTGATCCAGTTCGGGCCGTTGAGGCCGAGCCAGCCGAGCAGGCCGTTGACGGCGCCGCTCGTCGAGAACAGGAACAGGAACAGGACGGTGATCGCGACCGAGCTGGTGACCGAGGGGAAGTAGAACGCGGTGCGGAAGAAGCCGCGGCCGCGCAGCACCTGCCGGTTCACCAGCACGGCGAGGAACAGGCTGAGCGCGGTCTGCGTCGGCACGACGAGGATGACGTACCAGGCGTTGTTCCTGAGGCTCGTGCCGAAGTCCTGCTCGGCCAGGCCGCCGCCGAGCAGCACCGTCGCGTAGTTCTTCAGGCCGACGAAGCTCACGCCGCCCGAGAACGGCGATCCGCGGCCGCCCCAGTCGCTCACGCTCACCCAGAGGGCCATGAGCACGGGCACGACGAGGAACAGTCCGAGCAGGACGAGCATGGGGGCGGTGAAGAGCCACCCCGAGGCGGTCTCGCCGCGGCGGATGCCCGCCGGGCGAGACCGCTGGAGCGCGTGCGACATGGCTACTGCAGCAGCGCTTCGAGGTTCTTCTGGGTGGCCGCGAGGATCGTCTCCGGGTCCTCGCTGGCGAGCGAGCCGAGCTTGCCGTTGAGGTCGGTCACGACGTCCGCGGCGCCCTTGGCCGTCGGCACGCCCTTGGCGTAGTCGGCGCCGTTCAGGAACGGGACGAGGTCGGGGTTGTCGCTCTTCCACTGATCGGCCGCCGACTGGATGGAGGGCATCACGCCGAAGGCGCTCGAGAAGGCGAGCTGGTCCTCGGTGCCGGTGAGCGTCTCGACGAGGTCGAGCGCCGCGGCCTGGTTGGGGCTGTCGGCGGCGATGCCCCAGCAGTTGGTGAACTGCAGCGTGCCCTGGCCTGCGGGGCCGGCGGGCAGCTCGACGACCTCGTAGCCGACATCCGGGTAGTCGCTCGACATCGTGCCGGTGATCCAGTTGCCCTCGACCGTCATCGCCGCCTTCTCGGTGCCGAAGGCCTCGCCGCCCCAGCCGGTGCCGAGGTCGGCGGCGAAGCTCAGAACGCCGTCGTTCAGCAGGCCCTTCAGGTAGCTGAGCGCCTCGACGTTGGCGTCGCTGTCGGCCGTGGCCTCGGAGGAGTCGTCGTTCATGAGGTTGCCGCCCGCGGCGACCATGAAGGCGCCGATGCGCGCGTACTCGCCGCTCATCGTGAGGCCGACGTGGTCCGAGGTGGTGAGCGTCGCCGCCACGTCGGCGAGCTCGTCCCAGCTCGTCGGGATGTCGGCGTCGGTGAGCCCTGCCTCGGACCACATGTCGGTGTTGATGACGAGCTGGAGGGTCGAGAAGTCCTTCGGGGCGCAGTAGAACTGGCCGTCGTAGGTGAAGGAGCTCACGAGGCTCGGGTAGAAGTCGTCCGCGTTCTCGAGCAGGTCGCCGTAGGCGAGCAGCGAGCCGTTGCTCGCGTAGCCGGCGAGGGAGTCGGTGGAGAGGTAGAACACGTCGGCGGGCTCTCCGGAGGCGAAGCCCTGGGAGAGCTGCTGGGTGAGGTCGCTCGCCGCCGTGACGGTGGCGTCGATGCCCGAGTCGGCCGACCAGTCGGCGACCGCTTGCTGCACCGCCTGGGTCTCGGCGTCTCCGCTCGAGCCGATGAGCACGGTGAGGGCGTCGTCGGAGCTGGTGAGGTCGGCGGTGGCGCCGTCGCTGGAGCTCGAGTCGCTGAATCCGGATCCGCAGGCGCTCAGGGCGAGCGCCCCGGATGCCGCGAGGGCGCTGGCGGCGAGCCAGCGCGAGGTGCGTCGTTGCATGGTTGTTTCTCCTCGGGGGGACCGCGCCGGGCGGGCACGGGGATGTGATCGGTGTCTGAACGTTCAAACGCCGACGTCGCTGCCGGCCTTTTGATCGATCAAATTCCGAGTGCGACGATAGTGACGCCCGAGGACGGCTGTCAATCGGCGCCCGCTCGCTCTGGGGTAACGTTCGGGTGCACGAGGGGAGGAGCGATGGCGAGGCTGCCCACCGTCGAGGACGTCGGCCGGGCCGCCGGGGTCTCGCGGCAGACCGTCTCGAACGTGCTCAACGCCCCCGAGCTCGTCCGGCCCGAGACCCGGCACCGCGTCGAGGCTGCCATCGCCGAGCTGGGCTACCGGCCGCACGCCTCCGCGCGCCGGCTGCGGATGCGGCAGAGCTCGACGATCGGCATCCGCCTCGACCCGGTGACCGACGGCATCTCTGGCGCCGTGCTCGACCGCTTCCTGCACGCGCTCACCGAGCAGGCGGACGCGCGGGGCCTGCGGGTCATGCTGTTCACCGCGGCCGACCCCGAGGACGAGCTGCGGCAGATCCGCCGGCTGCGCGACGGTGCCGACGTCGACGCCTTCGTGCTCACCTCCACGTTCCACGGCGACCCGCGCACGCGCTGGCTCGGTGACAACGGCGTTCCCTTCGTCACCTTCGGCCGGCCCTGGGGCGAGGACGACGTCGACGCCGCGCCGCATCGCTGGGTCGACGTCGACGGCTATGCGGGCGTGCGCCAGGCCACCGAGCACCTGCTCGGCGCCGGCCTGCGCCGCATCGGCTACCTGGGCTGGCCGAGCCCCTCGGGCACGGGCGACGACCGCCGGCGCGGCTGGGGCGACGCGATGCGCGCCGCGGGCCGCGCGGATGCCGCGCTCGCCCTCGTCGCCGAGGAGGGCGTCGAGGCCGGCCGGGCCGCCCTTGCGGCGCCCGGCATCCCGAGGCTCGACGGCGTCGTCTGCGCGAGCGACTCCCTCGCCCTCGGCGCCCTGATCGCGCTGCGCGGCTCGGTGCCGATCATCGGCTTCGACAACACCCCGGTGGCGCTCGCGCTCGGCCTGCCGAGCGTCGAGCAGCCGCTCGCCGAGGTCGCCGCGGGCGCGCTCGAGCTGCTGTTCGGCCCACACGGCGCGACCCTCGTCGACTGGCAGGCGCGGCCGGAGGCGCCGCGTCACCGCCTGGTGACGCCGCGGCTCGTGCTGCGGTGAGCGCCGCGGGTCTCGGCGTCCCGGGCCCGCGCGCTCAGCGGTGGTGCTCGGTCGGCGGCAGCGCCCGCCGCACGAGCGGTCGCACCGGCTCGCCACGGCGATCCTGGCCGGGGAAGGGGCGCTGCGGGCGGGCGTAGAGCGCGCGCGTCGAGTCGAGCAGCCAGGGCACGAGCGCCACCGTCACGCCGGGGCACAGCAGCAGCTTGTGCCGGATCCGCCGCGCCTTGTGGTTGTGGAAGATGCCCTCCCAGACGTGCCCGTAGAGGAACTGCGGCGTGTACACGGTGACGACCTCGGAGCCGTGCTCCTCGCGGTGGTGCCGGATGTACTGGATGAGCGGCATCGAGATGTCCCGGTAGGGCGACTCGACGATGCGCAGCGGCACCCGGATGTTCGAGGCGGCCCAGTCGCGCTCGAGCTGCTCGCTCGCGGCGTCGTCGATGTTGACGTGCACCGCCTCGAGCGAGTCGTGCCGGGCCGCGATGGCGTAGTCGAGCGCCTTGAGGATCGGCTTCTGCATCCGTCCGACCAGCACGATCGCGTGGTCGCCGGAGGCGCCGAACTGCACGCTCTCGTCCGCCTCGATGTCGCGCTCGATGCGCTGGTAGTAGCGGTTGGTCCGCAGCAGAACCGTGAAGATCACCGGCATGATGACGAACACCAGCCAGGCGCCGTGGCTGAACTTGGTGATGGTCACGATCACGAGCACGGTGAGGGTGAGCGTCGCGCCCACCGCGTTGATCGTGCGCGAGCGGATGACCGGGCCGCGGCGCTCCACGCCCGAGCGCAGCAGTCGCGTCCAGTGCACGACCATGCCGGTCTGGCCGAGGGTGAAGCTCACGAAGACGCCGATGATGTACAGCTGGATGAGGTGCGTCAGGCTCGCCTGGTAGATCAGGATGAGCACGGCGGCGGCGGCACCGAGCGAGAGCACGCCGTTGGAGTACACCAGCCGGTCGCCGCGGGTGGACAGCGACTTGGGCGCGTACTTGTCGCGCGCGAGCACGCTGCTCAGCAGCGGGAAGCCGTTGAACGCCGTGTTGGCGGCGAGCAGCAGCACCGTCGCCGTGGCCACCTGCACGATGTAGAACGGGATCGTGGTCTCGCCGCCGAACACGGCGGCGGCGATCTGGGCCATCACGCTGCGCTGCGGCTCGCTCGTGCAGTCGGTGAAGCCGATGAGCTTGCAGGCGCTCTCGGCGTAGTGCACGTGGCTGATGAGCGCGAGCGCGGTGACCCCCGCGAACAGGCCGATCGCGATGAGCCCCATCGCGCTCAGCGTCAGCTGCGCGTTGCGCACCTTGGGGGTGCGAAACGCCTGAACGCCGTTGGCGATCGCCTCCACGCCGGTGAGGGCGGAGCATCCCGAGGCGAAGGCGCGCAGCAGCAGCAGCGCGATGCCGGCGCCCACGATGTCCTCGTGCTCCACCCGGTAGTCGGCGGATGCCGCGACCGGCGCGTCGCCGAGCGCCGTGCGCACCAGCCCGACGACGATCATCACCGCCACCGAGCCGATGAACACATAGGTGGGCACCGCGAAGGCCTTGCTCGACTCGGAGACGCCGCGCAGGTTGATCGCCACGAGCAGCACGATGAAGCCGAGCGCCATCGGCACCCGCGCGACGCTCAGCTCCGGGAAGGCGGAGATGATGTTGTCGACGCCCGAGGCCACCGAGACCGCGACGGTGAGCACGTAGTCGACGAGCAGCGCGGATGCGACGACGATGCCGGCCTTCTCGCCGAGGTTGGTGCGGGCCACCTCGTAGTCGCCGCCGCCGGAGGGGTAGGCCTTGATCAGCTGCCGGTAGCTCAGCACGACGGTGATGAGCAGCAGCACGACGACGGCGGCGATCCAGGGCGCGAAGCTCAGGAAGCCGAGGCCGCCGATGCTGAGGATGAGCAGCAGCTCCTGGGGAGCGTAGGCCACGGAGGAGAGCGGATCGCTCGCGAAGATCGGCAGGGCGAGATGCTTGGGCAGCAGCTGCCCCTCGAGCTTCTCGCTGGGCAGCGGTTCGCCGATGAGCCACCGCTTGGGCGACCGTGCATCGCTGGACACGAGCGGCGATCCTACTCCCGAAATCCAGCGCCGCCGCCCCTACACTGACCCCATGCCGGACACTGGCCCGGCGCCGGTCCGGCGCCGCGGGTCCCCGTTGCGCCTCGCCCTTGTGGTCGTCGCGGCCGCGCTCGTGGCGGTGCTCGTGCCGCTCGGCGTCCTCGGCATCCCGATGCTGCTGCACCGCGACGCCGGCGCCGCGGGCACGGCGACGCTCGCCGCCGACGGCCTCTCGGCGACCGCCACCGGTGCCGACGGCCGCACCCGCACCCTCGCGATCGCCCCGCAGGACGGCGCCGACCCGCGGGCGCTCCTCGCCGGGGACCGGATCGTCGTCACCGGGCGCGGCTACGACGCCGGCCAGGGCATCTACGTGGCGATCTGCCGGGTGCCCGGCTCGGCGGCCGAGAAGCCGAGCCCCTGCATCGGCGGCGTTCCCGAGCAGCGCAGCGCGGATGCCGCCGACGCCGACCGCATCGACTGGGCGCCGAGCAGCTGGATCAACGACTCCTGGGCCTGGAGGCTGTTCGGCGCGCGCTCCTGGGACGACGCGGACGCCGGCTCCTTCACCGCCTACATCGAGGTCGGCGATCCGGTGGGCGAGGGGCTCGACTGCACGGCCGTCGCCTGCGCCGTGTACACCCGCGCCGACCACACCGCCACAGCGGACCGCTCCCAGGACCTCGCGGTGCCGGTGGCCTTCGCGGCTGACGGCTGAGCCCTATGGCAGCGGCCCCGCGCCGCTCAGCGGCGCAGGCTCGCGACGACCTCGCGGTGCAGCGCCTCGAGGCCGGTCTCGAGCAGGCCGAGCGTCTCGGCGGTCACCTCGCCGCGGCGCAGCTCGGCACGCAGGCTGCCGCGGAAGCGCTGCACGAGCAGCTCGGCCTCGCCCAGCCGGCGGGTCGACTCGGCGCGCTGAGCCGTGCCATCCGGGTGCACGCGAGAGCCGACCTGGGAGTCCTCGCGCGCCTCGCGCGCCGCGGCGGCCAGCTCGGCGCGCAGGGTGCGCATGGCGTCCTCCACCGAGGAGCGCACCTCGGTGGCGAGCCGGCGCACCGAGTCGCTGACGTCCGTCTCGATCTCGTCGAGCTCGCTCTCGCGCCCGGCGAGCTCGGCCCGTCCGGCATCCGTGATCGCGTAGACGGTCTTGCGTCCCTCGCTGCTCTTGGCGACGAGCCCCTCGTCCTCGAGCTTCGCCAGGCGGGGGTAGATGGTGCCGGCACTCGGGGTGTAGGTGCCGCCGAAGCGGGCGCCGAGCGCCTGGATCAGCTCGTAGCCGTGCATGGGCCGCTCGGCGAGCAGGCCGAGCAGGTAGAGCCGCAGCCGGCCGTGTGCGAAGACGGCCGGGGTCATGCCGTCACCGCGTGCAGCACGCTCACGTTGCCGGAGACGGAGCTGGCCTTGAGCTCCACGAAGGCGCCGGCGAGCTCGCCGTGGCGGCCGGAGTAGCTGCCCCGCACGCCGGAGACGGTGCTGTCGTCGAGCTGCAGGCGTCCGCTGACGGTGTTGATCCGGTAGCGCGCGGGCACGCCGGCCCCGAGCCGCACGGTCGCGTCGCCGGAGACGGAGTTGAGCCCGACGGTGTCTGGCACGCCGGCGAGGTCGAGGAACACCTCCCCCGAGACGGTGTCGCTGGCGTACCGGGAGATCTCCCCGGCCGCGGTGATGTCGCCCGAGACCGAGCGCGCGCCGACGCGGCCGCGGTGGGACTGCACGGCGAGCTCGCCGCTGACCGAGTTGAGCTGGATGTCGCCGCTGAGCCCGTCCACGACGACGTCGCCGCTCACGGTGGCGATCGAGGCGTCGCCGTCGAGCCCGGTGATGAGCGCCTGTGCGCTCACGACGCCGAACGTGACGGCCACCGCGCGCGGCACCAGCACGCTCACGTCGGCACGGGCGCGGCCCCTGAAGGCGCGGAACGTCTCGATCCAGTTCTCCCAGCTCAGCTGCGGATGGTCGATCGTGAGGGTGTCGTCGACGAGGGCGATCTTGAGCTCCTTGCCGCTCACCGCGTGCACCTCGATGCGCGCCGTCGGCTCGTCGTGGCCGACGATGTCGACGCGGCCGGCGATGAGGCTCACCTTGAGCCGGCGCACCGGCGCGTCGATCTCGATCGTGCGGGGCTCGTCGACGAGCCATTTCTCCTGGGTCATGGTTTCTCCGTCGGCTGCGATCCAAACGCGATATATCGCGTTGAGTGGTGAACACGATATATCGCGTGTCGGGGATCGGCAAGCCGGGGCATCCCGGGCGGGCGGGCCGCCGGGCCAACAGGGCAGACGACCTCGCGAGACGAGGCATGAGTGGTACGCTTTCATGTACCACTCGGAAGGAGAGCCGTCATGACCGCCATCACCGCGACCGATGCGCGCAAGAACCTGTTCGGCATCATCCAGCGTGTCAACGACGACCGCGCGCCGGTGGAGGTCGTCTCGAAGCACGGCAACGTCATCATCATGTCCAAGGCCGACTACGACGCCCTCGAAGAGACGGCGTATCTGCTGCGGAATCCGAAGGGGGCGAAGCGTCTGCTGCAGGCGATCGAGGACGTGCACGCCGGGAGGTTCGAGCTGCACGACCTCGTCCAGGCCGACGAGGAATGACGCGGCTGCTCGCCTGGCACTCCCAGGGCTGGGAGGACTACGTCTACTGGCAGACACAGGACCGCAGGACGCTGAAGCGCATCAACGCCCTGATCGCGGACGTCCTCCGGGGCGATCCGTTCGAGGGCATCGGCAATCCGGAGCCGCTGAGGCACCAGCTCGCCGGGGCCTGGTCGCGCCGCATCGACGATGTGCATCGGCTCGTCTATCTCGTCACGGACCGTTACGTCGTCGTGCTGCAGGCGCGTGACCACTACTGACGAAGCGGTGCGCCCGGGGGATGAGCCCCGCCGCTCAGCGGCGGCTCGGCACCCGGCGATGGCCGTCCCGGGCTGCCGCGAGGGCGGTGTCGCCGATCCCGGTGGCGGCGCGGAGCATCACGCCGCTGCCTCCCGGGGAGATGCCGGGCGCTCGTCGGCCGGTTCTCCGTCGGCCGGGCGCTCGCCGCGATCCGGGGGTGTCTCGGGTTCTGGTGTCTCGGGTTCTGGTGTTTCGGGTTCTGGTGTTTCGGGTTCTGGTGTCTCGTGCATCCGCATCCGCATCCGCGGGATCGTGAAGCCGACGAGCGGGCCGATGCCGAGCGTCACGGCGAGCGTGCCGAGGCCGACGTCGCCGCCGAGCAGCCAGCCGGCCACCAGCACCGTCGCCTCGATGCCGGTGCGCACCGCCCAGATCGGCCAGCCGGTGCGCGCGACGATGCCGGTCATCAGGCCGTCGCGCGGCCCCGGCCCGAGGCGCGTGCCGATGTAGAGGCCGGAGGCGAGTGCGAGCAGGCCCATGCCCGCCAGGAACAGCAGCCACTGCGCCCACCACTGCGGCGGGTGCGGGATGACGGCGATGCCCACCTCGGCGCTCGGCCCGACGAGCAGGATGTTGAGCACGGTGCCCACGCCCGGGCGCTGCCGCAGCGGCAGCCAGAGCAGCAGCACCGCGAGGCCGACCGCGTTCGTGATCAGCCCGAAGCCCCAGCCGGTGTGCGCGTCGATGCCGAGGCTCAGCACGTCCCAGGGCTCGACGCCGATCTCGGCGCGGACCATCATCCCGATCGCGAAGCCGTAGAGGAACAGGCCGACGAGCAGCCGGCCGAGGCGGTGGGCGATGAGCATGACAGCAATCCAATCGTTTGATTGGCCTGATATAAAAGAGCCAATCGGGCTAGAGTGGCCGGATGACGGCGGTATCGGCCCGGGCTCTGGCCCGGCTCCTCGATGATTGGCGCGCTGCGTCGCCGGCGTACATCGCGCTCGCCGACCGCGTCCGGCTGCTCGTGATCGACGGCCGGCTGCCGGTCGCTGCCCGTCTGCCGGCCGAGCGGGAGCTCGCGGACGTGCTGCGGCTGAGCCGCAGCACCGTCGCCGCCGCCTACGCGCGGCTGCGCGAGGCCGGCTACCTGACGAGCCTGCGCGGCTCCGGCAGCGTCGTGCGGCTGCCGGGCCGCGCGAGCGAGGCCCTCGAGGCCCTCGGCGGCGGCTACCTCGACTTCAGCAAGGCGACGCTGCCGGCCGCCGCCGAGGTCGGCGCGGCGATGCGCCGCGCCGCCGAGGAGCTGCCGGCGCACCTCGGCGGCCCGGGCTTCGACCCCGTGGGCCTGCCGCGATTGCGCGCCGCGCTCGCCGAGCGCTACACCCGCCGCGGGCTGCCGACGGATGCCGACCAGCTCATGATCACCATGGGGGCGCAGTCCGCGATCGCCCTCGTCGCCCGCACGCTGCTCGGCCGCGGCGAGCGCGTCCTCGTCGAGGCGCCGAGCTACCCGCACGCGATCGACGCCCTGCGGGACGCGGGCGCCCGGCTCGCGACGGTGCCGGTCGCGCCCGGCACCGGCTGGGACGAGACGGCGCTCGAGCAGGTGCTGCGCGGCACCAGCCCGGCGCTCGGCTACCTCATGCCCGACTTCCACAACCCCACCGGCGCGAGCATGGACGAGCGGCTGCGCGAGCGCATCCTGGCGCTCGCCGCCCGGACCGGCACGGTGCTCGTCGCCGACGAGACGATGGCGGAGCTCGGCATCGACGCGCCGTCCCGCCCGCCGTTCGCGGCCTTCGACGCTGCCGGGCTCGCGATCACGATCGGCAGCGTCAGCAAGACCCTGTGGGGCGGCATCCGGGTCGGCTGGGTGCGCGCCGAGCGCGGCGTCATCCAGCGGCTCGTGCGCGCCCGCGCGGCGGGCGACCTCGGCACGCCGGTGCTCGAGCAGCTCGCCGTGGCCGAGCTGCTCGAGGGCTACGACGAGATCCTCGCCGCCCGCCGCCGCCTGCTCGCCGCGGGCCGCGCACACCTCGAGACCCGGCTCGCGCGGGCCTTCCCGGAGTGGACCGTGCCCCACATCGACGGCGGTCTGACCACCTGGGTCGGCCTCGGCGCGCCGGTGAGCTCCCAGCTCGTGCTCGCCGCCCGCAGCCACGGGCTGCTGCTCGCCGCTGGGCCGCGCTTCGGCGTCGACGGCGCCTTCGAGCGCTTCCTGCGGCTGCCGATCGGCTATCCGGCGCAGCAGACGGATGCCGCGATCGAGGCGCTGCGCGCCGCCTGGGCGAGCCTCGTGCCAGGGGGATTCGCCGACCCCGCGTTCCTCGCCGACGTCGTCTGACCACGCCCCCGCCCCGCCCGCGGAGCGGTCGTGATTTGCGAGACTTGCCGGGCACGAGGGCGTGCACCGATCCGCACGAGCAACCGGGAGTCATCCGTGCACCTGCTGTCCGTCTTCAGCCTGCGCAACCGCGCCCTCATCGCACTCGTGACGATCTGCGCCGCCCTGTTCGGCGGCATCTCGCTCGGCACGCTCAAGCAGGAGCTCATCCCCTCGATCTCGCTGCCTGAGCTGTTCGTCGTGACGAGCTACCCGGGCGCCTCCCCCGAGGTGGTGGAGACGGACGTCTCGACGCCCATCGAGTCGGCGATCCAGGGCGTCGAGGGCCTCGACTCGACGACGGCGACGTCGAGCACGGACCTGTCGACCGTCACCGCCTCGTTCGACTACGGCACCGACCTCGCCACCGCCGAGCAGAAGGTGCAGAGCGCCATCAACCGGATCGCCGGCACGCTGCCCGACGTCGACCCCGAGGTCATCACCGTCGACCTCGGCGCGCTGCCGGTGATCCAGCTCGCGGTCACGAGCGACCTCGACCAGACCGAGCTCGCGAACCGGCTCGAGGCGACCGCGCTGCCGGCACTGCGCGAGCTCGACGGGGTGAGCGACGCGAGCCTCAGCGGTGTCGCCGGCCAGCGCATCGAGATCACCCCGGACGAGGAGGCGCTCGCGGGGCTCGGACTGACGAGCGTGGCGATCACCGACGCGCTCGAGGCCAACGGCGTGCTGATGCCCTCGGGCGACATCACCGAGGACGGCCAGACCCTCACCGTGCAGGCCGGCGTGCGTCTCGGCTCGGTCGAGGACATCGCGAGCCTGCCGCTGCTCGGCGCGACGTCCTACGTCGAGAGTGCCGGCGCGGTCGCCGCGGTGCCGGATGACGCGCTGCACACGATCGGCGACGTGGCATCCGTGGCGCTCACCACCGACCCGGTGACGAGCATCTCCCGGGTGAACGGCGAGGATGCGGTCACGGTCGCGATCACCAAGAGCGCCTCGGGCAACACGGTCGCGGTGTCCCGGGAGGTCACCGCGGCGCTCGAGGACCTCGCACAGGGAGTCGGCGGCGGCACCGGCTTCACGGTGGTCTTCGACCAGGCGCCCTACATCGAGCAGTCCATCGACTCCCTCGCCGAGGAGGGCGTGCTCGGGCTGGTGTTCGCCGTCGTCGTCATCCTGGTGTTCCTGCTGTCGATCCGTTCGACGCTCGTGACCGCGGTGTCGATCCCGGTGAGCGTGCTGATCACGTTCGTGGGCATGTGGGCCTTCGGCTACACGCTCAACATCATCACGCTCGGCGCGCTGACGATCGCGATCGGGCGCATCGTCGACGACTCGATCGTCGTCATCGAGAACATCAAGCGGCACCTCGGCGCCGATCGCGGCTCGGATGCCTTCCAAGCCGACCCGCGGGCGGCGAAGATCGCCTCGATCCAGGCCGCCGTGCGCGAGGTCGCCGGCGCCGTGACCGCCTCGACGATCACGACCGTCGCGGTGTTCCTGCCGCTCGCGCTCGTGCAGCAGGAGGTCGGCGAGCTGTTCCGACCCTTCGCGCTCACGGTGACGATCGCGCTCGCCGCCTCGCTGTTCGTCGCCCTGACGATCGTGCCGGTGCTCGCCTACTGGTTCCTCGGCGTGCGGCCCTCGGGCCGCGATCGACGCGCGGCTGCGCGAGCGGACCGCGCCGAGCGGCTCGGCGAGCCGGTCCGGGCCGGCGGCGAGCGGGCCGGCGGCGAGCGGCCCGCCACGCTGCAGCGCGGCTACCTGCCGGTCATCCGCTGGACGCTGCGCTTCCCGGCGGTCACGCTCGCGAGCGCGCTGCTCGTGCTCGCCGGCACGCTCGGGCTCTCCGGGCTGCTCGGCACGAGCTTCCTCGGCGACAGCGGCCAGAACACGCTCACCGTGAGCCAGCAGCTGCCGGCCGGCGCGAGCCTCGAGGCCCAGGACGCCGCGGCGAGCACCGTCGAGCGGGCGCTCATCGACGTCGAGGGCGTCGATGTCGTGCAGCTCTCCATCGGCACCGGCTCCGGCGGCGCGTTCAGCGCGCTCGCGAGCGGCCAGGGTGCGACGTTCTCGGTCACGACCGATGCCGATGCGGATCAGACGGCGCTGCAGGAGCGCGTGCGCGAGCGCCTCGACGCGCTCCCGGACGTCGGCGAGCTGACGGTCTCGGCGGGCTCCTCCGGCCTGGCGTCCTCCGACATCGAGGTGACGGTCACGGCGGCGGACGAGGACGACCTGTCCACGGCCTCCACCGCGGTGCTCGCGGCGGTGACCGACCTCGACGTGACGGCACAGGCGACGAGCGACCTGGCATCCACCCAGCCCTACATCCGGGTGGCCGTCGACCGCGACAGGGCCGCGGCCCTGGGCCTGAGCGAGAGCGCCGTCGGCGGCATCGTCACGGCGGCGATGAACCCGAGCGCGGCCGGCAGCGTCGAGATCGACGGCGACACCCTCTCGATCTACCTCGAGGATGCCGAGGCGCCGACGACGGTCGCGGCGCTGCGGCGGTTCGAGATCCCGACGGCGACGGGGGAGGTGCGGCTGGCGAGCATCGCCGAGGTGTCGGTGCAGCAGGGGCCGGCGAGCATCTCGACCGCGAAGGGCGAGCGCACGGCCGTCGTGACGGTGACGCCGGGCTCCGACGACGTCGGCCGGGCGTCCGCCGCGGTCGAGGACGCCGTCGCCTCCGTCGCACTGCCGGACGGCGCCACCGCCTCGGTCGGCGGCGTGACGAGCCAGCAGTCGGAGGCGTTCGGCCAGCTCGGCCTCGCGCTGCTCGCCGCCATCCTGATCGTCTACGTCGTCATGGTCGCCACCTTCAAGAGCCTGCGCCAGCCGTTGCTGCTGCTCGTCTCGATCCCGTTCGCCGCCACCGGCGCCATTGTGCTGCAGCTCGTCACCGGCACGCCGCTCGGGGTCTCGAGCCTCATCGGGGTGCTCATGCTCGTCGGCATCGTCGTGACGAACGCGATCGTGCTCGTCGATCTCGTCAACCAGTACCGCGAGCACGGGATGCCGACCCGGGAGGCGATCGTGCACGGTGCCGCCCGGCGGCTGCGCCCGATCCTCATGACGGCGCTCGCGACGATCTTCGCGCTGTTGCCGGCGGCCGCAGGCCTCACCGGTCATGGCGGCTTCATCTCGCAGCCGCTCGCGCTCGTGGTCATCGGTGGACTGGTCTCGTCGACAGTGCTTACCCTTGTGGTGCTGCCGACGCTGTACTGGGCGGTCGAGGGCCGGCGCGAGCGGGCGGCCGAGCGGCGCGCGCGGCAGGCCGCGACCGGCTGAGCCGGCGGCCATGAGCCTGATTTGCATAATGGGCTCCTGTCCTATATTTTCGACCTGTCAGGTCGGAAATATCGGATAAGCAAGGGGGATGTCTGTGACACGGAAGAAATGGGTGGCGATCGCCACCATCGCGGCGGCCTCGGCCGCACTGCTGAGCGGCTGCTCGGGATCGGGATCGGACGGGGCCTCGTCCTCGAGCGATGCCGGCAGCGACATCAGCGAGCTCAAGTTCGGCTACTTCCCGAACTTCACGCACGCGCCGGCGATCGTCATGCTCAAGGAAGGGTTCCTGCAGGACGAGCTCGGTGACGACGTCACGATCACGCCGGTCACGTTCGACTCGGGCACCGAGGCGATCGAGGGCCTGTTCGGCGAGGCCGTCGACGTCACCTACATCGGGCCCAACCCGACGATCACCGGCTACACCCAGTCGGACGGTGCCGCGCTGCGGGTTATCGCGGGAGCGGCATCCGGAGGCGCCGGCCTCGTCGTGCGCGACGGCATCGACTCGGTCGAGGACCTCGAGGGCACCACGCTCGCCACGCCCTCGCTCGGCAACACCCAGGACGTGGCGCTGCGCTACTGGCTGCAGGAGAACGGCTACGAGACCGACACCGACGGCGGCGGCGACGTGCACATCCAGCCGCAGGACAACTCCACCGCGCTGACCGCCTTCGAGAACGGCGACATCGACGGCGCCTGGGTGCCCGAGCCGTGGCTCACCCGCATGGTCGCCGAGGGCGACGGGCACATCCTGGTCAACGAGTCCGACCTGTGGGAGGACGGCCAGTTCGTCGTGACGAACCTCATCTCGGCCACCTCGTTCCTCGATGAGCACGAGGGCGTGGTCGAGAAGATCCTCGCCGCCGAGATTGAGGCCATCCAGTGGATGCAGGACAACCCGGAGGAGGCTCAGACCGTCGTGAACGAGGGCATCGCCGAGATCACCGGCTCCTCGATGGACGAGTCCGAGCTCGCCACGGCCTGGGACAACATCGAGTTCACCTTCGACCCGCTGCCGGACACGCTCCTGGAGTCGGCGGAGCACGCGGAGGCCGTCGGACTGCTCGACGACGCCGACCTCGACGGGCTCTACGATCTCGATCCCCTCAACGCGCAGCTGACGGCGGCGGGGCTCGACACCGTGGACGCTCCGTGACGGTCGTCGCCAACGACAACACCCGCACGGCGACGGCGAAGCCCGTCGCCGTGCGGCTGTCCGCGGTCTCGAAGACCTACGGCAAGTCCGCCGTCGCGGCGCTCCACGACGTCGACCTCGAGGTCGCCCAGGGCGAGCTGCTGTGCATCCTCGGCCGCTCCGGCTGCGGCAAGAGCACGCTGCTGAGCATCGTCGCCGGCCTGGAGAAGCCCACGAGCGGTGTCGTGGACCTCGGCGGCCGGCGCGTGGGGATGATGTTCCAGGACGCCAACCTGTTCCCCTGGCTCACCGTCGAGGGCAACATCGACCTGGCGCTGCGACTCTCCGGGGTGCCCCGCGTCGAGCGCCAGGCCCGCATCGCGGAGCTCCTCGAGGTGGTGCGCCTGCCCGGGGCCGGCGCGAAGCGCCCGCACGAGCTCAGCGGCGGGATGCGACAGCGGGTCGCCCTCGCCCGCTCCCTCGCCCAGGACTGCAGCATCCTGCTCATGGACGAGCCCTTCGGGGCGCTCGACGCGATCACCCGCGACGCCATGCACGACCAGACCGAGCGCATCCAGGCCGAGCGGGGCATCACCATCCTGTTCGTCACCCACAACGTGCGCGAGGCGGCTCGCCTCGGCGACCGGGTGATCGTGATGGCGCCCGGCCCCGGTCACATCTCCGACGAGCTCGCCATCCAGCTGCCGCGGCCCCGGCAGATGGAGGACGCCACCGTCGCCGCGAAGGCCGCCGAGCTGCACGAGCTGCTGCGCATCAACGAGGAGGAGGCCGCCCGTGGCTGACACCGCCGCCGCCGAGACCCGCCGCCCGGTGCTGCGGACGCTCTGGCAGAAGGTCTGGCCGCCGCTGCTGGCGATCGTGATCGTGCTGGTGCTCTGGCAGATCCTCGCCGCCTCCGGCTGGAAGCCGGCCTACGTCTTCCCCGGCCCGGAGGCCGTCGCGGAGAACCTCGGCGAGCAGTTGACGACGCCGAAGTTCTGGAAGGCGGTCGCCGTCACGATGACGCGCGCGATCGCCGGCTTCGCGATCGCCGGCGTGGTCGGCACCGTGCTCGGCCTGCTCGTCTCGCGCTCGCGCGTGCTGCGCACGGCCGTCGGATCGCTCATCACCGGGCTGCAGACGATGCCCTCGATCGCCTGGTTCCCCTTCGCGATCCTGCTGTTCGGGCTCTCCGAGCAGTCCATCGCCTTCGTCATCCTCATCGGCGCCGCGCCGTCGATCGCGAACGGCGTCATCTCCGGGGTCGACGACGTGCCGCCAGCGCTCATCAAGACGGCGCACACCCTCGGCGCGCGCGGCGTGACGATGTACGCACGCGTGATCGTGCCGGCCGCGCTGCCCTCGTATCTCGCGGGGCTCAAGCAGGGCTGGGCCTTCGCCTGGCGCAGCCTGATGGCCGGCGAGCTGCTGGTCAACATCGCCAACCGGCCGTCGATCGGGGCGCAGCTGAGCTACTTCCGCGACTTCGCGAACGCCGCGGGCCTCATGGGAATGATGATCGTGATCCTCGTGCTCGGCATCCTCGTCGACCGGGTCTTCGGCACCATCATGACCTCCGTGCGGGCCCGGCGCGGGCTCGGCGAGGTGCGGCTGTAGCCCATCGAGCCCATCGAGCCCGTCGGTGCGGGCGGTGCCGCGGACCCGGCACCGGCCATCCGCGCCCCCGATTCTGTGCTCTCGATATGTGCTCACCGGAGCGGCGGTTTTGCGCCCCGCCTCGCCGTCCGCTAATTTCGATTTACTAGATAGAGATAGTCGAGTTCAGCAACGGGGCGGGCTTCGGCACTGAAGGACGTCCGCACGCTCGCGCCGCGGACGGGGAGAGGTCCGGCTGTAGTCTCGATGGAGCAATCCGATTCCACACGACGGAGGAGCCGCTTCGTGCAGGTGAACGCCCGCGTCGACTACGCCATCCGGGCGGTCGTCGAGGTCGCCGCGAGCGGCGGCGAGCTCGTGCGCAAGCGCCGGCTGTCGGAGGCGCAGGAGATCCCCGAGCGCTTCCTGGAGAACATCCTCGCCCAGCTCGTGCGCACCCGTATCCTCGCGGCGTCCCGCGGTCCGCAGGGCGGCTACACCCTGGAGCGGGACGCCGTGGACATCACGATCGCCGACATCGTGCGGGCCGTCGACGGTCCGCTCGCCGCGGTGCGGGGCATCCCCCCCGAGCGCCTCGAGTACCCGCAGTCGAGCGCCGTGCTCCGGGACGTCTGGGTGGCGGTGCGCTCCGCCCTGCGCACCGTGCTCGAGCGGGTCACGATCGACGACCTCGTCCGTGGTGAGCTGCCCGAGGACGTGCGCGAGCTCGTCAGCCAGCCGGGGGCCTGGGAGCGCCGCTGAGCGGCGGCGGGGGCTGGGGAGCGCCGCTGAGCGACGGTGCCCCGGCGGGCAGCCGCTTCGCCATGCAGAGGCTGTCCGTCGAGCCGATGTACGGCGGGAACAGCGGCACCCGGGCGTAGCCGTGCGCGGTGTAGAGCGCGATCGCCGCGGGCTGCTTCGGCCCGGTCTCGAGCTCGATGAGCCGGATGCCACGCCCGGCCGCCGCGCGCTCCGCCGCCTCGAGCAGCGCCGCACCCGTGCCGAGGCCGCGGGCGGCCTCGGCCACGAACATCCGCTTCAGCTCGGCGCTGCCGTCGTCGCGGTCGACGAGGGCCACAGTGCCGACAGCGGCCCCGTTGTGGCGACCCTCATCGTCGCCCTCGGTGCGCGCGACCAGGAACACGACGTCCGGGTCGTCGAGGCGTTCGGCGGCCAGGCCGAAATAGCCGCTCGGACCGTAGAGGGCCAGGCCGAAGTCGTCGGCGGCCCGCAGCAGCGACGCCACGCCGGTCGCGCCCGCCCGCTCGAGGTGTACCGTCACCGCCGGCCGTCGGGCCTCGACGACCGTCGCGTCCCGATCGTCGTCGCGCGCGATGCGCGCGGTGAGCCCCGCCGTGCGGAACAGCGCCGCCGACCGCTCCGCCTGCCGCTCGCCCGCCTCGACGAGCAGCCGGCCGCCGGGACGCAGCCAGCGCGCGGCATCCGCGGCGATGCGCCGGTGCACATCGAGCCCGTCCGCCCCGCCGTCGAGCGCCGCCCGCGGCTCGTGCTCGCGCGCGTCCACGGGCATGAACGCGATCTGCTCGCTCGGCAGGTAGGGCGCGTTGGCCACGAGGACGTCGACCCGGCCGGCGAGGTCCGCGGGCAGCGCCGCGTAGAGGTCGCCGGTGCGCACCCGGTCCGGGCGGAGGTTGCGGGCGGCCCAGGCGGTCGCGCGCGGATCGATGTCGGCGGCCCAGACCTCGGCGGCCCGGATTTCCGCGGTGCTGGTGGTGCCGGTCCGTCCGGCGGTGCCGGTCCGGGGCTCGGCGACGGTTCCGGTGGTTCCGGCTGCTGTGCCCGTTCCGGCGGTTCCGGCCTCGGCGAGGACGGTCGCGATGGCCGCCGCCCCGCAGCACAGCTCCACCGCGACCGCACCCGGGCGCAGCACGCGCAGGGCGCGCTCGGCCAGGAACTCGCTGCGGCGGCGCGGCACGAACACGCCCGGCCCCACGGCGATGCGCCGGCCGGCGAACTCAGCCCAGCCGAGCACGTGCTCCAACGGCTCGCCCGCGCGGCGGCGGTCGATCGCGGCGGCGAGGGCTGCGGCATCCGGGAGCTCGGCGATCAGCAGCGCCGCCTCGTCCTCGGCGAACACGCTGCCGGTGGCGCGCAGGCTGGCGGTGATCGCGGCGAGGTCGGGAGTCATCGTCCGCGACCCTATGCCATGCGCCGAGACCGGGCCGCACGGGTGACGGCAGCCGGGAAGCGGCGCTAGCCGATCCGCGGTCCGGTCCGGTCCGTCCGTCTGGCGTGCCCGTCTGGTGTGCCCGTCTGGTGTGCCGTCGTCTGGCGCGTTCGGCGTCCGCCGTGTAATGTTGCCAGGTCGGCCCTGGGGCGTGTGTTGCCTGTGTAGCCCCGCCAGGCCTTCTCCGCTCGCGATCGCGAGTCGGACGATCACGATCTGTGTGTGATGGCCTCGGTCGATGGATGCCCGGGTTCTTCTGCGGCGTGCGCGCCGCGCCCATGCGGTGAGTACGACCAATCCCGGAGTCCCCCATGCCCAAGTCCCCTGCCCCCCGTTCGTCGGCCCCTCGTCGGTCGCCGGCCGCCGGCTCGCGCGGAGCGCGACCGGCGGAGCGCGAGCCCTTCTCCGATCGCGATCGTGCCGTCCGTCCGCCCGCGGGCAAGTCCGCGCAGCGCAGCCCCAAGCACCGCGGCTACCGGCCGGATGCCGATGCCGCCCCCGTGAAGAAACAGCGCTGGAGCGCTGACGAGCGTGCCACGCGCGGTCGGGTCGCCGATCGCCGTGCCGGCGCCGCTGCGCCGCGATCCGTCCCAATTGGGACGGATCGGCGCGCGGAACTGGTAGATCGCGACCAGTCGCGCCGCTCTGGCGTCGATCGCCGGCCGAACTGGGAGCCGCGAGAGCGCGCAGCGCGCTCTGGCCGCGAGGACCGGGCGACGCGGCGCTCCTACGATGACCGTGCTGCGCGTGGTTATGACCGCTCGGCTGGCGGCTATGACCGTCCGGCCGGGGGTTATGGCCGTCCGGCCCGCGACTACGATCGCCCGGCTCAGGGCTTCGATCGCGAGGACCGTCGGTCCCGTGAGGGCTACGAGGGCCGCCCGGCCGGCCGGGAGTATGACGACAACCCGGCCCGGGGTTACCGCGACGGCCGGTCGAGCTGGCAGCCGCGCGATCGCGCCGCGCAGGGCGATCGCGCCCCGCGCCGCTCCTACGACGACCGCCCCGCGCGCGGCTTCGACCGCCCGGGGCGCGAGTCGTCGCAGTTTGCGGGTTCCGCGCGCCGATCGGTCCCAATTGGGACCGATCGGCGGGGGTCCGAGCGAATCGGGGCGGGCGCCACGGCGCAGGCGCCGATCGACGACGTCGTGCTGGAGCGGCTGGAGGCATCCGCGGTCGCGGCCGCGGACGTCGCCGAGCTGGGCTTCGCCGACCTCGGCCTCGGCGACAACATCGTCCGCGCCCTCGGCCAGCTCGGTGCCGCGGCACCGTTCCCGATCCAGGCGGCGACGATCCCCGCCGTGCTCACCGGCCGGGACGTGCTCGGCCGCGGCCGCACCGGCTCCGGCAAGACGATCGCGTTCGGCGCGCCGCTCGTCGAGCGGCTGCTCCGCGGCAGCGCCGGCACGAAGCGCCGGATGGGCCGCGCGCCGCGCGCGATCATCCTGGCGCCGACGCGCGAGCTCGCCCTGCAGATCGACCGCACGGTGCAGCCGATCGCGCGCAGCGTCGGCCTGTTCACCACCCAGGTGTACGGCGGCGTACCCTACGCCCGCCAGCTCGGTGCGCTGCAGCGGGGCGTCGACATCGTGATCGGCACGCCGGGGCGGGTTGGGGACCTCGCGAGCCGCGGCGCGCTCGACCTCTCGCAGATCGAGATCGCCGTGCTCGACGAGGCCGACCACATGTGCGAGCTCGGCTTCCTCGAGCCGGTGCAGCGCATCCTGCACCTGTGCGCCGGGGCGCAGCGTCCGCAGCACCTGCTCTTCAGCGCGACCCTCGACACCGGCGTCGCGGCCCTGGTCGAGGAGTTCCTCGTCGAGCCGGCCGTCTACGAGGTCGCCGGCGAGGACCAGGCGAGCTCCACGATCGACCACCGGGTGCTGCTCATCGACCAGCGCGACAAGCGCGAGATCGTCCGCGAGCTCGCCGCCGGCGAGGGCAAGACGCTGGTCTTCACCCGCACCCGCGCCTTCGCCGAGGAGCTCAGCGACTACCTCGAGGACGCCGGCATCGGCGCGGTGAGCCTGCACGGCGACCTGAACCAGTCGCGGCGCACCCGCAACCTCGAGCGGCTCACGAGCGGGCGCGTGCGGGTGCTCGTGGCGACGGATGTCGCGGCCCGCGGCATCCACGTCGACGACATCACCCTCGTCGTCCAGGCCGACGCGCCCGACGAGTACAAGACCTACCTGCACCGCTCCGGCCGCACCGGCCGGGCCGGCAAGGACGGCACCGTCGTCACGCTGGTCAACCGCAACCGGCGCCGCCGGGTGGACGAGCTGCTCGGCCGCGCGGAGATCGCGGCGCGCTACGACCAGGCGCGCCCCGGCGACGGGCTGATCGCGGAGCTCGCCGCCCTTTAGCGGCCGGGGCCGTGGCCGCCGGGGCTCAGCGCCGTGGGGCGCGCTCGTCGTTCTCGAGCATCCGCTCGAGCGCCGGCAGCGCCCGCTCCAGGAGCGCGCGGTCCTCGGCGCCCACGGAGTCGAGCAGCTCGGCGATGAGGGCGCCGCGGGCGCCGCGGACCTCCGCCACGGTGCGCTCGCCGGCCGGGGTGGCCTCGAGCAGGAACGCCCGCCGGTCCTCCGGGTCCACCGAGCGTCGCACGAGGCCTCGGCGCTCCAGGTCGGCGACGAGCCGGGTCGTGCTCGGCGCGGAGATGAACTCCTGGCGGGCGAGGTCCGCGAGCCGGATGGGGCCGAGCTTCGCGATCGTGGCGAGCGCCGATAGCGGCCCGTAGCTGAGCGTCGAGTTGGCCCCGCGGATGCGCCGGCTGAGCCGTCCGACGATGTGCGCGAGCCGGGCGCCGGTGTTGTCGCTTTCTCCCACCCCTCCAGCCAAGCGAGATGCTTCGCAATCGTCAACTGTCAATCGGGCGTAATCTGACCGTGCACTGTCTAGGCTCGTGCCGTACCGCATCCCAGCGACGAGAGGACGGCCCTGTGGCCCGCATCCACGACGACATCACCGGGGCGTTCGGCCAGACGCCCCTCGTCAGGCTCAACCGGGTCACGGAGGGCCTCGGCGCCACCGTGCTCGCCAAGCTCGAGTTCTACAACCCGAGCGCCTCGGTCAAGGACCGCCTGGGCATCGCCATCGTCGACGCGGCCGAGAGTTCCGGCGAGCTGAAGCCGGGCGGCACGATCGTCGAGGGCACGAGCGGCAACACCGGCATCGCGCTCGCCACCGTGGGCGCGGCGCGCGGTTACCGGGTCATCCTGACGATGCCCGAGACGATGTCGAAGGAGCGCAAGCTGCTGCTCAAGGCCTACGGCGCCGAGCTCGTGCTCACGCCGGGCAGCGAGGGCATGCGTGGCGCCGTGCAGAAGGCGGAGGAGATCGCCGCCTCCACCCCGGGCGCGATCCTCGCCAAGCAGTTCGCGAACGCCGCCAACCCGGCCATCCACCGTGCCACCACCGGCCCGGAGGTGTGGGATGACACCGACGGCGCCGTCGACGTCTTCGTGGCGGGCATCGGCACCGGCGGCACGATCACCGGCGCCGGCCAGTACCTCAAGGAGCGCAAGCCCGAGGTCCTCGTCGTCGGCGTGGAGCCGAAGGAGTCGCCGATCCTCAACGGCGGCCAGCCGGGGCCGCACAAGATCCAGGGCATCGGCGCGAACTTCGTGCCCGAGGTGCTCGACCGCGACGTCTACGACGAGATCGTCGACGTCGACATCGCCCGCTCGGTCGCGACCGCCCGCCGGCTCGCCACCGAGGAGGGCATCCTGGCCGGCATCTCCTCGGGGGCGACGGTGGCCGCCGCGCTCGAGCTGGCCGCTCGACCGGAGAACGCGGGCAAGACGATCGTCGTCATCCTCGCCAGCTACGGCGAGCGCTACCTGTCGACCGTGCTCTACGAGGACCTCGAGGTCTGACCCTGTCGATCTTCCGCTTCCGCGAGGACATTGCCGCAGCGCGCCGCCGGGATCCGGCGGCGCGCTCGGCGTTCGAGGTGTGGCTGCTCTACTCGGGCCTGCACGCCGTGTGGTGGCACCGGCTCGCGCACTGGCAGTGGCGGCACGGGCTGCGCCTGCTCGGCCGGCTCACCAGCCAGTGGGCGCGGTTCCTCACCGGCGTCGAGATCCACCCGGGCGCGACGATCGGTCGGCGGCTGTTCATCGACCACGGCATGGGCGTCGTCATCGGCGAGACGGCCGTCGTGGGCGACGACGTCACGATGTATCACGGCGTGACGCTCGGCGGCACCGCGCTCGAGGCGGTGAAGCGGCATCCGACCGTCGGCGACCGGGTGCTCATCGGTGCCGGCGCGACGCTGCTCGGCCCGATCGAGATCGGCGACGACTCCGCGGTGGGCGCCGGCGCCATGGTGCTGCGCTCGGCGCCGCCGCGATCGGTCGTCACCGGGATGCCGGCGACGGCCCGCCCGCGCGAGAGCGTCGAGGCCGAGTTCATCTGGGTGATCTGAGCCCAGACCCCGCCCGCTTCTGCTCGCCCCCGGGACATCCGGATGCCGGCGCCGGCGAGCACACGTCCCCGGGGTGAGCAGAAGCGGTGAGCAGAAGCGGGGGCGGGCTCAGGCCGGGGTGCGCGGCGGCCGGCCGTCTGCGGCCAGGGAGGCGGCGGCGGCGATGACGGACATGACGGCCGCCGCGACGAACACCACCACGAGGCCGCTGTGGAAGGGCTCCGAGATCAGTCGCGGGAAGAACGTGGTGCCGGTGAGCTCCGCGGCATCCGCGGCCGAGAGCGAGTCGAGCAGCCCGGCGGGCTCGAGCAGCGAGCCGATCGGGTTGTAGCCGAGGAAGGCGGCGAACAGGCTGCCCACCGGCGGCAGGCTCGCGATCTGCTCCGCCGCCGAGTCCGCGACGCCGTGCGCGGTGAGCCCCTCCCGCAGCGCCGTCGGCAGCGTCGCGGCGAGGCCGGCGACCATGAGCGAGAAGAAGACGCCGATCGACAGCGAGTTGCCGGCGTTCATGAACGTCCCCGACATCCCGGATGCCTGGCCGCGCTGCGCCGCCGGCACGCTGTTCATGATCGCCGCCCGGTTGGGCGAGGCGAACATGCCCGAGCCGACGCCGTTGAGGAAGGTGAGCAGCGCGAACTCCCCGTAGGAGAAGTCGACGGAGATCACCAGCAGCAGCAGGAACGTGGCCGCGACGAGCAGCAGGCCGGCGGTCGCGAGCGGTCGGGCGCCGATGCGGTCGGAGAGCACGCCCGAGACGGGACCGGCGACGAGGAAGCCGATCGTGAGCGGCAGCAGGTAGATGCCGGCCCACAGCGGCGTCGACTCGTAGGAGTAGCCGTGCAGCGGCAGCCAGATGCCCTGCAGCCAGATGATGAGCATGAACTGCATCCCGCCGCGCGCGATCGCGGCCAGCAGCGCGGCGAGGTTGCCGCTGGCGAAGGCGCGGATGCGAAACAGCCGCACGTTGAACATGGGCGCCTCGAGCCGGGACTCGACGATGACGAACACCACGAGCAGCGCCGGGCCCCCGATGAGGCCGGCGAGCACCCAGGGGTTCAGCCAGCCGGTGGAACGCTCGCCGTAGGGCTGGATGCCGTAGGTGATCGCGGTGAGCAGCGCCACGAGGCCGACGGCGAACAGGATGTTGCCGGTCCAGTCGATGCGCGCGCGGTGGCGCTCGCCGGTCTCGTGCAGCGAGAGGTACGACCAGACCGTGCCGATCACGCCGATGGGCGCGCTCACGAAGAACACGGCCCGCCAGTCGAGCTCGGCGAGAACGCCGCCGCCGACGAGGCCGATGAAGGTGCCGGCGATGCCGGCGATCTGGTTGATGCCGAGGGCCATCCCGCGCCGCTCGGCGGGGAAGGCGTCGGTGAGGATCGCCGCCGAGTTGGCCATGAGCATGGCGCCGCCGATGGCCTGCACGAAGCGCCAGACGATGAGCCACATCGCCCCCGCGCCGCCGTCGAACGGAACGAGGAACAGCGCGATCGCGGCGAGCGAGAAGACCACGAAGCCGAGGTTGTAGATGCGCACCCGGCCGTAGATGTCGCCGAGCCGACCGAACGTGACGACGAGCACGGCGGTCGCGAGGATGTAGCCCATGAGCATCCAGAGCAGGTAGCTCACGTTGCCGGATTCGAGCGGGTCGAGCTGGATGCCGGAGAAGATCGCCGGCAGCGAGATGAGCACGATCGAGCCGTTGATCGCCGCCATGAGCACGCCGAGCGTCGTGTTGCTCAGGGCGACCCAGCGGTAGTGCGGATGGTCGCGATGGAACATGCCCGATCGAGCGTTGCGAGCCACGTTGGTCCTCTCCGAGGTGCTGTGGTCTCGCCGTCGAGGCCGTGCCGATCAGTTGCCTACCGTCAACTTAGTCGCCGAGCGCGGCCGGCGCGAGCGGCACGCTGGCAGCTCGCGGATGCCGTAGGCTCGGCGACGGTCCCGGTTCGAGGATGAGTCGGGACAGGTTGTGCGCTGGCGCCGACCGAGAAGGGGACGGCCCCGTGCGGGCGGCCGGGGATGGAGAGTTCGGGATGACACACACACGCATCGGCGCGTTGGCGGCGACGGCCGCCGTGGCGGCACTGCTGGGCACGGCGCTCTCCGCGCCGGCCTCCGCCGCGCCGACCTCGACCGTGGCCGAGGGCAGCACGACCCTGGTCTCGCACCTGCTCGGCGGCACCGCCGGCGGCGACAGCGACTCCGGCGACCCACAGCTCGCCGCGAACGGCGGCTACCTCGTGTTCGACTCCTCAGCGACGGACCTCACCGACGCCGAGGACGACAACGGGGGCACGGACGTGTTCCGCTACGAGCTCAGCAGCGGCACGGTGAGCCTGGTGTCGCACACCGCCGGCGGCACCGCGAGCGCCGACGGCGAGTCGAGCCTGCCGGCGGTCTCGGCCGACGGCCGCTACGTCGTCTACAGCTCCGAGGCCGACGATCTCGTCGACGGCGACGACAACAACGCCTCCGACGTGTTCCTCTACGACGCGGACACCGACACCACGACGCTCGTGACGCACGCTGCGGGCTCGAGCGCCTCCGCCGAGGCGGACTCGTACGACGCGACCATCTCGGCCGACGGCAGCCACATCGCCTACACGTCCTACGCCGACGACCTCGTCGACGGCGTCTCGGTCGGCGGCGCCTCCGAGGTGTACCTCTACAACGTCGCCGAGGACAGCACGACGCTCGTGACGCACCTCGTCGACGAGCCGAGCGTCGGCGCGGGCGGCGGCGACTCCTCCTCCCCGGCGCTCTCCGCCGACGGCGGTGTCGTCGCCTACCACTCGCGCTCCTACCAGCTCACCGACGACGGCATCGACGACAACGGCCAGGCGGCGGACGTGTTCCGCTACGACGTGGGCACGGATGTCACGACGCTCGTCTCGCACGAGCTCGACGGCGACACCACCGGCGACTCCTACTCCTACAACCCCTCGCTCTCCGCCGACGGCGAGCTGATCGCCTTCTACTCGAACGCCGACGACCTCGTCGACGGCGATACGAACGGTGCCGAGGACGTGTTCCTCTACGACTCCGACAGCGACGCCAGCACCCTGGTCTCGCACCCCGACGGCAGCAGCACCGGCGCGGGCGACAGCTCCTCCAGCCCGCGGATCTCGGCCGACGGCAGCGCCATCGCCTACTACTCCTTCGCCTCCGACCTCGCCGGCGACGACGACAACGACAACGCGGACGTGTTCCTCTACGACGTCGCGGACGACTCCAGCGCGCTGATCTCGCATGCGGCGGACTCGGACGCCACCGGCAACGACGGCTCCTTCGGCCCGACCGTCTCCGGCGACGGCAGCCTCGTGGCCTACTCCTCCAGCGCCGACGACCTCGTCGCCGACGACGACAACGGCCACGCCGACGTCTTCCTCCACCAGGCGCCCGGCGAGGCGCCCGCGTTCAGCACCCAGCCGGCGTCGACGAGCGTCGAGGCCGGCGGCACGGCGAGCTTCACCGTCACCGTCAGCGGCGATCCGACTCCGACGATCCAGTGGCAGTCGAGCGCGGACGGCACGAGCTGGAGCGCGCTCGCCGGCGAGACGGGCAGCACCCTCAGCATCGAGGATGCCGCGCTCGGCGCATCCGGCACCCGTTACCGGGCCGTCGCGACGAACCGCCTCGGCACCGCTACGAGCGACGCGGCGACGCTCACCGTCACGAGCACGAGCACGAGCACGAGCACGAGCACGAGCACGGGCACCGGCACGACGGGCACCTCCGGCTCCGCGAGCGGCGGCTCGGCCGGCGGCGGCTCGGGGGCCGACGGCTCGAGCGCGTCGGCGGCCCTGCCGGCCACGAGGCTCGTCGTCGACGCCTCGGCCGGCCCGCGGGTCGCCGGTCGCAAGCTCCGGGTGACGGCGAAGGGGCTCACCGCGGGCGAGCACTACAGCATCCGTGTCGGCGGGCGCACCGTCGCCTCGGGCACGGCCTCCTCCGCCGGCACCGTGCACCGCGTCGTCCGCATCCCGGCCGGCCTGCGCGCGGGCGTGCGGAAGGTCGCCGTCGAGGGCGCCACGAAGGCGCGGCTCGGCGTCGACCGGGTGCGGGTGGTGCGGCCGACGAAGCGGCTGCACGCCGCGTCATCGCCCGGCGGCACCGTCCCGGCGAACACCGCGGTGACGATCACGGTGAGCCGCCTCGCCCCCCGCGAGTCGCTGACGATCGTCTACAACGGCAAGCGGGTCACGCCGGCGAGCGCGCGGGCGAACGCCCACGGCCGCTACCGGATCACGATCAGCGCCGGCTGGAACTGGGGCCGGCGCACGGCCGTCGTCACCGGCGCCGCCCGCGGCCGCACGACGACCCTGCACATCACCGTCGGCCCCCGCGGCTAGCCAGCCCGCCCGCTTCTCCCGGATGCAGGTCGGACGTCCCGAGCGAGGGACGGACGCGGCACCACCGTCGAAACGACCTGCATCCGGGAAAAAGGGGGCTCCGTTCCGGCGGGGCAGTGGCTCGGCGGTGGCGGGTCGGCGGCGCTCCGTACACTGGTGCGCACCATGACGTCCGCCGTCCCGACCCCATTCGGCGTGCTGGAGCGCACCTTCGGATACGCGGCGTTCCGGGGCCAGCAGCAGCAGATCATCGAGCACGTCGTCGCCGGCGGCGACGCGATCGTGCTCATGCCGACCGGCGGCGGCAAGTCGCTGTGCTACCAGATCCCCGCGCTCGTGCGGCCCGGCACCGGCGTGGTGATCTCGCCGCTCATCGCCCTCATGCAGGACCAGGTCGACGCGCTCGCCGCCCTCGGCGTGCGCGCCGCCTTCCTGAACTCCACCCAGGGGCCCGAGGAGCGCACCGCCGTCGAGCGCGCGCTCACCGCCGGAGAGCTCGACCTGCTCTACCTCGCCCCCGAGCGCCTCGCCGTCGAGTCGACGGCCGCGCTGCTCGACCGGGCCCGCATCGCGCTGTTCGCCATCGACGAGGCGCACTGCGTCAGTCAGTGGGGGCACGACTTCCGGCCCGACTACCTGCGGCTGTCGATGTTGCACGAGCGCTGGCCGAGCGTGCCGCGCATCGCGCTCACGGCGACGGCGACCGAGGCGACGCACCGGGAGATCGGCGCTCGGCTGGGCCTCGAGCAGGCCCGGCACTTCGTCTCGAGCTTCGACCGGCCGGGCATCCAGTACCGCATCGAGCCGAAGAGCCAGCCGCTGCAGCAGCTGCTGCGCCTCATCCGCACCGAGCACGCCGGCGACGCCGGCATCGTCTACTGCCTGTCCCGGGCTTCCGTCGAGAAGACCGCGGAGTTCCTCGTCGAGCAGGGCGTGCCGGCGCTGCCATACCACGCCGGCCTCGACAGCCGGCTGCGCGCCGCGAACCAGGCGCGCTTCCTGCGCGAGGACGGCGTGGTGATGGTCGCCACGATCGCGTTCGGCATGGGCATCGACAAGCCCGACGTGCGCTTCGTCGCCCACCTGGACCTGCCCAAGAGCGTCGAGGGCTACTACCAGGAGACCGGCCGGGCCGGTCGCGACGGTCTGCCCTCGACGGCCTGGCTCGCCTACGGGCTGCAGGACGTCGTGCAGCAGCGCCGGATGATCCAGCAGTCCGAGGGCACCGCCGAGTTCCGGCGCCGGCTCTCGGCGAACCTCGACGCGATGCTCGCGCTGTGCGAGACGGTCGACTGCCGGCGGGTGCAGCTGCTGTCCTACTTCGGTGAGCGCTACACCGGGCCGGACGGGGCGCCGCGCTGCGGCAACTGCGACTGCTGCCTCGCCCCGCCCGAGGCCGTCGACGGCACCGTGCCGGCGCAGAAGCTGCTGTCCACCGTGGTGCGACTGTGGCGCGAGCGGCATCAGCGATACGGTGCCGGCCACCTCATCGACATCCTGCTCGGCCGGTCGACGGAGCGGGTGCTGCAGCAGCGGCACGAGCAGCTCGCCACCTTCGGCATCGGCACCGAGCTCAGCGAGCAGGAGTGGCGCGGCGTCGTGCGCCAGCTGCTCGCCCAGGGGCTGCTGGGGGTCTCCGACGACGGCTACGGCACCCTCGTCATCACCGAGTCGAGCGCGGCCGTGCTCAGCGGCCAGCGCCCGGTGCGGCTGCGCAAGGAGCCCGAGCGGGCCGAGCGTGCCGCCCGCAAGCCGGCGATCGCCGCCGAGCTGCCCGCCGAGGCCGGCGCGCTGTTCGAGACGCTGCGCGCCTGGCGCTCGGGCCGGGCCCGCGAGCAGGGCGTGCCGGCCTACGTCGTGTTCGCGGATGCCACGCTGCGTGGCATCGCGATCACCCGGCCGGCCTCGCTCGCCGAGCTCGCCGGGGTGAGCGGTGTCGGCGAGAAGAAGCTCGAGCAGTACGGCGCGGAGCTGCTCGAGCTCGTCGCGGCCGGATAGCCGTCGTGGCCGCGACGACGCCCCCGCGCGCCGATCCGGCTGTCGTGCTGCTGCACGGCTGGCCCGTCACCTGGGCCCACTGGCGGGGGCTGCTGCCGCTGCTGCGCCGCGAGGGCTTCGATCCGATCCCGATCACCCTGCCGGGGCTCGGCGCCGCGCCCCGGGACGTCCACGGTTTCGGCAAGGGTGAGCTCGCCGCCCGGCTGCGGCACCAGCTCACCGAGCGGGGCCTCGCGCTTCGCGCTCGTCGGCCACGACTGGGGCGGGACCGTCGCCGTGCTGCTGGCCGCGGCGATGCCCGAGGCGGTGACCGCGCTGGTGATCGAGGAGGAGATCCTGCCGGGGGTCGACGTGGACATCCCCGCACCGGGAGCGGAGCACTATCCCGCCTGGCACGGCCCGTTCAACCGGGTGCCCGGCCTCGCCGAACGGCTCGTGACGGGACGGGAGCACGCCTACTACGGCGCCGTGCTGACCCAGAGCGCCGGGCCCGCCGGCCTCGACCCCGCCGTGCTGCGCGGCTACGTCGAGGCGTACCGGGCGGAGGGCGTCCTCGAGGCGGGGCTCGGCTACTACCGCACCCGGGCCGAGGACGTCGCCGACGTCGGCCGGCTCCGGGGGAACCCGATCCGCACGCCCGTGCTCGCGATCGGCGGCCGCTACGCGATGGGCACGGCCGTCGCGGACGGCATCCGGCCGCTGGCGACGGAGGTCAGCGGCGTCGTCCTGGAGCGCTCGGGGCACTACCCCGTGGAGCAGGAGCCCAGCCCGGCGGCCGCCGCCATCGTCGGCTTCCTCCGCCGCCACCACGGCCGCTGAGGCCGAGGGCGGTGGCCGGCGCGCCGGCCACCGAGCGGGGCCGTTCAGCGGGCCGTTCAGCGGGGCCGTTCAGTGGGCCACGGCGAGCTCGCCGGTGGCCGGGATGGCGAGCGAGAGCCCCTGGCCGCGGCGGCGGAACAGCAGGCCGGTGAGCACGGCCCCGCCCGCGAACAGGCCAGCGCAGCACCAGTAGACGGTCGCGTAGGAGTGCACGGCGGCATCCGCCGCGATCGTCGCGGTCGCCGCGTGGTGCTCGACCCAGGCGGTCGCCGCGCTCGCCGCGATCGTGTTGAGCAGCGCGGTGCCGATCGAGCCGCCCACCTGCTGGCTGGTGTTCGCGAGCGCCGAGGCGACGCCCGCGAAGGCGCGGTCGACGCCGAGTGTCGCGGTCTGGATCGCCGCAGGCATCACCGAGCCCATACCGAGGCCGAGCACCATGAGCGCCGGCAGCACGTCGGCGGCGTAGCCGCTGGACAGGTCGAGGCGGGTGAGCAGGACCATGCCGCCGGTCAGCAGCGTCATGCCGATCGGCACCATGACCTTCGGGCCGAGGCGGGGCACCAGCAGGTTGGTGCCGAGCTGGGCGGCGAGCACGAGCATCCCGATCATCGGCAGGAACGACAGGCCGGTGCGGATCGGCGAGTAGCCGAGCTGCACCTGCAGGAAGTAGGTGACGAACAGGAAGATGCCGAACATGCCGATGCCGGCGATGAGCACGCTCAGGTAGGCGGCGGCGCGGTTGCGGTCGAGCACGATGGGCAGCGGCAGCAGCGGGTGCGCGGCGCGGCGCTGCCAGAGCACGAAGGCGACGAGCAGCACCACGGCGGCGGCGAGGGCGACGCCGGTGAGCGGGGCGTCCCAGCCGTCGGTCTCGGCGTGCGCGAAGCCGAAGACGACGCCGAACAGGCCCGCCGAGACGAGGGCGGTGCCCGGGATGTCGAGCCGCGGCCGCGTGCCGGTGCGGGCGATGGCGGGCACGAGCGCGAGCACGCCGATGATCGCGACGACGGCGATGACGTCGTTGATGTAGAGGTTCCAGCGCCAGTCCAGCTTCTCGGTGAGCACGCCGCCGAGCAGCAGGCCGACGGCGCCGCCGGCGCCGGCGACGGCGCCGAACACACCGAAGGCGCGGGCGCGCTCCCGGGGGACCGTGAACGTCGTGGTGAGCACGGCGAGCGCCGTGGGCGCGAGCAGGGCACCGAACGCGCCCTGCAGGGCACGCGCGGCCACGAGGATGCCGAAGCTCGGCGCCGCGCCGCCGAGGGCGGACGCGACGGCGAAGCCGAGCAGGCCGACGACGAACGTGCGCTTGCGGCCGATGAGGTCGGAGAGCCGGCCGCCGAGCAGCAGCAGGCTGCCGAAGGCGAGCGAGTAGGCGGTGACGATCCACTGGCGGTCGCCGTCGGAGAAGCCGAGGTCGGCCTGCGCCGCCGGCAGCGCGATGTTCACGACGGTGGCGTCGAGCACGACCATGAGCTGGGCGAGGCCGACGACGACGAGGGTGAGCCAGCGGCGTCCTGCAGGCCGGGCGGGAGCGGGTGAGGTCATGCCGGCAACTATATATGGAACTGATTAGTTCCGGAACCAGTAGGTTCCAGAACGGGCGGTTTCCGGAAGGGGCGGTATCATGCCCACGACGACGGGCGCACAACGAGCCCGGCCGAGGGCCCGGCCGAGGGCTCACGAGGAGGACGCCCGCGATGACGCAGGTCGACCAGGCCCGCCCGCGCCTCGGGCGCAAGCGCGACCCGAGCCGCGACACCGACATCCTGGACGCCACCCTCGACGTGCTCGCCGAGACAGGCTACGAGGGCATGACCATCGACATGGTCGCCGCCCGGGCCCGGGCCGGCAAGGCGACGGTCTACCGCCGCTGGGCCTCCAAGGCCGAGCTCGTTGTCGACGCGATCGGCTGCCTGAAGACACCGGTCGCCCCCGAGAGCATCCCCGACACCGGCAGCCTGCGCGGCGACCTCGTCGCGCTGATCAAGGCCCCCACGATCGAGGACTCGCAGCGCAAGGCCCGCATCATGGGCGGCGTCGTCTCGCTGCTGAGCGCGGAGCCGTCGCTCGCCGAGGCCGTGGAGCGCGCCGTGGTCGCCCCCCGGGTCGAGCTCAACCGGGTGCTGTTCCAGCGCGCCATCGACCGCGGCGAGATCTCCGCCGACGTCGACATCGAGCTGCTGGCCACGGTGTCCAGCGCGATGGTGACGCAGCGCACGCTGCTGCTGCGCCAGAGCGTCGACAGGGCGTTCCTGCTCTCGATCATCGACGGCGTCATCCTGCCCGCGGCGCGCGGCGCCGGCCGCTCCGGCTGAGTCCGCCCCGCGCCCGGCTCAGCCCTCGCCGGCGGCCCGCGCCGCCTCGACCCGGGCGCGCACCTCGGCCATGTCGAGCCCGCGCACGGCCTCGATCACCTGCTCGAGCGCCGGAGCGGGCAGCGCCCCGGCCTGGCTGAAGACCAGCACGCCCTCGCGGAACGCCATCAGGGTGGGGATGGAGCGGATGCCCGCCGCGGCCGAGAGCGCCTGCTCGGCGTCCGTGTCGATCTTCGCGAAGGCGATGTCCGGGTGCTTCTCGCTCGCGGCCTCGAACACCGGGGCGAATGCGCGGCACGGCCCGCACCAGGACGCCCACCAGTCGACGAGCACGATGTCGTTCCCGCCCAGCACTGTCTGCTCGAAGTCCGCCTCGGTGAGCGCCACGGTAGCCATGGCCCCAGGCTATTCGTCGGGGCTCGGCGGGCGCCGAGAGCGCGACGGCCGAGAGCGCGATGACGCGGTGCGCGACGACGCGGTGCGCGACGACCTCGTGCGCAGCGGCACGGTGGCCGCGAGGCCGAGCACCAGGAAGCCGGCCGCGGCGAGCGCGGAGTATCGCGTGCCCTCCGCGAAGGCCTCGCGGGCCGCCTGCCACACCTCCGGCGAGCGCTCCTGGAGCGCCGGGATGGCGGTGCCGGAGCTGTCGACGACGGCGTCGACGACCTGTTCGGCGGCGGTCGCGGGCAGGCCGTCGGCGAGCCGCGAGGCGAGGACGCCGCCGACGCTCGAGAACAGGACCGTGCCGAGGATCGCGATGCCGAGCGCCGAGCCGAGCTGGCGCGCCGTGGACTGCGTGCCCGAGCCCTGACCGCTCTGCTCGACGGGCACATCCGCGAGCACCACCCCGGTGAGCTGCGCCGTGGCGAGCCCGACGCCGAGGCCGTAGACGAACAGGCACAGCACGATGGCCCACCACGGCGTGTCGGTTCCGATGACGAGGCCGGTCGCCCCGACGCCGACGATCTCCGCCGCGATGCCGATGCGCACCACGACGATCGCGTCGAGGCGCCCCGAGGCGCTGCCGGCGATGCCGGAGGCAACGAAGGAGCCGACGGCGAGCGCGAGCAGCACGAGACCGGTGTGCAGCGCGTCGTAGCCGAGCACGTTCTGCAGCCACAGCGGCAGCGACAGGATGATCCCGAACTCGCCGAGCGCGACGATGAGCGCCGCGATGTTGCCGCCGGCGAAGGAGGGGATGCGCAGCAGCGAGAAGGCGATGAGCGTCGAGCGGCCCCGACGCATCCGGCGCAGCCCCCAGAGCACGTAGCCGCCCGCCGCGACGAGAGCGAGCGCGAAGCAGAACGGGATCGGCGAGAGGACGAGCCGCCACGGGGCGGGCGGCTCGTCGGAGAGCCACCAGCCGTAGCTGCGGCCCTCGATGAGGCCGAAGACGAGCGAGCCGCAGGCGAGCACCGAGAGCACGGCGCCGACGACATCCACCCGACGGCCGGAGCCATCGCGCGACTCGTCGACGAACAGCAGCAGCCCGGCGACGATCGCGATGCCGAACGGCACGTTGATGCCGAACGCCCAGCGCCAGGAGAGGTCGGTGGTGAGCCAGCCGCCGAGCAGCGGGCCGACGGCCGCCATCCCGCCGATCGTCGAGCCCCAGACGGCGAAGGCGACGCCGCGGTCACGGCCGGTGAACGTCGCGTTGAGGCTCGAGAGCGTGCCGGGCAGGATGATCGCGCCGCCCACCCCCTGCACGATGCGCGCCGCGATGAGCAGCGCGCCGTTCGGCGCGAGCGCGGCGAGCACGGAGGCGACGGCGAAGACCACCACGCCGATCAGCAGCAGCCGGCGCCGGCCGAAGCGGTCGGCGAGCGTGCCGAACACGAGCAGCAGCGAGGCGAACACGAGCGTGTACGACTCCTGCACCCACTGCACCTGGGTGGAGGTGATGTCGAGCTCGTCGACGATCGAGGGGATGGCGACGTTCACGATCGTCGAGTCGACGATGATGAGCGCGACGGCGACGCTGATGACGACGAGACCGATCCATCGCCGCCGCCGGTTCGTCATGGACCCAGCATGCCGGACCGGGTGCCCGGGGCGGTTGGTAGTCACCCGACAAGCGGGACGCCGGGAGGGTCCGGGCCGTTCGTGGGCGCCGGACCACCGGCTCGGCGGCCCGCGTCGCGCGGACGTACGGTGAGGGCATCCCGAGCCGATGAAGGTGCCGCCATGACCCCACCCCCCCCGACGACCCAGGCCGCCCCGACGACCCAGGCCGCCCCGACGTCCACGCCGTCCGCCGGGGACGCCGCCGTCGAGGCCGCCGTCGATGTCGAGGCGCTCGGCCGGCTGCTGCTGGGCCGCTGGGCGGCCGAGCGGCTGCACACCCGCGAGCTCATCGAGCGGCACGGCGAGCTGCAGCGCGTCGACGGCCTGGGCATGGATGAGCACCGTGCCCGGGTGCTGCACCAGCTCGGCGTCCTCGTCGCGGAGGGCGCCGTGCACCGGGCCTTCCCGCGCAGCCTCGGCGGCGACGAGAACCACGGCGGCAACATCGCCTCCTTCGAGGAGCTGCTGCTGGCGGACCCGAGCCTGCAGATCAAGTCGGGTGTGCAGTGGGGCCTGTTCGGCGCGGCCGTGCTGCACCTGGGCACCGAGCGGCACCACGAGCGGCTGCTGCCGGGCATCATGAGCCTCGAGGTGCCCGGCGCCTTCGCGATGACCGAGACCGGGCACGGCTCGGATGTCGCGGCCATCGGCACCACGGCGAGCTACGACGAGGCGACGCAGGAGTTCGTCATCCATACCCCGTTCCGCGCCGCCTGGAAGGACTACCTCGGCAACGCCGCGCTGCACGGCGTCGCCGCCGTCGTGTTCGCCCAGCTCATCACCCGCGGGGTGAACCACGGCGTGCACGCCTTCTACGTGCCGCTGCGCGACGAGTCCGGCGCCTTCCTGCCCGGTGTCGGCGGTGAGGACGACGGCCTCAAGGGCGGCCTCAACGGCATCGACAACGGCCGGCTGCACTTCGACGGTGTGCGGGTTCCGCGCGAGAGCCTGCTCAACCGCTACGGCGACGTCGCCGCGGACGGCGGCTACTCCTCGCCGATCGCGAGCCCCGGTCGGCGCTTCTTCACGATGCTCGGCACCCTGGTGCAGGGTCGCGTCTCGCTCGACGGCTCCGCCACGCTCGCGGCGAAGCTCGCGCTCACGATCGCCGTGCGCTACGCGGGCGAGCGTCGCCAGTTCGACGGGCCGGACGGCGCGGAGGTGGTGCTGCTCGACTACCAGCGTCACCAGCGCCGGCTGCTGCCGCGGCTGGCCGAGACCTACGCGATGAGCTTCGCGCACGAGGAGTTCCTGGCCGTCTTCGACGGGGTGTTCTCCGGGGCCCACGACACCGATGCCGACCGGCAGCACCTGGAGACGATGGCGGCGGCGCTCAAGCCGCTGTCCACCTGGGCCGCCCTCGACATCCTGCAGGAGTGCCGCGAGGCCTGCGGCGGTGCCGGCTTCCTGCAGGCCAACCGCATCGCCCAGCTGCGCGCCGACCTCGATGTCTACGTCACGTTCGAGGGCGACAACAACGTGCTGCTGCAGCTCGTGGCCAAGCGGCTGCTCACCGAGCAGGCCCGGCGGCTGCGCGGGGCGGATGCCGCCACGGTCCTCCGCCTGCTCGCCGAGCGGCTGGGCGAGAGCGCCGTCAACCGCTCGGGGCTGCGCCAGCTGGGCCAGCGGCTGGCGGATGCTGGCTCCGCGGCCCGTTCCGCGGGCGCCGTGCTCGACGCCGCCGCGCAGCGCCGGCTGCTCGCCGGGCGGGCGGAGGCGATGGTCGCCACGCTCGGCGGCCGGCTGCGCGCCGCTGCTCGGCTGGACGCGGCCGGTGCCGCCGCGCTGTTCAACGCCAACCAGGACGAGCTGCTCGAGGCGGCCCGCGCCCACGGCGAGCTGCTGCAGTGGGAGGCGTTCACGCGGGCGCTCGACGGCGTCGAGGACGCCGGCACGAGGCGGGTGCTCGGCTGGCTGCGCGACCTGTTCGGCCTCGGCCTCATCGAGAGGCACGCCGCCTGGCACCTCGTCAACGGACGGCTCTCGGCACGGCGCGCCCGGGCCGTCACCGACTGCATCGACGACCGGCTGCTGCCGATGCTGCGCCCGCACGCCGACGACCTCGTCGCGGCGTTCGGGCTCGGCCCGGCGCTCGTGCGCGCCGAGATCGCCTCGGGCGCGGAGCGGGAGCGTCAGGACGAGGCGCGCGCCTACTACGCCGCCCAGCGCGCCGCGGGCACCGCCCCGGTGCCCGAGAAGAGCGTCCGCCGCTGAGCGAGCAGATGCCCGAGCGAGCGGATGCCCGAGTCGCGGATGCCGAGCGAGCGGATGCCCGAGCCCCGGATGCCGAGCCCTGGATGCCGAGCCGCCGATGACCGCACCCGGGGGCGTGCCCGTCATCCGCGTCGTCGCCGCGCTCGCCGTCGACGACGCCGGCCGGCTGCTGCTGGTGCGCAAGCGCGGCACCACGGCTTTCATGCAGCCGGGCGGCAAGCCCGAGCCCGGGGAGGGCGCCGCCGAGGCGCTCGTGCGCGAGCTCCACGAGGAGCTCGGCGTCGTCGTCGCCGAGTCGTCGCTGACGCACCTGGGCCGCTTCGAGGCCCCGGCCGCCAACGAGCCCGGGCACGGCGTGGACGCGGAGGTGTTCGCGCTCGAGCTGCCCGGCTCGGTGGCACCGCACGCCGAGATCGAGGAGCTGCGCTGGCTGCATCCCGCGCAGCTGCACCTGGTCGAGGTGGCGCCGCTCGTGACGATGCATATGATGCGTCTCATCGATGGCGGGGGCATCGGCCCGTCTCGGTAGGATCGACCATCGTGGCAAGGACCGTCGACCCGGAGATCGCCCGTTCCTGGCTCCTCGTGAACGCGACCCGGCCGGCCGGGTTCGAGGCCGCCTGGGCATCGCGGGCGGACCAGGTCGTGCTCGACATCGAGGATGCCGTCGACCCCGCGTTCAAGGACGGGGCGCGCGAGGATGTCGCCTCCTGGCTCTCCGACGGCCAGAAGCGCGCCTGGGTGCGCATCAACGACCACTCGACCTCGTTCTGGTCCGACGACGTCGACCGGCTCAAGGGGCTCCCGGGTCTCGCGGGCGTGATGCTCGCGAAGACCGAGGCGGGCGAGCACGTCACCGAGACGTTCGACCGGCTCGGCGGCGCCACGCCCGTGCTCGCGCTCGTGGAGTCGGCGCTCGGCATCGAGGAGGCGGTCAACATCGCGAAGGCCCGCGGCGCGTTCCGGCTCGCCTTCGGCTCCGGCGACTACCGTCGCGACACCGGCACGAGCGCGGACGACCTCGCGATGGCCTATCCGCGGTCGCGGCTCGTGGTGGCGTCCCGCATCGGCGGCCTGCCCGGCCCCATCGACGGGCCGACGGTCGGCACGGCGCACCGGGTGCTGCGCGAGCAGTCCGAGGTGACGGTGATGCTCGGCCTCACCGGCAAGCTCTGCCTCGACGTCGAGCAGCTGCCGGTCATCAACGAGGTCATCAGCCCCACCCCCTCGGATGTCGCCTGGGCGCGCGACTTCCTCGCCGAGTTCGAGGCCTCGGGCGGCGTCATCCAGGACGGCTCGACGCTGCCCCGCCTGGGCCGCGCCCGCAAGATCGACCGACTCGCCCGCGCCTTCGGCGTCGAGCCGCGCTGACGTTCGGTCCCGCCCGCTCGGTCCCGCCGGGCTCAGTCGCGCCGGGCGGCGTGCGGCTCGGCATCGTGCGGCTCGGCATTCGGGGCCGGCGCGGCCGAGCGCGGCTCGCCCGAGGCGCTGCGCGAGGGCCAGCTCGTCACGAGCACGCCGGCGATGATGATCGTGCCGCCCAGCATGTCGACGACGGCGAGTCGCTCGCCGGTCGTCGCGCCGATGATCACCGTGAACACCGTGATGAGGTTGAGGAAGATCGCCGCGAGGCCCGTGGGCGTCGTGCGCAGCGCCGCGTTCCACAGCACGTACGAGCCGACCGAGGGCAGGATCGCGATGTAGAGCAGCGACCAGCTCGCCGCGGCGTCCGTCGGCCACGACAGCCCGGCGACGGGCGTGAGCGGGGCCATCGCGACGACCACGACGATCGCCTGCGCCGCCGTCGAGGCGATCGGCGGCACGCCGGGCACGCGCCCCCAGATCGAGTACAGGCTCCACGCCGCGATCGCGCCGATCATGAGCAGCTGGCCCGGGTTGACGTCGAGCGATAGCAGCGAGAGCGGCGACCCGCCCGAGATGACGAGCAGCACCCCGATCAGGCTGATCGCGATGCCGCCGACCTGGCGCCCGCCGAGCCGCTCGCGCAGCAGCCAGGTGCCGAGGAGCGCCATGAGCGCCGGGTTCGCGGCGTTGACGATCGAGGCGCCGATCGAGGTCGTGAAGCGCAGCGCCGTGTAGAGGAGCAGGTTGTAGGCGAGCATGCCCAGCGCGGCGAGCAGCACGATGCGCGGCCAGGCACGGAGCACCGTGCGCCAGTCGGGGCGCTCGACGAGCTGCGCGATCAGCAGCAGCGGGATGACGGCGATGAGCCAGCGCCAGAACGTGAGATCGAAGGGCGAGAGCGCGCGCGACGCGACGCTCGCAAGCACGTAGTGGCCGCCCCACATCGCGGTCGCGAGCCCCATGAGGACGGCTGCAGTGGGCGATACGCGCATGGAATCGGAACCTCCATGATCAAGTAGGGGCCGATCGCATCATCAGAAGCACACTGCGTGCAAGCGGGCCTCGTTAGCCTGAGCAGTATGACCAAATCCACCCGGAGCGATACCGCCCGCCTGGCCACAAAGACCAGGCCGCAGACCCTCGACGCGATCGACCAGCGCGTGCTGCTCGAGCTCGACCGCGATCCTCGCGCGACCGTCATGCTCATCGCCGAGCGCACCGGGCTCGCGCGGGGCACCGTGCGCTCGCGTCTCGAGCGTCTCGAGCGGGACGGGGCGCTGCGCGCCCACAGCGCCCGCCTGCAGCCGGAGGCCCTGGGGCTGGGGCTGCGTGCGATCGTCTGCGCGCAGGTCGACCAGAACGAGTTCGGCGAGACGATCCAGGCGCTCGCCGCGATCCCCGAGGTCGTCGAGTGCTCCGGCGTCTCCGGCCGGGACGACATGCACTGCCAGGTGGTCGCGCGCGATCCCGAGCATCTCTACCTCGTCACGCGACGCATCATGCGGTGCCGCGGCGTGCAGCGCACATCGACGTCGATCGTCCTCACCGAGTTCATCGCCTACCGCACGACGCAGCTGCTCGACTCGGCCACGGCCTGATCGCACCGGGCCCGCCGTCGACGGGAGGCGGCGCGCGGGCGGCCTCGGCGGCGGCGGCGGCCGTTCGGGTTAGGGTGCCCGCATGATCCGCGCAGCTCTGCTCCTGTCTCCCGTGCTCATCGCCCTCGCGCTCTCCGGATGCACCGGCGGCGACGCCGACGAGTCCGGGGACGCGACATCCTCGGCGACCGTCGCGAGCGCCACGCCGGACGCCTCGGCGACGGCCGCCACCGACGACGCCACGGATGACGGCACCGACGACGCCGAGGCGACTCCCACCGCCGACTCCGCGAGCTACGCCGACGCGAGCGCGCTCGTGGATGCCGCGGTCGCGGCCGGCCTGAGCTGCGCGAGCCCGACCACCGTCGATGCCGAGGCGCCGGCGACGTCCGCCGTCAAGTGCGGCAAGCTGACGCTCAGCGTCTACGCGAGCGCGGACGACCGCGACTCCGTCGTGAACACGGCGCTCGCCGACGCGGACTCGACCGCGATGTTCCTCGTCGGCGCGAACTGGATCATCGCCGCCCCGAACGGCAACAGCGGCACGAAGCTCTCGGCGCTCCTCGACGTCCTCGGCGGCTTCATCGTGCCCGAAGGCTCGTGAGCGCCGGGTTTCCTGAGCGCCCTCAGCCGCGCAGCGCGCGCAGCCGGGGCAGGATCTCCTCGCCGTAGCGGCGCAGGAAGCGCTCCTGGTCGTGGCCCGGGCCGTGGAACACCAGGTGGGTGAAGCCGAGGTCGAGGTAATCGGCGATCCGCGCGACGTGCTCCTCGGCATCCGTCGAGACGATGAAGCGGCTCGCGACCTGCTCGATCGGCAGCGCGTCGCCGAGCCGCTGCATCTCGACCGGGTCGTGCACGCTCGTCTTCTGCTCCGGGCTGAGCGCGAGCGGCGCCCAGAACCGGGTGTCCTGCAGCGCGCGCTCCCGGTCGGGGTCGAACGACACCTTCACCTCGATCAGCCGGTCGACGGCGGTGCCGAGCGCGCTCTCGCGCTTGCCGAGGCCCTCCTCGAGCGCGGGGATGAGCGTGTCGGCATAGAGCGCCCGGCCCTTGCCCGAGGTGGTGATCCAGCCGTCGGCGATGCGGCCGGCGAGCCGGGTCGCGGCCGGCCCGGACGCGCCGATGTAGATCGGCACCGGCGTCTCGGGACGGTCGTAGACCGTGGCATCCCGCACCCGGTAGAACTGGCCCTCGAAGCTCACCCGCTCGCCGGCCCAGAGCGCCTCGATGAGCCCGATCGCCTCCTTGAGCCGAGCGAAGCGCTCCTTCTGCTCGGGCCAGTCGATGCCGAGGGTCACCTCGTTGAGCGCCTCGCCGGTGCCGACGCCGAGGACTACCCGGCCGGGGAACAGCGAGCCGAGGGTGCCGAAGGCCTGCGCGACCACGCCGGGGTGGTAGCGCAGCGTCGGCGTGAGCACGCTCGTGCCGATGAGCACCCGCTCGGTCGAGGCGCCGAGCGCGCCGAGCCACGGGATCGCGGCGGGGGCGTGGCCGCCACGGTGCTGCCAGGGCTGCAGGTGGTCGCTCGTGAACACGCTGTCGAAGCCGAGCTCCTCGGCGAGCACGGCGTAGCGCAGCAGCTCGGCGGGGCCGAACTGCTCGGCGCTCGCCTTGTAGCCGAAGCGAATGGGCACAGCCTCGGAGCTGGTGGGCAGCGGGACTGTCATGACGCACCTCTCACCGGGATGACGGATGCCGCCTCGCGCAGCGCGGCGACGAACTCGTGCGCGAAGCCCGGCCACAGCAGGGTGAGCCGGCCGAGGCGGGGGTCGAGGTACCAGCTCTCGCAGCCGCCCGTGGTCCACACGGTGCCGGCGGCGCGCCGGTCGACCTCGGCGGTCCAGGCGTCCTCGCGCGCCGCGTCGACCTCCACCACCTCGCCGGGCCGCAGCACCTCGCGCACGAGGTCGATCTGCGCCTCGATCATGGTGATCGCGGAGTTGTGGCCGAGGCCGGCGTTCGGGCCGTCGAGCACGAACAGGTTGGGGAAGTCCGCGACCAGGGTGGCCGCGTAGGCGCGCATCCCGTCGCGCCAGTGCTCGGCGAGGCTGCGCCCGCGCGCGCGCACGAGCGGGGCGTAGGGCTGCTCGGCGGTGCGGAAGCCGGTGGCGAGCACGAGCACGTCGACCTCGTGGCCGCGCCCGCTGGCGCCGGCGAGCCGGGCGCCCGCGACGGACCTCAGGGCGCTCGGCTCGATCGTCACCCGCGGCCCGGACACCGCGGGGTAGTAGTCGTCGGAGAGCAGCACGCGCTTGCAGCCGATCTCGTAGCCGGGCGTGAGCAGGGCGCGCAGCCGGGCATCCGACACCTGCCGCTCGAGGTGGGCGAGGGCGCGGGCGCGGGCCGCGGCGATGCGCACCGGGTCGCCGGCGCGCTCGCGGAAGCCCTCCTCGAGCTCCCAGAACAGCCGCTCGCGCTCGGCGTGCAGCCCCTCCGGCGTTGCCAGCAGGGCGCGCTCGGCGTGCGTGTAGGCGCGCTCGAGGCGCGGCACGATCCAGGGTGCGCTGCGCTGGAACTGCACGACGGAGGCGGCGCGCGCCGCGACGGCGGGCAGCAGCTGCACGGCGCTCGCCCCCGAGCCGACGATGGCGACCCGCGCGCCGTCGAGCGCGACGCCGTGGTCCCAGCGCGCGGAGTGGAACACCGGGCCGGGGAACGTCGCGAGGCCGGGCACGCTCGGCACGTAGGGCTCGGCGAGGCGGCCGCAGGCGAGCACGAGCGCAGCGCAGCTGCGGATGCCGCGGCTGGTGCGCACCCGCCAGAGCCGCTCGTCCTCGTCCCAGTCGGCGCCGAGCAGCGTCGTGTCGAGCTCGATGAGCGGGCGCACCCGGTCGGCGAGGCCCTCCAGGTAGTCGCGGATCTGCGCGCCGGCGGCGAAGCGCCGGTGCCAGCCGCTGCCGGAGTGGAACGAGAAGGCGTAGAGCGGGGCCGGGATGTCGCAGGCGACGCCCGGGTAGCTGTTGTCACGCCAGGTGCCGCCGACGGCGCCGGCGCGCTCGATCACCGCGACCCCGTGCCCGGCCTCGGCGAGCCGCAGTGCGGCGCCCAGGCCGGCGAAGCCGGCGCCGACGACGAGCACGTCGTCGTGGCGGCCCGGCGGAG
>JASGFF010000006.1:0-56190 GCA_047605685.1 Microbacteriaceae bacterium
TGACGCCCTCGGTCTTGTAGCCGACGTCGAGGAGCACCTCGTCGCGGTCGATCTTGACCACGGTGCCCTCGATGAGGTCGCCGTCGTTGAAGAACTTCAGTGTCTTCTCGACGGCGGCGAGAAAGTCTTCAGCAGATCCGATGTCGTTGATGGCGACCTGCTTGGGTGCCTTGGCAGGCGAGACGAGTGTCATAAAATGGGGTGGCCTTCGGTTGTCTTGGTCGGGCCCGCGCGGGCACGCGCCAGCCGACGAGGGGCGGTGCGTGTGGGGTTCCGCGCGGACATGCGGATATGGAGATCGCAGAGTGCGACCCCTGAGCATATCAGGCCGGGCCGTCGAGCAGGGCCGTCCGCAGGGTGTCGAGGCCCAGGCCTCCCAGACGCAGCGCCCGCGAGTGGAAGGCGCGGATGTCGAAGGCCGCCCCCTCGCGGCGGGCGGTCTCGTCGCGCAGCTGCTCCCAGATGCGCTGGCCGATCTTGTACGAGGGCGCCTGGCCGGGCCAGCCGAGGTAGCGGTTCACCTCGAAGTCGACGAAGCCGGCGTCGAGGTGCACGTGCCGGCGGAAGAACTCGAACGCCCAGTCGCCGCTCCAGCGGCCCTCGCCGTCGGGGCGGGGCTTGCCGAGGTGCACGCCGATGTCGAGCACCACCCGGGCGGCGCGCATCCGCTGGCCGTCGAGCATCCCGAGCCGCTCGGCCGGGTCGGCGAGATAGCCGAGGTCGTCCATGAGCCGCTCGGCGTACAGCGCCCAGCCCTCGGCGTGGCCGGAGGTGCCGGCGAAGCGGCGCCAGCTGTTCAGCTCCTCGCGGTTGTGGGTGGCGATGCCGATCTGCAGGTGGTGGCCGGGCACGCCCTCGTGGTAGACGGTGGTCAGCTCGCGCCAGGTGCTGAACTCGGTCACGCCCGGCGGCACGCTCCACCACATCCGGCCCGGCCGGGAGAAGTCGTCGCTCGGCCCGGTGTAGTAGATGATGCCGTCCTGGCTCGGCGCGATCCGGCACTCCAGCGCGCGCACCGGCTCCGGGATGTCGAAGTGCGAGGCCGCGAGCTCCGCGACCGCCCGGTCGCTCGTGGCCTGCATCCACTCCCGCAGCGCCTCGGTGCCGGCGATCCGGCGCGACGGGTCGGCGTCGAGGTGCGCGATCGCCTCCTCCACGGATGCCCCGGGCAGGATCTCGCGCGCGAGGGCCTCCTGCTCGGCGACGGTGCGGGCGAGCTCCTCGAGCCCCCACTCGTAGGTCTCGTCGAGGTCGACGCTCGCGCCGAGGAAGCGCCGGGAGGCGAGCGCGTAGTGCTCGCGGCCCACCGCGTCCTCCTCCCCCGCGACGGGGGCGAGCTCCGCGGCGAGGAAGCCGATGAGCGACTCGTAGGCGCCCGAGGCCGCGGCGGCTCCGCGGGCCAGCTCGGCGCGCAGCGCGGGCGGCAGCTCGCCGCCCGGGCCGGCGCCGCCCGGGTCCGCACCGCTCGGGTCCGCACCGCTCGGGCGCGCCTCGGCGACGAGGCGGCCGAAGATGCCCTCCTCGCCGAGGTTGCGACGGCACTGCACGATCACCTGTTCCACCTGGCGCCGGGCCGGCACGATGCCGCGGCGGATGCCCTCGCGGAGCGTGGCGATGTAGCCGGTCATCGCCGCGGGCAGGTTGCGCAGCCTCGCGGCGATCGTCGCCCAGTCCTGCTCGGTGGCCGTGGGCTCCAGGTCGAGGATCTCACGGAGCCCCTGGGCGGGCGAGGCGATGACGGCCAGATCGCGGTAGCCGAGACCCGCCTCCAGGGTCTCGAGCTCGAGGCTCAGCTCCCGGTCCAGGTCGAGCGCCGTGACCCGGTCGACCTCGTCGACGGGCGTCGCCCGGCGCAGCTCGGCGAGCGCTGACGCGGCCGCGGCGGCGTCCGCCTCGAACCCGGCCGGCGAGTGGTCGGCGTAGCGGCCCTCGTGACCGGGGCGGCCCATCCAGACGGCCTCCTCCGGGTGCAGCGCCACCCGGGTGTCGACCCAGCGCTCGGCGATCCGGTCGATGGCGGTGGGCGCGCGCCGCCCGGCTCGGGTCATCCCCCCATCCTGCCAGCGCCGGCTGCTCGGCGTCGGCTGCTCGGCATCGGCTACTCGGCATCGGCTACTCGGCATCGGCTACTCGGCGTCGAGGTCGGTGCGCAGCAGCGCCTCGAGCGTGTCGAGCGCCGCCTCGGCGCCCGCGCCCTCGGCGGCGATCGTCACGGTGTCGCCGTGGTCGACGCCCAGGGAGAGCACGCCGAGGATGCTCGCCGCGTCGACGCTTCGGCCGGCGGCGGAGCTGATGGTGACCGGCAGCCCGGCCCGGGCGGCGGCCTCGGCGAGCAGCGCGGCCGGACGGGCGTGCAGTCCCACCCGGGAGGCGACGGTGACGGTGCGCTCGGGCATGGGACATCCTCCTGATGCTGGGGCCGGGGACTGGGCTGAGGCCGCGGCGGCTAGTGGGCGGCGGCGTCCCAGTTCTCTCCCGTGCCCACCTGCACGTCGAGCGGCACGGAGAGCTCGGCGGCACCGCGCATCCTCGTCACCACGATGCCGCGCAGCCGCTCCAGCTCACCCGGGGCGACCTCGAGCACGAGCTCGTCGTGCACCTGCAGCAGCAGCCGCGAGCCGAGGCCGTGCTCGCGGATGTCCGCGGCCACCCCGATCATCGCCCGCTTGATGATGTCGGCGGCCGAGCCCTGGATCGGTGAGTTGAGCGCCTGGCGCTCGGCGTTCTCGCGCAGCACCCGGTTGGGGCTGGAGAGCTCCGGGAACGGCCGGCGCCGGCCGAAGATCGTCTCGGTGTAGCCGTCGACGCGGGCGCGCTCGACGACGTCCCGAAGGTAGTCGCGCACGGCGCCGAAGCGGGCGAAGTAGTCGGCCATGAGCTCGCGGGCCTCCGCGGTCTCGATGCGCAGCTGCTTGGACAGGCCGAAGGCGCTGAGCCCGTAGGCCAGGCCGTAGGACATCGCCTTGACCTTGGTGCGCATGAGCGGGGTGACCTCGGCGGGCTCGACGTGGAACACCCGGGCGCCGACGAAGCGGTGCAGGTCCTCGCCCGCGTTGAAGGCCTCGATGAGGCCGGGGTCGCCGGAGAGGTGCGCCATGATGCGCATCTCGATCTGCGAGTAGTCGGCGGTCAGCAGCGTCTCGAAGCCGGGCCCGGGCACGAAGGCGCTGCGGATGCGCCGGCCGACCTCGGTGCGCACCGGGATGTTCTGCAGGTTCGGGTCGTTCGAGGAGACCCGGCCGGTCGCGGCGCCCACCTGGTCGTAGCTGGTGTGCACCCGGCCGTCGGCCGCGACCGACTTCTCCAGGGACTCGGTGATCTGCCCGAGCTTCGTGGCGTCGCGGTGCTCGAGCAGCAGGCCGAGGAACGGGTGCGGGGAGCGCTCCTGCAGGTCGGTCAGGCTCGCGGCATCCGTCGAGTAGCCGGTCTTGTTGGCCCGGGTCTTGGGCATCTGCAGCTGCTCGAACAGCACCTCCTGCAGCTGCTTGGGGCTGCCGAGGTTCACCTCGCGGCCGATGACCTCGAAGGCGCGCCGGGCGATGTCGTCGGCGCTCGCGCGCAGCTCTGCGGAGAGGCCGGCCAGCAGCGGGCGCTCCACGGCGATGCCGTCGCGCTCCATCCGGGCCAGCACCGGGGCGAGCGGCAGCTCGATCGTGTCGAGCACCAGGCGGGTGGTGGCGTCGAGCCGTTCGGCGAGGGCGTCGGCGACCCGCACCAGGTACCAGGCCTCGGTCGCGACGCTCACCGGCTCCGCCTCCGGCACGAGCTGGTTCGGGTCCGGCTGCGGCAGCGTCTCGCCGAGCTGCTCGTACACCTGGGCGGCGAGGTCGTCGGCGCGGGCGCTCGGGCGCAGCAGCGCGCTCGCGACGCTCGTGTCGAAGGCGAGGCCGCCGAGGGCGAGCCCGGCGTCGGCCAGCAGCCGGATGTCGCGCTTCGCGCCCTGCACGATCTTCGGCGCCTCGCCGGCGAGCCATTCCTCGAGCGCGCGATGGTCGGGGCTGCGGTGGTCGGGGCTGCGGTGGCCAGGGCTGCGGTGGTCGGGCGCGCGGTGGTCGGGCCGCCCGGCGGCCCAGGGCACGTGCACGGACTCGTCGCGACTGGCCAGGCCGATGCCGGTGAGCTGCCGGCGGCCGGCGCCGACCGCCGGCGCGGCCACCGGTGCCGACTCGAGGCGGAGGCCGAGCGGCCGGCTTCCGGCATCCGTCACGCGCTCGATCCAGGCGGCGAGCTCCTCGTCGAGGAGCGTGCGCACCGCCGGGACCGCGTTCTGCCCGACCGCGTCCTGCCCGACCGCGGCGGCCGACGCCGCGCCGTCGAGCCGGCCCTCCTCGGCCGCGAGGGCGAGCACCCGCTGCTGCAGCGTGCGGAACTGCAGCCGGTCGAACACCCGCCGCACCGCCTGCTCGCTCATCGGGCGGCGCTCGAGCTCGGCGGGGCCGTAGGGCAGCTCCACGTCGGTGACGAGGCGGTTCAGCCGCCGGTTGAGCAGCGCGCGGTCCTTCTGCGCGCGCAGGTTCTGCCCGACGACGCCGGTGATCTCCTCGGCGTGGGCGATGATCTCGTCGACGGTGCCGTACTTCTGCACCCATTTGACGGCCGTCTTCTCGCCGACCTTGTCGATGCCGATGAGGTTGTCGCTCGTCTCGCCGACGAGCGCGGCCACCTCGGGGTACTGCTGCGGCTCGACGCCGTAGCGCTCCAGCACGGCCTCTCGGTCGTAGCGCTTGAGCTCGCTGACGCCGCGCACGCTCGGGTAGAGCACGGTGACGTCGTCGGTGACGAGCTGCAGGCTGTCCCGGTCGCCGGAGACGACGAGCACCCGGTAGCCCTCCGCGGCCCCGCGGCCGGCGAGGGTGGCGAGGATGTCGTCCGCCTCGAAGTCCTCCTTGGAGAGCGTCGCGATGCCCATGGCCGCGAGCGCCTCCTCCAGCAGCGGCACCTGGCCGACGAACTCGGGCGGCGTCTCGCCGCGGGTGCCCTTGTAGTCCGGGTACTCGCGGGTGCGGAAGGAGTGGCGGGAGATGTCGAAGGCGACGGCGAGGTGGCTGGGCCGCTCGGCCTTGAGCAGGGTGACGAGCATCGCGATGAAGCCGTGGATGGCGTTGGTGTGCTGTCCGTCGCGGGTGACGAAGCTGTCGAGCGGCAGGGCGTAGAAGGCCCGGAAGGCGAGGGAGTGCCCGTCGACGAGCAGGAGCGTGGGCTTGGCCGTCTCCGCGGGCTTGAGCGTCTCGACCGTCTCGGGCACGCAGGCCAGCCTAGCCACGGCATCCGACAGGCCGGCGGGCGCGACCCGGGTGCCCTAGGCTGCCGGGCGTGACGCTCTTCCCCGAGGGAATGGACCCCGAGCTCGTCGCTCGTCTCGTCGACTCCGCGGGGGGCGCGCTCGCGCGCAAGATGGGCATCGAGCTGCTGTCGCTCTCCGCCGAGCTGTCCACGGCGCGGATGCCGGTCGAGGGCAACACCCAGGTGATCGGGCTGCTGCACGGCGGCGCCCACGTGGTGCTCGGCGAGTCGCTCGGCTCGCTCTCCGCCGCCATCCACGCCGGCCCTGGCCGCTACGCGGTGGGCATCGAGATCAACGCGACGCACTCGCGCTCGGTGACGAGCGGGTGGGTCACCGGCACCTGCGAGGCGCTCGTGCTCGGCCGCACCCTCGCGACCCACCAGATCGTCATGCGCGACGACGAGGGCAACCGGCTCTCCACCGTGCGGATGACGAACATGCTCCGCGACCGGCGCTGACCCGGCCGGCCGTTACCGGCCCGCCGCTCACCGGCCCGGCCGCTCACCGGCTCGTAAGGGCGGCCAGACGCGCGACCGCCTCGGCGGTGGCCCCGACCGCGATCCGGACGTCCTCGGCGCTCGTTGCGGCGTCCAGGGTGAAGCGCACGGCGGTCTGGGCGACGGCCGGCTCGACGCCGATGGCGGTGAGCACGTGCGAGGGCTCGTCGCTGCCGGCCGCGCAGGCCGAGCCGCTCGAGGCGACGACGCCCCGCCGCTCCAGCTCCAGCAGCACGGCCTCGCCGCTCGTGCCCGGCAGAGCATGGCTCGGCAGAGCATGGCCCGACAGAGCATGGCCCGACAGAGCGTCGCCGGGCAGCGCGCCGCCCGAGCCGGGGAAGCAGAACGAGGCGTGGTTCGGCAGCCGGGCGCGCCGCGGCCCGGTCAGCCGCGCCCCGGGCACCGCGGCGAGCACTCCGTCGATGAGCGCGTCGCGCAGCCCGGCGACCCGGTCGGCCGCGGCCCGACTCTCCGCCGCCAGCTCGAGCGCGGTGGCGAGGCCCACGGCCCCGGCGACGTTCTCGGTGCCGGAGCGCCGGCCACGCTCCTGCCCGCCGCCGTGCACGAGCGGCTCGAGGGGCACGGCGCGGCGCAGCACGAGCGCGCCGATCCCCGCGGGGGCGCCGAGCTTGTGCCCGGCGATCGTGACGGCGTCCGCGCCGAGGGCCGCGGGGCCGACATCCGCCCAGGCCGCCGACTGCACCGCGTCGGCGTGGAAGCGGGCCCCCGCCTCGCGGGCGAGGCCGGCGAGCGCCGGCAGGTCCTGGGCCACGCCGATCTCGTTGTTGCCGTGCGCGATCGACACGAGCGTCGTGTCCGGGCGCAGCACCGAGGCGAGCGCCTCCGGGGTGACGACGCCCTCGCCGTCCACCGGCGCGAGGGACACCGTGAAGCCGTGCAGCCGCTCCAGGTACCGGCAGCTGGCCAGCACCGCCTCGTGCTCCGTCGCGGCCGTCACCAGGTGCCGGCCGCGCGGCGCGGCGAGGGCGATCCCCTTGATCGCGAGGTTGTCGCCCTCGGTGCCGCCGGAGGTGAGCACGACATCGGATGCGCGGGCACCGAGAGCGCGGGCGATCCGGGCGCGGGCCTCGGCGAGCGCGTCGGCGGCCCGGCGGCCCGGCTCGTGGTGGCTGGATGGGTTGCCGAAGCCCGCGGTCAGCCAGGGCCACATGGCTTCGAGCACCTCGCGGCGCACCGGGCTCGTGGCGGCGTGGTCGAGGTAGATCACGATCCGCCGGCCCGGATGCCGAGGTCCCGGTCGCCGCGGCTGCGGCTGCGGGTGCGGGTGCCGAGGCTGCGGATGTCGAGGCCGAGGTCGAGCGCGCGCACGCCGTGTGTGAGCGCGCCGACCGAGATGACGTCGACGCCGGTGCGGGCGATCGCGCCGATGGTCGCGAGGCTGACGCCGCCGGATGCCTCGACGAGCGCCCGCCCGGCGACGATGCGCACCCCCTCCCGCAGCTCGTCGACACCGAAGTTGTCGAGCATGATCGTGTCGACGCCGCCGGCGATCACCGGCTCGATCTGCTCGAGGCGGTCCACCTCGACCTCGAGGTGGACGGTGTGGCCGATGCGGGCCCGGGCGTCCCGGATCGCGCTCGTGACGTCGATGCCGCGCTCGGCGAGCACGGCGAGATGGTTGTCCTTGGCCATCACCGCGTCGGAGAGCGAGAAGCGGTGGTTGTGCCCGCCGCCGTGCCGGACGGCCTGGCGCTCCAGGGCGCGCAGGCCCGGGGTGGTCTTGCGGGTGTCGACGACCCGGGCCCGGGTGCCGGCCACCTCGGCGACGTAGCGGGCCGTGGTCGTCGCGATCGCGCTCATCCGCTGCACGAGGTTGAGCGCGACCCGCTCGCCGCGCAGCACGGCGCGGGCGGGGCCGGTGATGACGGCGAGCACGTCGCCGGTCTCGAAGCGCTCGCCGTCGCCGCGACGCGGCTCGACGCGCACGCCGGTCTCGAGCGCGGCGAACGTGCGCACCAGAATGCCGACGCCGCTGAACACGCCGGGCTCGCGCGCGACGAGCTCCGCCGTCGCCCACGCCTCGACCGGGACGAAGGCATCGCTCGTGACGTCGCCCCAGGGGGCGTCCTCCTCGAGCGCGAGCCGGACGACGCGGTCGATCGCGGCGGTGTCGACGGGGGGCGCCACGGGGGCGAGGACGCTGTCAGCGGACACCGGCGGGCTCCCTCGCGAGCTCGAAGGCCGAGTGCCGCGCCCACTCGGCGCGCGTGCCGGGGAAGTCGGCGCGATGGTGCGCCCCGCGGGACTCCTCGCGCGCGAGCGCCGCCCGGGCGACGAGGGCGGCCAGCTCGGCGAGGTTGCGGTCCTCGAGCTCGCCGAGCGAGGCGGGATCCCCCGGCGATGCGGCGGCCGGCGACACGGCGGCCGGCGACGGCAGCTCGGCGAGCGCGCGGCCGAGCCCCTCGGCGTCGCGGACGAGCCCGACGTGCTCCCACATCAGCCGCTGGATGCGGTCCCGCGCCGACCCCGGCCCGGCAGAGTCCGGCCCGGCAAAGTCCGGCCCGGCGGCATCCCACCCGGATCTCCCCGACGCGGATCTGTCGAACGCAGCGGAGACGTCCGTCTCGATCACCGAGATCCGCGTGACGGCGGTGTCCATCAGCGCCCGGCCGGCCGGATCAAGCTGCATGCGGTCGAGCGGGTCGCTCGGCTCAGCGGGGACGGTCGCGGCGGAGCCCGTCCCGCGGCGGAGGCCGCCGTCGGGCTCGCCCGGCCGGGGCGGGGGCTCGAGCGCCGCGGCCGCCCGGTGGGCGAACACCAGCGCCTCGAGCAGCGAGTTCGAGGCGAGCCGGTTGGCGCCGTGCACGCCGGTGCAGGCCGCCTCGCCGACGGCGAACAGCCCCGGCAGCGAGCTGCGACCGTCGGCATCGGTGCGGATGCCGCCCATCCAGTAGTGCGCCGCCGGCGTGACCGGCACCGGCTCGCGCCCCCAGTCGAGACCGTGGGCGGCGCAGGCCGCCGTGATCCCCGGGAAGCGCCGAGCGAGGAAGGCACCGCCGAGGGACGTCGCGTCCAGCAGCACCGGGGCGCCGTCCTGGGCCGCCATCCGCGCGGCGATGCCGCGGGCCACCACGTCGCGCGGCGCGAGCTCGGCGTCCGGATGCAGCCGGCGCATGAAGCGCTCGCCGTCGGAGCCGCGCAGCACGGCGCCCTCGCCGCGCACGGCCTCCGAGACGAGCGGGCCGCCCGGCACCGCCAGGGCGGTGGGGTGGAACTGGTAGAACTCGACGTCCGCGATGACGGCGCCCGCCCGCCAGGCGGCGGCCACGCCGTCGCCGGTGGCGACCGCCGGGTTCGTGCTGTGCGCGTACAGCCGCCCGGCACCGCCCGAGGCGATCACGACGGCGTCGGCGCTCAGGGTCAGGACGCCGGCGGCGGTGAGCAGCCGGATGCCGGCGACCTCCCCCGCGTCGAGAAGCAGGTCCACCAGGGCCGCGTGCTCCCGCACGGTCACGGACGCCGCCGCGCGCACCGCCCGCACGAGGGCGGTCTCGACGGCGAGGCCGGTGGCGTCCCCGCCCGCGTGCAGCACCCGGCGGTGCGAGTGCGCCGCCTCGTGCCCCCGGGCGAGGCCGCCGTCCGCGGCGCGGTCGAAGGCCACGCCCCGGGCGATGAGGTCCCGCACCCGCTCGGGGCCCTCCCGGCACAGCAGCGCGACGACGGCGCGGTCGGCCAGGCCGGCACCGGCGGCGAGGGTGTCCGCGGCGTGTGCCGCCGGGCTGTCCGCGCCGGGTTCCCCGGGCGCTACGCCCAGCGCGCCGTCCAGCACCGCGGCGATGCCGCCCTGGGCGTAGCGGGTGTTGCCCTCCTCGAGGCCCGCCTTGGTGACGAGCGTCACCCGGTGGCGCGCCGATGCCTCGAGCGCGGTGAGCAGGCCCGCGGCGCCGGAGCCGACGACGATGACGTGCACGGCTCAGTCCCCGGCGTCACCGGCGACACCGGCGACACCGGCCACCGGCCGGGGCCGTGCCGCGAGCATCCGCTCGAGGGCCGTGCGGGCGTCGGCGGCGATGTCCGCCGCGACCTCGATGCGGTTGACCACCCGGCCGGGGCCGCCGTCGCGGCCGAGGAGCTCCTCGAGCACCCAGGCGAGATAGCCGGGGTGGATGCGGTACATCGTCGAGCAGGGGCAGACGACGTCGTCGAGGCAGAAGATCTCGTGCTGGGGGAACTCGGCGGCGAGCCGGCTGACCATGTTGATCTCGGTGCCGATCGCGAACGTGGTCGGCTCGGTGGCCGCCGCCACCGCCCGGCGGATGTAGTCGGTCGAACCGTACTCGTCGGCGGCGTCGACGACGGGCATCGGGCACTCCGGGTGCACGATCACGCGCACCCCGGGGTGTGCCGCCCGGGCGCGCTCGATCTGGTCGACCGTGAAGCGCTTGTGCACGCTGCAGAAGCCGTGCCACAGGATCACCCGGGCGTCGAGCAGGTCGTCGCCCGCGTTGCCGCCGAGCGGCTTCGCCGGGTCCCACATCGGCATCCGACCAAGCGGCACCCCCATGGCCTTCGCCGTGTTGCGGCCGAGGTGCTGGTCGGGGAAGAACAGCACCCGCTGCCCGCGCTCGAAGGCCCACTCGAGCACCGTCGCGGCGTTCGAGGACGTGCAGACGATGCCGCCGTTGCGGCCGCAGAAGCCCTTGAGCGCGGCCGAGCTGTTCATGTACGTCACCGGGATCACCGGCGCCCGGCCCGTGGCGTCCGGTTCGGTGCCGTAGAGCGCCTGGAGCTGCTCCCAGGCGTCCTCGACGCTGTCGATGTCGGCCATGTCGGCCATCGAGCAGCCGGCGGCGAGGTTCGGCAGGATGACGCTCTGGCCCTCCCGCGCCAGGATGTCCGCGGTCTCGGCCATGAAGTGCACGCCGCAGAACACGATCGCCTGGGCGTCCGGCACCGTCTGGGCGGCGCCGGCGAGCTGGAAGCTGTCGCCGAGGAAGTCGGCGTGCTGCACGATCTCGTCGCGCTGGTAGAAGTGCCCGAGCACGACGACCGAAGAGCCGAGCGCGGCCTTCGCCCGGCGGATGCGGCCGTGCAGCTCCTCGGTGCTCGCGCGCTGGTACTCCAGCGGCAGCGCGCCCTGCCTGGGCGAGCCGGCCGGGATGGTGTCCGCCATCGACGCGCCCGGCCCGTAGGTCGGGAAGGGCAGCGCGTCGGCGGCCCAGGGCCCCTCGGCGAGCCCGGGGGCGCAGACGGAGCCGACCGCCTGGCCGTTGCTGATCCGGCGGATCGTGGTGTCGACGCTCGTCATGGCCGGCCTTCCGACTGGGGGGGTGGGGGACGGGGGTGCGGGCACGGCGCCCGGCGGCACGGCACCCAGTGGGCCGGTGTCCAGCGGGCCGGTGTCCAGCGGGCCGGTGTCCAGCGGGCCGGTGTCCACGAGCGCTGCGGCAGCGCTGTAGCGGTACAGCGCCGGCGGCCGGTGGCGCGTGCCGGTGAGCCGCCTGCCGGTGGGGGTGATCGCCGAGCCCACCTGGCGCCGGAAGTTCGCCGGGTCGATGGGCCGGCCGAGCACGGCCTCGTGCACGACGCGCAGCTGGGCCAGGGTGAACTCCTCGCCGAGGAAGGCGTAGCCGATGCGGGAGTACTCCAGCTTGCTGCGCAGCCTCCAGAGCGCGTACTCGACGATGCGGTTGTGATCGAAGGCCAGCCGCGGCAGCCCGTCGGCGGGGAACCAGCGCACGTTCTCGCCCTCGATGGCCGCGGCGGCCTCCTCGCTGCGCAGCAGCGCCCAGTAGACGATGCTCACCACCCGGCCGGTGGGCGAGCGGTCGACGGCGCCGAAGCAGTACAGCTGCTCGAGGTAGCTGGGCGCGAGCCCGGTCGTCGCGGCGAGGGTGCGGCCCGCGGCGTCCTCGAGCCCCTCGGCGACGCCCACGCCGCCGCCGGGCAGCGCCCAGCGGTCGAGGAAGGGCTCCGTGACCCGCCGCACCAGCGGGATGCGCAGGCTCGCCGCACCGGAGTCGTCGTCGCGCAGCGCGAAGATCACCGTCGACACGGCGATGTCGATGCTCGCGGGTTCGGTGACGCTCGTGGCTGCTCCTGGCGGTTCCTGGCTGCTCCTGGCGCCGGGGCGACAGTTAGGGTGCGGATGACGCTAAGCAAGTCTAGCGGTTTAGGTCAGGATAACCCAAAGCTGCGACGGCGCCGTCCCCGGCATCCGCGCCAGACCACGGCGCTCGGGCCCGGCGCGCTCGGGCCCGGCGCGCTCAGGCCACGGCGCTCAGGCCACAGTGGACCGGATGCGGGCCACCTCGTGGGCCCGCTCGATGATCCGCACCACCTCGAGCGCCTCGCGCGCATCCACCGACGCGGGCGCGCCCTCGCGCACGGTGCGCGCCACCCCGGCGTAGAACGCCGAGTAGTCGCCCGGCTCGGTGCGCAGCCGGGCCGTGTCGGCGCCCGAGCCGAGCGTGCCCCAGTCGTCCTCGGCGACGACGCCGTAGCCGGGCTCCCCGGGCCGCAGGCCCGCCGCGAGCTGCGCCTCCTGCGGGTCCAGCCCGAAGCAGCGGTAGGCGCCCGCGGAGCCGAGCACCCGGAACCGCGGCCCGGGGACGCCGGCGACGTGGCTCATGCTCAGGTGGGACAGCGTGCCCGAGGTGTGCCGGAGCGCGATGAAGGCGTCGTCCTCGCTCGCCGCCCCCGCGCGCACCCGGCCGAACTCGGCGAGCTCCACCTCGGCGGGGCCGAACAGCTGCAGCGCCTGGTCGACGAGGTGGGAGCCGAGGTCGTAGGCGATGCCGGCGCCCTGCTCGGGGCCGAGCCGGTCCTGCCAGCGGTCCCGGACCGGGCCGCTCCAGCGCTCGAAGGCGGACTCGAAGCGGTGCACGGCGCCGAGCCGGCCGGTCTCGACGAGCGAGCGGACGGTGAGGAAGTCACCGTCCCAGCGGCGGTTGTGGAACACGATGAGCGCGAGGCCCGCGGCATCCGCCTGGGCGATGAGCTGCCTGCCCTCGGCGACCGTCGGCACGAAGGGCTTGTCGATGACGACCGAGTGCCCGGCGGCCAGCGCCGCGCCCGCCTGCTCGCAGTGCACGGACACCGGGCTCGCGATCACGACGAGGTCGACGTCGGCGCCGATGACCTCCTCGGGGCGGGGGACGACGCGGGCCCCGGGATGCGCGGCGCCCGCCTGCCGCGCCCGCGCGGGATCGGCCGTCGCGATCAGGCTCAGCTCGAGCGCGGGGTTCGCGGCGATGAACGGGGCGTGGAACACGCGACCGGCGAGGCCGTAGCCGATGAGGCCGACGCGGACGGGGCCGCTGGCGGGAGTCGAAAGCACCGGAACACCCTAGCGAGACGGCCGCGCGGCGCGGAATCGCTGGGCCGCGCTCAGGCCCCGGGCTCAGGCCCTGGGCTCAGGCCTTCGGCGCCGCGGGGGCGTCCACCGCGCCGCCGAAGCGTCGGCTGCGGGCGGCGTAGATCACGATCGCCCGCCACAGCTCGGCGCGGGAGAAGTCCGGCCACAGCGTGTCGAGGAACACCATCTCGGCGTAGGCGGACTGCCAGAGCAGGAAGTTGGACGTGCGCTGCTCGCCGCTCGAGCGCACGAACAGGTCCACGTCGGGCAGCTCGGGCTGGTACAGGTGGCGTCCGATCAGCCGCTCGGTGACGCCGGCGGGCTTGAGCCGGCCGGCGGCGACGTCCTCGGCGATGCCGCGCACGGCGTCGGTGATCTCGGTGCGACCGCCGTAGTTGACGCACATCTGCAGCGTCATCGTGGTGTTGCCCGCGGTGCGGCGCTCGGCGAGCTGCAGCTCGTCGATGACGCTGCGCCACAGCCGCGGCCGGCGGCCGGCCCAGCGGATGCGCACCCCCCAGGCGTCGAGCTGGTCGCGACGGCGGTGCAGCACCTCGCGGTTGTAGCCCATCAGGAAGCGCACCTCCTCGGGGCTGCGCTTCCAGTTCTCGGTGCTGAAGGCGTAGACGCTCAGGTGCTTGACCCCGATCTGGATGGCGCCGGCGACCACGTCGAGCAGCGCGGCCTCGCCGGCCCGGTGCCCCTCGATGCGGGTGAGACCGCGGCGGTTCGCCCAGCGGCCGTTGCCGTCCATGACGATGGCGACGTGCGCCGGCACCGCCCTCGCCGGCAGCTGCGGCGGGTAGAGGCCGGTCCAGTCGACCGGGAGCAGCCCGGTCATGCCGGGCTCCGCTCGACGTGCTCCAGGCTCCTCACGGTGCGCTCGATGTGGAACTGGGCGTAGGCGGCGACGACGCCGGACGCCTGCTCGCGCGCCCGTGCGCTTGCGGCCTCGGCCGCCGGCCAGTCGCCGGCGAGCAGCGCGCGAAGCAGCGCGAGGGTCTCCGGGGCGATCCGCGGGGAGCCGGCCGGCGCGACATCCTCGGCGACGACGCCGCCGAGCTGCACCGCGAAACGGCCGTGCGGGCCCGGTGCCCCGGTGACGGCACAGTCGAGGAGGCTCGGCGCCCAGCCGGCGACGGCGAGGCAGCGCAGCAGGTAGGAGTCGAGCGTGAGCGCCGGGCTGTGCTCGCCGCGGGCGAGCGAGCGCAGCGCACCGACGAGCAGCAGGTAGTGCTGCAGCCCGCCGTCGTCACCGGTGATCTTGTCGGCGGTCTCGGCCATCGCGGACGCCGCGGTGTAGCGCGCGTAGTCGTCGGCGATCTCGGCGCCGTAGGGCCCGAGGATCTCGGCCTGCTGCACGATGTCGAGGCTGCGGCCGGCGTAGAGCTGGGCGTCGACGACCATGAACGGCTCCAGCCGGGAGCCGAAGCGGCTGCCGGTGCGGCGCACGCCCTTGGCGACGGCACGGATCTTGCCGTGCTGGCGGCTGAGCATCGTGACGATGCGGTCGGCCTCGCCCAGCTTGTGGGTGCGCAGCACGACGGCCTCGTCCCGGTATGTCGGCATGCGGCCATTCTCCCGTGCCGGCGATCGGAAAGCGTGCCTTCGCCGCCGGGAGAACGGCCGCGTGCCGCCCCGCGCCCGGCGGGTCAGACGGTCGCGAGCTCCGGCTCCGCGACGCGCAGTCGCACCGCCCGGTTCACCGCCGAGACGACGGCCTTGAGCGAGGCGGTCGAGATGTCGCCGTCGATGCCGACGCCCCACAGCCGCACGTCGCCGACCTGCAGCTCCACGTAGGCGGCGGCGAGCGCGTCGCCGCCCTCGGACATCGTGTGCTCGACGTAGTCGTAGAGGCGGATGTCCTGGCCGTGCTCGGCCATGATCCCGAGGAACGCGGCGATCGGCCCGTTGCCGACGCCGTGGGCCTCGACGGTCCGCTCGCCGACCCGCAGCCGCGCGTCGAGGGAGACCTCGCCGTCCAGGTCGCTCGCCGTGCGGGTGGAGAGCAGCTCGAAGCGCCCCCACTTGTGCTCCTCGAGCGCCGAGGGCAGGTACTCGTCCTGGAAGATCGACCAGAGCTGCTCGCTCGTGACCTCGCCGCCCTCGGCGTCCGTCTTGGCCTGCACGACACCGGAGAACTCGATCTGCAGCCGGCGGGGCAGGTCGAGGGCGTGGTCGGTCTTGAGCAGGTAGGCGACGCCGCCCTTGCCGGACTGCGAGTTGACCCGGATGACGGCCTCGTAGGAGCGACCGAGGTCCTTCGGGTCCACCGGCAGGTACGGCACGGCCCACTCGAGCTCGTCGACGCCCACGCCGCGCTCGGCGGCGTCGGCGGCCATCGCCTCGAAGCCCTTCTTGATGGCGTCCTGGTGCGAGCCGCTGAAGGCCGTGTAGACCAGGTCGCCGGCCCAGGGGCTGCGCTCGTGCACCGTCAGCTGGTTGCAGTACTCGGCGGTGCGCTTGATCCGGTCCAGGTCGCTGAAGTCGATCTGCGGGTCGATGCCCTGGGTGAACAGGTTGATGCCGAGCGCCACCAGGTCCACGTTGCCGGTGCGCTCGCCGTTGCCGAACAGGCAGCCCTCGATGCGGTCGGCCCCGGCCAGGTAGCCGAGCTCGGCGGCCGCGACCGCGGTGCCGCGGTCGTTGTGCGGGTGCAGCGAGAGGATCACGTTCTCGCGGTGGTTCAGGTGCCGGTTCATCCACTCGATCGAGTCGGCGTAGACGTTCGGGGTGGCCATCTCGACGGTCGCGGGCAGGTTCAGGATGACCTTGCGGTCGGGGCTCGGCTGGAACACCTCGAGCACCTCGTTGCACACCCGGGCGGCGAACTCGAGCTCGGTGCCGGTGTACGACTCCGGCGAGTACTCGTAGTAGACGGTCGTACCGGGGGCGCGGCTCTCGGCCTCACGGCACCAGCGCGCGCCCTGCAGCGCGATGTCGAGCACGCCCTGCTCGTCGGTGCGGAACACGACGCGGCGCTGCAGCACGCTCGTCGAGTTGTACAGGTGCACGATCGCCTGCCGCGCGCCACGGATCGAGTCGTAGCTGCGGTCGATGAGCTCCTTGCGGGCCTGGGTGAGCACCTGGATGGTGACGTCCTCCGGGATCGCGTCCTCCTCGATGAGGCTGCGCACGAAGTCGAAGTCGGTCTGGCTCGCCGAGGGGAAGCCGACCTCGATCTCCTTGTAGCCCATCCCGACGAGCAGGTCGAACATGATGCGCTTGCGCTCGGGGCTCATCGGGTCGATGAGCGCCTGGTTGCCGTCGCGCAGGTCGACGGCGCACCAGCGCGGCGCCGTCGTGATCCGCTTATCGGGCCAGGTGCGGTCCGGCAGCTCGACGCGGAGCTGCTCGTGGAACGGACGGTAGCGGTGGATGGGCAGCCCCGAGGGCCGCTGGGTGTTCTTCATGGGGTGTGTCGCCTTCGTGTTCTCGGTCGCGAGCGTGTTCGGCCACCACGAGACTCCGCGACGAGGAGGGCCGAGGGGCTAGGCCTCGTCGCGGCGACTAAGAAGGAGCAGACCGAAGAGCACGCCTCGAGGGTACACCTCTCACGCCCGCCCGGCCGCCTCCGCGCGTCGCCGCTCCACGGCGGCGCGGTCGAGCACCGCGCCGCGGGCGCCCGGCCCCTCGGTGGCGACTGCCCCGGCCGCCGCGGCGAAGCGCACCGCCTCGGCCAGCTCGAGGCCCTCGGCGAGCGCGACGGCGAGCGCCGCCGTGAAGGCGTCGCCGGCGCCGGTCGTGTCGACGGGCCGGGCCGGCGCGGCCGGCACCCGGGTCACCGCGCCGCCGAGGCGGATGTCGCATCCCTCGCCGCCGCGGGTGACGACGATCGCCCCGGCGGCCTCGACGGCGTCGCCGAGCTCGGCGAGCTCGGTCTCGTTCGGGGTGAGCACGCTCGTGCGCTCCAGCAGGGCGCGCGGCAGCGGTCGCGCGGGCGCGGGGTTGAGCACGAGCGGCCAGCCGCGGCGGGCGGCGCCCTCGGCAGCCGCCTCGACGGCCGCGAGCGGGATCTCCAGGTTCGTCACCACGACGGCGGGCCCCGGGATGCCGTCGAGGGCCACGGCCACCAGCCCGGGCGTCACCGTCGCATTGGCTCCCGGGACGATCGCGATCGTGTTCTCCCCCGCCTCATCGACCTGGATCAGGGCGACGCCCGTGTGCGCCGCGCCGACCTCGACGAAGGAGGTGTCGACACCGCGGGCGGCGAGGTCGGCGAGCGAGCCCCGGCCGTGCTCGTCGTCACCCACCGCACCGACGAGGTGGCTGCGCGCGCCGAGCGCCGAGGCCGCCGCCGCCTGGTTGGCGCCCTTGCCGCCGAAGGCCACCCGGTAATCGCTGCCGGCCACCGTCTGCCCCGGTGCGGGCAGCGCGGCGACACGCACCGTGAGATCGGCGTTGACGGATCCGACGACGACGATCGCGGGGACGGGCATGGGAGCCATTCTGCCGCGCCGGCGGACCCGGCCCCGCCCACGACAGCGGCCGACAGCGCACGACAGCGCCGCGACAGCGCCCCGCGGCACACTCGTGCCATGACCACCAATGCGATCGAGGCCCACGGCCTCACCAAGAGATTCGGGAAGACGCAGGCCCTCGCCGGCGTCGACCTCGAGGTCGCCGAGGGGCGCGTGCTCGGGGTGCTGGGGCCGAACGGAGCCGGCAAGACCACCGCTGTGCGCATCCTCGCGACGCTGCTGCGCCCCGACGAGGGCAGCGCCCGCGTCGGCGGCTTCGACGTGCTCGCCCAGGCCCGGCAGGTGCGCCGCACGATCGGCCTCACCGGCCAGTACGCCTCGGTGGACGAGGAGCTCACCGGCATGCAGAACCTCGTCATGATCGGCCAGCTGCTCGACCTGCCGACGCGCGAGGCGAAGGCCCGCGCCCGCGAGCTGCTCGCCGAGTTCGACCTCGCCGAGGCGGCGAGCCGCACGGCGAAGACCTACTCGGGCGGCATGCGCCGCCGGCTCGACCTCGCGGCGAGCCTCATCGGCCGGCCCGCCGTCGTCTACCTCGACGAGCCGACCACGGGCCTCGACCCGGCCAAACGCGACGACGTGTGGGACATGGTCCGCACGCTCGTGCGGCAGGGCACCACCGTGCTGCTGACCACCCAGTACCTCGAGGAGGCCGACGCGCTCGCCGACGAGATCACCGTCATCGACCACGGCCGGGTCATCGCGCACGACACCCCGCAGGGGCTCAAACGCCAGGTGGGCGGGCAGACGGTCGAGGTGCGCGCGACGGATGTCGCCGACATCCCGGCCCTCACCGAGCTGCTGGCGCGCGCCGGCACGCGCGAGCCGGAGCACCCCTCCGCCGACCTGGTGAGCGTCCCGGTCGCGGACGACACGGTGTTCCCGGCCGTCGTGGCCGAGATCGCCGGCCGCGGCATCCGGGTCGCCGAGCTGGGGCTGCGCCTGCCGAGCCTCGACGAGGTGTTCTACAGCCTGACCGGTTCCCCGGTCGCCCAGAGGGAGGTGGCGTGATGCGGCACACCCTCGTGCTCGCCAAGCGCAACGTCGTGAAGATGTTCCGCAACCCGGAGCAGTTCATCGACGTGTCCATCCAGCCGGTCATCATGACGGTGCTGTTCGTGTACATCTTCGGCGGCGCCGTCGCCGGCGACACGAGCGCCTACCTGCCGTTCGTGATCCCCGGCATCATCGTGCAGACGATCATGTTCACCTCGCTCACGATCGGCGTGAACCTGAACACCGACATCCAGAAGGGCGTCTTCGACCGGTTCCGCTCGCTGCCGATCGCCCGCAGCGCTCCGCTGTTCGGCGCCGTGCTCGGCGACATCGTGCGGCACGCCATCGCAACCGGCGTCACGCTGCTGTTCGCCGTGATCATCGGCTTCCGCTTCCAGACGTCGCCGCTCGAGGCCGTCGGAGCGGTGCTGCTCATCATCGCCTTCGCCGTGAGCCTGTGCTGGGTGAGCGTGTTCATCGGGATGCTCGCCCGCTCCTCGGGCGCTGTGCAGGGGCTGTCGTTCCTCATCGTGTTCCCGCTGACGTTCGGCTCCTCGACGTTCGTGCCGGCATCGACGCTGCCGGACTGGCTGCAGGGCTGGGTCGCGGTCAACCCGGTGACGCACGTGATCGAGGCGATGCGCGGCCTGCTCTCCGGGCCCTCGGCGCTCGCGGACGGCGAGACCGTCACCGGGCAGGTGCTGTGGGTGCTCGCGAGCTGCGTCGTGCTCGTGGGCGTGTTCTTCCCGCTGGCCACCTGGGCCTACCGGCGGAAGATCTAGGCCGGATCGCACCGGCCGGATCGCGCCAGGCGGGCCGCCCGCGGGCGCGCTCAGGCCAGCCGCTCCAGCTCCGCGACCGCCATCGGCCGGGACAGCACCGCGCCGTCCCGGTCGATGCCGTGTTCGGCAGCGGCGGCGTCGATCGCGACGACGAGCGGATGCGTCTCGTCGCGCACGCCGATGAGCACCGCCGAGACGTCGATCGCGTGCAGGGCGGAGCGCAGCTCGCCGCGAGCCTGCGCGAGCGCCCCGGCGACGATCGCCACCTCGCCCATCACCGGGTGGTCGCCGCTCGCGGTGGCGGCGGCCGCCGCCCGGCGCAGCGCGGTGTCCGCCGCCTCCGGCCGGCCCTCGAGCAGCGCGGCCCGCGCCTCGGCGAGCGCCATCAACGCCAGCAGCTGGGGCGCCGGACGCCCGAACTCCTCGACGAGGGCGCCCAGCGGGGCGAGCAGCTCGCGGGCCGCGGCCGGGTCGCCGCCGTGCAGCGCCACGTTCGCCAGCAGCAGTGCCGTCGGCAGCGCCGCCCGTGTCGTGCCGGCCTCGGCGGCCGCGGCGCGCAGCTCCTCGGCGCGCTCGCCGGCCTCGCCCAGTCGGCCGAGCCGGATCAGGATCTCGATGCCGGCGGTCTGGAGCTGGGCGAGGTCCCAGGCCGGCGTGATCCGGGCCATGGCCCGGGCGGCGGCGTCGGCGCACTCGAGCGCCTCGGTCAGCCGGCCGTGCAGCTTGAGCCACTCGGAGCGGAGCTGCCGCGCGAAGGCCAGCCCCCAGGGGTCGCCGATCCGGGCGAACCGGGCGAGGGCGAGCTCGGACTCCTCGCCGAGCTCCGCCACGTCGCCGCGGTTCTGCGCGAGCGCCGCCGCGAAGGCATGCAGCAGCGCCGTCGGCCACGGCCCGAGGCCGAGGTCCTCGCCGCGCGGCGGCCGCATCTCGGCCCAGCGGTCGCGGTCGTCGCCGACGAGCACGAACTGGCGGGCCAGTGAGGGCAGCAGCGCGAGCAGATCGTGATCGCCGCGGTAGGGCGGTAGCGCGTCCAGGCGCGACAGCAGCACGGCCGTGTCGGGCGGGCCGGCCAACGGCCCGGCCAACGGCTCGGCGGGCTGCTCGGCCGGATGGGCGAACGGCTCGTGCCGGGCGGCGCCCTCCCGCCGGTCCGCCTCGGCGACGATCGTGCCGACGATGTCGAGCAGTCCGGCCTCCGGCGTGTCGAGCAGCCGGATCGCCGGCAGCACCTCGGCGAACCAGCCGACGAACTCCTCGTCCCGCCCGCGAATGAACCAGTACCACGCGCAGGCGACCGAGAGCTCGACGGCCAGCTCGGGCAGCGGCGTGCGCCCGGCGATCCGCAGCGCGAGGGCGAGGTTGTCCTCCTCGGCGTCGAACCAGGCGATCGACTCCCGGATGCCCGGGCCGCGGATGCGGCCGTCCGCCCGGGCCGCGCCGGCGGCGAGCCGTTCGACGAGGCCACGCCGGGCCGCCTCCAGCTCGCCGGACTCGGCGAGCCGCTCGAGACCGTACCCGCGGATCGTCTCGAGCGCCCGGTAGCGGCCGCGGGAGCGCACCAGCAGGGACTTCTCGACGAGGGTCTCGAGCACGGCGGCATCGTCCAGCCCGACCGCCCGTGCCACCTCGGCGGCCTCGGAGACGGCGACACCCGCCGGGTAGACGGCGAGCCAGGCGAGCGCGCGCCGCTCCTTGGCGTCCAGCAGCGCCCAGCTCCAGTCGATCATCGCCTTAAGCGTGTGGTGCCGGGCCTCCCCGGCGCGCCGGCCGCCGCTAAGCAGCGCGAAGCGGTCGTCGAGGCCGGCGAGCACCTCGGCCGCGCTCATCGTGCGCAGCCGGACCGCGGCGAGCTCGATCGCGAGCGGCAGGCCGTCGAGCCGGGCGCAGATGCGCGCGGCGGTGTCCAGCTCCTCGAACGGGGCCCCGGTCGCGGCCACCGCCCGCTCGCGGAACAGCGCCACGACCGCGAACTCCGCGGGACGCACCCGGCCGATCTCCGCCTCGGCGGGGTGCGGCAGCGGGCCGAGGCTCACGAACGCCTCCCCCGGCACGCCGAGCGGCTCTCGGCTCGTCGCCAGCACGCGCAGGCCGGGCAGCCGGGGCAGCAGCTCGGCGAGCAGCGCGGCCGCCTCGGCGATGACGTGCTCGCAGTTGTCGACGACGAGCAGCACTCTCCGGCCGGCGAGCGCCTCGAGCAGCCGCTCCCGGCTCGGCCGCGCATCGCCGGTCTCGACGCGCAGCTCACGGCCGGTCGCCGTGAGGATCGCGCCGGCGACCTCCCCGGGCCCCACCGGGGCGAGCTCGACGAGCAGCACGGCGCCACCGGCCTGCGCCGCCGCCTCGAGGGCGAGGCGGGTCTTGCCGGCCCCGCCGGGGCCGACGATCGTCACCAGCCGGGCCCGCTCGAGCTGGGCGGCGATCGCGGCGAGCTCCTCCTCGCGGCCGATGAGGCCCGTGAGCGGCGCCGGGATGCGGGCGAGCGCCCGGCCGCCCGGCTCCGGCGACCGGGCGGCGGCGGGCGGATGCGCCTCGGCGATCCGCCAGGCCGTGCGGCGGTCGCGGTGCAGGTCCCGCTCGAACCAGTCGAAGCCCGCCGAGGGCGTCCACGGCTCGCCGGTCCAGGCGTCGAGGGCGGCCCGGGCGGCGTCGCCGTCGCCGTCGCGCTCGGCGGCCGCGACGAGATCGGCCACGACGAGCGCGTCGACGTCCGCGCGGGCCAGGAGCAGCCGGTAGCCTCCCGGCGCCGACTCCAGCACGCCCGCGGGGAGCTGGCGGCGCAGCCGCGAGACGACCGACTGCAGTGCGGCGCGCTCGTTGGCGGGGGCGTCGAGGCCCCAGACGTCCTCGACGAGCTCCCGGTAGCTCACCGTGCGGCCGGCGTCGACGGCGAGCCGGAACAGCACGGCGCGCGCCATCGCGCCCGAGACGCTCAGCTCGCGGCCGTCGTGCTCGATGCGCAACCCGCCGAGCAGCGCGATCCTCACCCGCACCACTCTAGGGACGCCGGTCGCGGCACGGGCCTCGCGATCAGGGCCCTCGCGATCAGGCCCCGACGAGCCGCTCGGCGAGGTAGCCGCGGATGCCCTCGAGCGGGATCCGCTCCTGTGCCATACTGTCGCGCTCGCGCACGGTCACCGCCCGGTCCTCGAGCGAGTCGAAGTCGACGGTGATGCAGAACGGTGTGCCGATCTCGTCCTGCCGGCGGTAGCGGCGGCCGATCGCGCCGGCGTCGTCGAAGTCGATGTTCCAGGCGGCGCGGAGCCCGTCGGCGAGCTCTCGAGCCACCGGCGAGAGCTGCTCGTTGCGGCTCAGCGGCAGCACGGCGGCCTTGACGGGGGCGAGGCGCCGGTCAAGGCGGAGCACGGTGCGCACATCCGTTCCGCCCTTGGTGTTGGGCGCCTCGTCCTCGTGATAGGCGTCGATGAGGAACGCCATGAGCGCCCGGGTGAGCCCGAAGGAGGGCTCGATGACGTGGGGCACATAGCGCTCGTTCGCGGCCTGGTCGAAGTAGCGCAGGTCCTGCCCGGACTCGCGGATGTGGTTGCCGAGGTCGAAGTCCGTGCGGTTGGCCACGCCCATGAGCTCGCCCCACTCGCCGCCGGCGAAGCCGAAGCGGTACTCGATGTCGGCGGTCGCGGCGCTGTAGTGGGCGCGCTCGCCGTCGGGCACGTCGAAGCGGCGCAGGTTCTGCGGGTCGATCCCGAGGCCGGTGAACCAGCCGATCGAGTCGGCGACCCAGCGCTCGTACCACTCGGCGGCCTCGGCGGGCGGCGTGAAGTACTCGATCTCCATCTGCTCGAACTCGCGGGTGCGGAAGATGAAGTTGCCCGGGGTGATCTCGTTGCGGAACGCCTTGCCGATCTGGCCGATGCCGAACGGCGGCCGCTGCCGGGAGGTGGTGACCACCTGGGCGAAGTCGACGAAGATGCCCTGCGCGGTCTCCGGGCGCAGGTAGTGCAGCCCCTCCTCGTTGTCGACGGGGCCGAGGAACGTCTTGAGCATCCCGGAGAACATCTGCGGCTCGGTGAACTGGCCCCTGCTGCCGCAGTTGGGGCAGGCGACGTCGGCGAGGCCGTTCTCGGCGGCCCGGCCCCTCTTGGCCCGATATGCCTCGAGCAGGTGGTCGGCGCGGAAGCGCCGGTGACAGCTCAGGCACTCCACAAGCGGGTCGGTGAAGGTGGCGACGTGGCCGGATGCCTCCCAGACCCGCCGCGGCAGGATGACGGCCGAGTCGAGGCCGACCATGTCGGCGCGGCCGCGCACGAACGTCTGCCACCACTGCCGTTTGATGTTCTCCTTGAGCTCGACGCCGAGCGGGCCGTAGTCCCAGGCGCTGCGCGATCCGCCGTAGATCTCGCCGGACTGGAACACGAAGCCGCGGCGCTTCGCGAGATTGATGATGGAATCGAGCGTGCTGGTGGGGGCCAAGACGGGGTACTCCAGGGCGGGGCCGCGCTGGCTGCGCGGCCGGGGACGGGACGCTCCAGCCTATCGGCGCCGCTCAGCGGTCCTCGGCGTCCTCCTCGGCCCAGCGCCGCGCGCGCTCCCGCGCGATCTCGGGCGCCCGCTCGGCGTCCTCGCGGCTCGCGAAGGGCCCGTCGCGGTCGACGCCGAGCGACTGCGGGCCCTGCTCGACCTCACCGGTCCTGTGGTTGTACCACCAGGTGGACATGGGCGCCTCCCCGCGATCGACCTGCCGACGATCGACCTAGGATCGATGCTATGCCCCGGGACGATCACGGCCGCCTCGTCCCCGGCCGCATCTCGGCCACCCGCCCGGTGCCCGCGGGCATCGCCCGCCCCGAGTACGTCGGACGGGCCACACCGGCGCCGTACCGCGGCGACGACGTCTACCCGCCCGAGCGGGTCGCGGCGATCCGCGCCGCCGGCCGCATCGCCGCGGGCGCCATCCGCGCCGCCGGCGCCGCCGCCCGGCCGGGCGTCAGCACCGACGAGCTCGACGCGATCGCGCACCGATACATCGTCGACCACGGCGCCTACCCGAGCGAGCTCGGCTACCGCGGCTACCCCAAGTCGAGCTGCACAAGCCTCAACGAGGTGATCTGCCACGGCATCCCCGACGACACGGTTCTGTGCGACGGCGACATCGTCAAGATCGACGTGACCGCCTACCTCGACGGCGTGCACGGCGACAGCTGCGTCACGTTCCTCGTCGGCGACGTCGAGCCGCGGGTGCGCGAGCTCGTCGACAACACCCGGATCGCGCTCGAGCGCGGCATCCGGGCCGTCGCCCCGGGCAGGCGGGTGAACGTCATCGGCCGGGCGATCGAGAGCTACGCCAAGCGCTTCGGCTACGGCGTGGTGCGCGACTTCACCGGACACGGCGTCGGCGAGGCGTTCCACTCCGGCCTCGTCATCCCGCACTACGACGCGGCGCCGCGCTTCGACGACGTCATGCGACCGGGCATGGTGTTCACGATCGAGCCGATGCTGACCCTCGGCGGCATCGCCTGGGACATCTGGGACGACGAGTGGACCGTCACCACCAAGGACAAGAGCTGGACGGCGCAGTTCGAGCACACCCTCGTGGTGACCGAGCGCGGCGCCGAGGTGCTCACCGAACCGTGAAGGAGCAGGCCGTGGCGACAGCGCTGGGCATCGACATCGGCGGGACCGGCATCAAGGGGGCGATCGTCGACACCGCGAGCGGCGAGCTGCTCACCGAGCGCACCAAGCTGCCGACCCCGGCCGGCGGCGAGCCGGCGGCGATCGTCGACACCGTCGTGGCGCTCATCGACCGGCTCGGCGGCCTCGAGGACGGCGTGCCGGTGGGCGTGTGCTTCCCCGCCGTCGTCAAGGGCGGCCGCACGCTCTCCGCCGCGAACGTCTCGAAGAGGTGGATCGGGCTCGAGGCGGAGGCGCTGTTCGAGAGGGCGCTCGGCCGCGACATCCACTTCGTCAACGACGCGGATGCCGCGGGCGTCGCCGAGGTGCGCTACGGGGCCGCGCGGGACCGCGGCGGCGTGGTGCTGCTCACCACCCTCGGCACCGGGATCGGCACCGCGCTCATCCACGACGGCGTGCTCGTGCCGAACACCGAGTTCGGCCACATCGAGCTGCACGGCAAGGACGCCGAGAGGCAGGCCGCCTACTCGGCGATGGAGCGCAAGAGGCTCAGCTGGGCGAAGTGGGCGGCCCGGCTGCAGGAGTACTACACGACGCTCGAGCGGCTGCTCTCCCCCGACCTGTTCATCGTCGGCGGCGGCGTCTCGAAGAACTACCGGGAGTTCTTCGGCCACCTGAGCCTCGCCACCGAGATCGTGCCCGCGGCGCTGCGCAACAACGCGGGCATCCTCGGCGCGGCGGCGCTCGCCGTGCGAGGCTGAGCCGGCGCCGGCGGCCGCCCGCCCGCCTCGGGATTCGTCCCATATGGACCGTTTCGATGCACGAACGGTCCCAATTGGGACGAATGGGGCCGGGGCGGCAGCGGGCACGTCGGGTGTGAACGGGCCGGCTGATACGCCGGGTTCTGTCGGGGCTTTCGCCCTGGACGGCCATCTATCTCGGGGCCACGTTGCCGTGACCCTCTAGCGGTCTACCCGGATGCTGGACGAGCAGCCCGTGACGCATCCTGTCTGCCTTGCTCCTGGCGAGGTTTGCACAGCCGGCCGGGTCACCCCGGTCGCTGGTGGGCTCTTACCCCACCGTTTCACCCTTGCCGTGGCCGAGGCCACGGCGGTCTGCTCTCTGTTGCACTGTCTCGCGGGTCACCCCGGGTGGGCGTTACCCACCGCCATGCTCTGCGGAGCCCGGACGTTCCTCGGCGCCCTCACGCCCGAGGACGCGGAGCGACGCGGCCGTCTTGCCGACCCGTTCACACCGGTCCAGTCTAGTCGCGCCGCTCAACGCCTTCCCGGCGAACCCTTATCCTCGTGCGAGAGGCTCATCGGCGGTGTGCGCTCGGCGCACCCCGGAAAGGACGCACAGCAATGGCGAGACGGGCGCCCGAGATCGACACGCGGTCCATGAGCAAGAAGGAGCGCATCGCGGTCGCCCGGGAGCTCGCCGCCATGCACCGCGAGGAGGCCCGGGCGCGGCGCAAGCGCAACCGTCGGCTGCTGCTGGCCGGCACCGCCTTCGGCGTCGTCGTCATCCTCGCCCTCGCCGCCTGGGCGCTGTGGGCCCGCTACCAGGAGACACTCGCCGGGCCGGCGAACATGCTCTCCGACGGCATCGTCTTCACCGGCGACGGCTCGGAGACGACCGCGGTGACGACGAGCCGCATCGAGCCGGGTGCCTCGCCCGTCGCGACCGACCCGGACAGCTACTCCTCGTATCCGTACATCGTCGCCTACCTCGACCCGGGCGACGCCGACAGCCAGACGTTCTGGAGCACCGAGAGCGACAGCCTCAGCTCCTGGCTGACCAGCGGGTACATCGCCCTCGAGCTGCACCTGGTGGCATCCTCCGGCAGCTTCGCCGAGCACGCCGCGAACGCTCTCGCCTGCGTCGCGAACAGCGACCCGGATGACGCGATCACCGTGCTCACCGCCCTCATGACGGCCGGCGCCTCCGACGACGCCAGCAGCCGCACCGCCGACGGCGTGCTCGGCGTGGTGAGCAACGCGGGCATCAGCGACGAGGACGTGCTCGACTGCGTGCGCGACGACCGCTACGCCGCCTGGGTGGAGGCCGAGACCACGCGGGCCGAGACCTCGATCCCGAACGCGGATGTCGACAACGCCGCGACCCTGCCGGTGGTGCTCGTCGACGAGGTCGCCTACACCGACGCCTACGACGACGCCGACGCCTTCCTGGAGTTCATCACCGAGCGCTACGAGGCGGCCGAGGAGGAGTCCTCGAGCGAGGACAGCGACGACAGCACCGCGACCGCGACGCCCACCGAGAGCAGCACCGACACCAGCACGGACGCGGGCTGAGGACGGTCCTGATCGGACCCGCCTCAGATCCGCCTGGTCGGATCCGCCTGATCAGAGGCCGGACTCGGCGGTGCGCACCAGGATCGCGTCGCTCGCCGGGCAGAGGATGACGTCGTCCGCCGCCGCCGCGCGCACCCGGGCCAGGTCGGCGCCCTCGAGGGCGACGCCGGTCGCCCCGGAGACGCCGAAGCGCAGCAGCGAGGCGCCGTAGCCGTAGCGGGCGCGCTGGCGCTCGTAGAGCGCGAGCAGCTCCGCGGGCACCCGGGCGGCGATCGCCGCCCGGTCGGTGCGCGCCTGCTCGCGCTGCCGGGCCAGCTCCGCGAGCGCGGCGGCGCGCTCACCCTCGGCCGCCTCCGCGAGCTGGGCGAGGTCCTCGCGCGACCCCTCCGCGGCCGCGAGCGCCGCCTCGGCCTGCTCGAGCCGCTCCATGACGGCGAGCTGGATGTCCTCGAGGTCGGAGCGGCGGGTCGCGAGCGCCGCGAGCTCCTGCTCGAGCGCGGCGACGTCCTTCACCGAGGAGGTGGCGCGCAGGCGCTCATCGTCACGGACGGCGCGGCTGGCGACCACCTCGACGTCCTGCTCGACGCGCCCCAGCTCACGCTGCACGTCCTCGACCTCCGCGGCCCGGTCCGCGGCCGCCCGACGCGCCTGCTCGAACGCGGCCCTGGCCGCCTCGGCCTGCACCGCCTCGGGCAGGGTCCGCTCGCGGTGGTCGATCCGGCCGAGCCGGGTGTCGAGCTCCTGCAGCTCCAGCAGCAGCGCCTGGTCCTCCGCGCGAGCCTTCACGATGCCGCCTCTCCGGTCGCGGGCACGACCACGAAGTCCCACGGGTCGGTGCGCACGTCGCTCACCGTCGCCTCGACGCCCGGCAGCGCGGCGCGCAGCTCGGCCGCCGCCCGGTCGAGCCACAGCCATTCGCTCGCCCAGTGCGAGACGTCCACGAGCGCCGGTCCGCCGCCGAGCCGGGCCAGCTCGATCGCGGCCGAGGCCGGATGGTGACGCAGGTCGCTCGTGACGTACACGTCGGCGGCGAGCACCGCCGGGTGCTCCAGCAGCGAGTCGCCGGCGCCGGCGCACAGCGCGACGGTGCGCACCGGCCGGTCGAACTCCCCGGCGACCCGGACGCCGCCCGCGGTCGCCGGCAGGATGTCGCCGAGCCGGCCGGCGAGCGAGCCGAGCGCGGTCGGCTCCGGCAGGACGCCGACCCGGCCGAGACCCGTCGTCGTGCCGCCGTCCGCACCGCCGCCCGCGTCCCCGCCCGGGCCGCCGACGATCGGCCGGACCGCCTCGAGGCCGAGCCGCTCGGCGAGCACCGCGGAGGTGCCGGTGGCGACGACGTCCGCGTTGGTGTGCGCGCTCACGAGCGCGATGCCGGAGCGGATCAGCCGCGCGAGCATCGCGCCCCTGTAGCTCGACTCGCGCACCGTCGTGACGCCGCGCAGCAGCAGCGGATGGTGGGCGAGCAGCAGGTCGGCGCGGTGCTCGATCGCGTCCGCGACCGTCTCTGCGGTGACGTCGACCACGAGCCGGATGCGCTCGATCGCGGCGCCGGCGGCGCCGGAGACCAGCCCGGGCACGTCCCAGGGCTCCGCGCCGGCCGGCGGCCAGAGCCGCTCGATGGCCGCCTGCACCTCGGCGACGGTGCGGGCTTCGGGCATGGCGCCGAGTCTACCGACCGGTCTCGGCGGCTTCCTGGCGGCGGCCGCCGGCCGCGAGCGGCACGAGCAGGCCGAGCAGCAGCGCGACGATCACGCCGCCGTCGGTGCGGGCGATGTCGCCGTCGGGGGCGAGCTCGGCGAGCCGGAACAGGTAGCCCTGCCAGTCGAGCCCCGCCGTGTCGGCGCTCGTGAGGCCGAAGCCGATCGCGACGATGAGCAGGTAGGCCACGAGCATCCCCCAGCGCACGGCCGGGTAGACGCCGCCGGCACGCAGCAGGGACGGCGCGTGGTAGGGCCCGCGGCGCAGCATGGTGTCGCTCGCGAACATCCCCGCCCAGGCCGCCGTCGGCACGGCGAGGGTGACGACGACGTCGCCGAGCAGCGTGCCGAGGTCGGCACCGCTCGCGCTGAGCGCCCAGCCGACCGCGAGCACGAGCACGGCCACGACGAGGGCGCCCACCGGCTGCCGCAGGCGCAGCCCGGTCGCGGCGAGCGCGAAGGAGCCGGAGTAGGCGACGACGACGAGCGCCGAGATCAGGCTGAGCGCCGCGGCGAGGATCAGCGGCACCGGGTACCACAGCGGCAGCATCCGGCCCAGGGTGTCGAGCGGGTCGCTCGCGAGCCCGGCCGCGATCGCCGGGTCGGATGCCGCGAGCAGCGCGCCGTAGCCGGCGAGCGCGAGGACCGGCAGCCCGGCGCCGAGCGGGGCGGCGAGCATCGAGCCGCCGCCGCGCGGCCCGGGCGCCTGGTAGCGGGCGAGGTCGCCGCTGCTGTTCGCCCAGAGCAGGCCGAGCACGCTGAACACCAGCACGCCGCCGCCGGCCGCGAGGGCGAGCGGGCCGTCGGGGACGGCGAGGGCCGCCGACAGGTCGACGTACTGCCAGGTCAGCGCCATGACGCCGGCGACGAGCGCGGCGGAGGCGATCGCGATGACGAGCTGGGCGATGCGGATGACGCGGTAGCCGAGCAGCGCCGGCACGAGCGAGGCCACGAAGCCGGCGCCCATGCCGATCGTCGTCAGCTGCGAGCCGCCGAGGCCCGCGCTGAGGCCGGCGCCGGTGAGCACGGAGCTCACCGCGCTGCCGAGCAGCCAGCTGAGGCCGCCGCCCCAGACGACGCGGGAGAGCAGCGCCACGAGGGCGGGCACGACGTTGCCGTGCACGCCGAAGGCGGCGCGCGAGACGATCATCGTCGGCTGGCCGCTGCGACGGCCGGCGAGGGTGCCGAGCGCGAGCGGCAGGAAGGACAGCAGCACGCCGGCGAGCACGGCGAGCACCGACTGGCGCAGGCTGAGGCCCAGGCCGAGCACGACGGCGCCGAGGGCGATGCTCACGACGGAGGCGTTCGGGGCGAGCCACAGCCAGAACAGCCGCACCGCGCGACCGGTGCGCTGCTGCTCGGGCGTCGGCGCGGCGCCGACCACCTCGACCAGCGGTGCCGGCCCCGTCTCCGGCTCGGCCGCGGGATCGGCTGCGGGATCGGCCGCGGGATCGGCCAGGAGGTCCGCCCAGGGATCCGCCGACCGCTGCGCGGTCTCCGGAACGCCTTCCGGCCCGGTGCCCGGGCCCGACAACAGGGTGGTCGACGGCGGGACGGCCGGCGGCGGCCCGTCGACCACGAGGTCGGCGACCGGCGGCGGTGCGTGCAGCCAGGGGGCCGGGTCGTCGGCGGGCACCGAGGCGGGGTCCCAGACGAAGCCGATCGGCGGCGTCGGCTCGGGCTCGGCGGCCGGATCCGCCGGCGCCGGGGCGAACGCCCAGTCGAAGGACGAGGGGATCATCGCGGGCGGCAGCGGGGCAAGGCCCTCGGGCAGCGACCCCGGCACGGCATCCGGCAGCGCCCCGGTGCTGTCGGCGGCCGGGGCGAGTGCGTCGGGGATGTCGGCGATCGGCGACCCGGCGACGGGCGACACAAGCGGCTCGCCGAGAGACAAATCGGCGACGGGCAACCCGGCAACGGGCGGCTCGGCAACGGGCGGCTCGGCAACAGGCAACTCGGCGACCGGCGGCTCGGCGACGGCGGGCCCGGCCGCGGTCTCGACGACGGCCGCGTCGATGGTGGCCGCCCCGAGATCACCCGCATCGAGATCACCCGCATCGATACCGCCGGTGCCGATGCCGGTGGTGCCGATGCCGGTGGTGCCGATGCCGCCGGTGCCGTGGGGTTGGCCGTCCGGCTCGTCGTCGAAGGGCGGGACGGTGAAGGGGGTGTCCGTCGCCGCGGCCGAGAACGTCGCGGCCGAGAACGTCGCGGCCGGTGCCGGCGGCTCCACGAGCGGCGGGGGCGTCCGCTCGGCTTCCCCGGGCCCTGCGGGCGGCGCGGCGGGCGGCACCACCGGCGGCCCGGCCGCGGGCGGGTGCTGCACCGGGATCGAGTTCGTCGGCGGCACGATGTCGTCGAAGGTCGCGCGGATCTGCTCGACGGCCGCCACCGCCTCGGGCGTTCCCCGGGCGAGCATGCTCTGCTCCCAGCTGGCGAAGCGCTGCGCCTCCGCCTCGCGCAGCCGCAGCTGCTGCTCGAGGGCCTCGATCGCCGCGAGCGAGTCGCCGGAGGCCGCGACCTGGCTGATCTCCTCGACGATCGCCTGCTCGGTCAACGAGGCGCGCTCTGGCAAAGGCGCCGCGGCACCGGGCGCCGCGGCACCCGGCTCCTCGGCACCCGGCTCCTCAACACCGGGGGCGACCGCGGCGGAGCCGACACTGAAGCCGTCGCCGTAGCGCCGGTTCGGGTCGAAGGACCGCGGCGTCCCGCCCGCCGACTGCGGCCACGCTCCGGGCAGGGCGGGCTCCGCGGCGGCGGGCCCCGCGGCACCGGCGTCGGCATCCGTGCCGGCGAGATGCGGCGGCGGCGTATAGGTGGAGCGGCGGACCGAGGGGAACGAGTACTCCCCGGTGAGGAACTCGCCCTCGGGCGTCGTCCCTTCCGGGCGCTCGTCGTCTCTCGGCTCGTCGGGAACCATGGCTGAATACTAGGACGCCGCCTGCTCAGCGACGGCGCGGCGCGGCGTCGCCACGAGGATCACTCCGGCGAGCACGAGCGCGACGCCGAGCCATCCGATCGCGGCGAGCCGCTCGCCGACCACGGTGACCGCGAGCAGGCAGGCGACGAGCGGCTCGAGCAGGGCGATCGTCGTCGCGGTCGCCGGGCGCACGCTGCGCAGCGCCCGGCCGAACAGCAGATAGGCCAGGCAGGTCGGTCCGACGGCGAGGTAGCCGGCCACCGCGACCCCCCGGCCGCTGGCCAGGATCGGGCCGCCGAGCGCGAGCAGCACCGGGGCGAGCAGCACCGCGCCGACGCCGAACATCGCGCCCATCGCCCCCGCACTGCTGCCGCTGGCCCGAAGCGCCCGCGCCGAGCAGCAGGTGTAGAAGGCGTAGCAGAGGCCCGCGAGCAGGGCGCAGCCGATGCCGGCGAGCGGATGCGCGGCCGCGCCGTCCGCGCTGCCGGCGAAAGCGATCACGGCGACGCCCGCGACGGCGATGCCGGTGCTGAGCCCCCATCGCCGACCGAGCCGGGTGCCCTCAAGCATCCGCTCCAGGATCGCGGCGAACACCGGCCCGGTGCCGAGCGCGACGACGTTGCCGATCGCGACGCCGGCCCAGGCCATGCCGGTGTAGAACGCGAGCGGATAGCCGAGCACCCCGAGCCCGCCGAGCAGCGCCCAGCGCCGGGCCGGCGCCGAGCGCAGCACCCCGAGGGCCGCCGGGAGCGTGACGAGGAACAGCAGCGCCCCGCCGAGCCCCATGGTCGCGGCGCCGATCGCGAGCGGGCTCACCGCCGCCGGCATGAGCCGCGAGGCGGTGCCGGTCGTGCCCCAGAGCACGGATGCCACGGCGATCGCCCACACCCCGCGCCCGTCCGCCCCAGCCATCCGCCGACGCTAGCGAAGCGCGCGGCCGGGCGCGAGCCCGCCGCGCCGGGCGCTCCGGACATCCGTGCAGGCCGTCCCTATACTCGTAACTGCTTGCCTCCGCGGCAATCCACCACCCGGCACCGACCGAGCTCCGTGCACTGTGTGCTGCCCGCGGGACACCGAGGTCAATGGCCGGCAGGCGAAGTGATTCGGCCGGATGACGCGGGTGCGCATCCGGCCGCGACAGAAGGGTCGACGATCAGCGTGGCAGCACTCTCCTGGGAGCCCATCGACGACAGGGCCGTGGACACGGTCCGCGTGCTCGCGGCCGACGCGGTCGAGAAGGTGGGCAACGGGCATCCCGGCACGGCGATGAGCCTCGCGCCGGCCGCCTACCTGCTGTTCCAGAAGGTCATGCGGCGGGACCCCTCCGACGCCGGCTGGATCGGCCGGGACCGCTTCATCCTCTCGGCGGGACACTCCTCGCTCACCCAGTACATCCAGTTCTACCTCGGCGGCTACGGCCTGGAGCTCACGGACCTCCAGGCGCTGCGCACCTGGGGATCGAAGACCCCCGGCCACCCCGAGTACGGCCACACCGACGGCGTCGAGATCACCACCGGCCCCCTCGGCCAGGGCCTCGCCTCCGCCGTCGGCTTCGCCTACGCCAGCCGCTTCGAGCGCGAGCTCTTCGACCCGGACGCCCCTGCGGGCCAGAGCGTCTTCGACCACTTCGTCTACGTGATCGCCGGCGACGGCGACCTGCAGGAGGGCGTCACGAGCGAGGCGAGCTCGCTCGCCGGCCACCAGGAGCTCGGCAACCTCGTGGTGATCTACGACAGCAACCGCATCTCCATCGAGGACGACACCAACATCGCCTTCACCGAGGACGTCGCGGCGCGCTACGAGTCCTACGGCTGGCATGTGCAGACGGTCGACTGGCGCTCGACCGGCGAGTACGTCGAGGACGTGCCCGCGCTCAACGCCGCGATCGAGGCCGCGCAGGGCGTGACCGACAGGCCCTCGATCATCATCCTCACCACGATCATCGGCTGGCCGAGCCCCACGAAGCAGGGCACCGGCAAGATCCACGGCTCCGCCCTCGGTGCCCCGGAGGTCAGGGGGCTCAAGGAGGTGCTCGGCTTCGACCCGGAGAAGAGCTTCGAGGTGGACCCGGAGGTGCTCGCGCACACCCGCAAGGCCGTCGCGCGCGGCCGGGCGCAGCACGCCGAGTGGCAGCGGAGCTTCGACGCCTGGGCCGCCGCCAACCCGGAGCGGAAGGCGCTGCTCGACCGCGTGCTCGCCGGCGACCCGCCCGCGGGGCTCGAGTCGGCGCTGCCGGTGTTCGAGGCGGGCACGCAGCTGTCGACGCGCGCCGCCTCCGGCAGGGTCATCAACGCGATCGCGCCGGTCATGCCCGAGCTGTGGGGCGGCTCCGCCGACCTCGCCGAGTCGAACCTCACCACGATCACCGGCGGCGGCTCCTTCGTTCCGCAGAAGTGGGGCACCCACGAGTTCCCGGCGGCCAAGGACGGGCGCATCCTGCACTTCGGCATCCGCGAGCACGCGATGGGCGCGATCCTCAACGGCATCGTGCTGCACGGCAACACCCGCCCCTTCGGCGGCACGTTCCTGATCTTCAGCGACTACATGCGCCCGCCGGTGCGGCTCGCGGCGCTCATGCGGGTGCCGACGATCTACGTGTGGACCCACGACTCGGTCGCCCTCGGCGAGGACGGCCCGACCCACCAGCCGGTCGAGCAGCTCGCCTCGCTGCGCGCGATCCCGCACCTGGACATCGTGCGGCCCGCGGACGCCAACGAGACCGCCTGGGCCTGGAAGACGATCCTGGAACGCCGAGGCGGCCCCGCGGGCCTCGCGCTCAGCCGGCAGAACCTGCCGGTGTTCGCGCGCGGCGACGGCGCCGCCTCCGGCGACACCCTCGCCGCCGCCTCGAACGTCGCGCGGGGCGCCTACGTGCTCGCCGAGGCGCCGGGCGGCGAGCCCGAGCTGATCCTCATCGCCACCGGCTCCGAGGTGCAGATCGCGCTCGAGGCGCGCGAGCGCCTCGCCGCCGAGGGCCTGGACGCCCGGGTGGTCTCCGCGCCGTGCCTGGAGTGGTTCGAGGAGCAGGACGCCGACTACCGCGAGAGCGTGCTGCCGGCATCCGTCCGGGCACGTGTCTCCATCGAGGCGGGCGTCGACCTGAGCTGGCGGCGCTACCTCGGCGATGCCGGCCGCAGCGTCTCCATCGAGCACTTCGGGGCGAGCGCCGACCACCAGACCCTCTACGCCAAGTTCGGGCTGACGACGGAGCACGCCGTCGCCGCCGCGAAGGAGTCCCTCGCCGCGGCGAGGCCCTGAGCGACCGACCGGCATCCATCGGGAGAGAAGACAGACAATGAGCACCACCGACACCCAGACCCAGTCCCCCACGGCGGCCCTCTCGGCCGCGGGCGTCAGCATCTGGCTCGACGACCTCTCGCGCGAGCGCATCGCCTCCGGCGGCCTCGCGCAGCTCATCGCCGGGCGCAACGTCGTCGGCGTCACCACGAACCCGACGATCTTCGCCGCGGCCCTCGCGAAGGGCGAGGCCTACGACGCCCAGGTCGCCGAGCTCGCCGCGGCGGGCGCGAGCGTGACCGAGGCGGTATTCCAGATCACCACCGACGACGTCGCGCAGGCGGCCACGATCTTCCGGGACGTCCACGACGCCAGCGCCGGCCGCGACGGCCGCGTCTCGATCGAGGTCGAGCCGGGCCTCGCGCACGACGCCGCGGGCACGATCGCCCAGGCCCGGGCGCTGTGGGCCAAGGTCGACAGGCCGAACGCCATGATCAAGATCCCGGCGACCGTCGAGGGCCTCGAGGCGATCACCGAGGTCATCGCGGCGGGCATCAGCGTCAACGTCACCCTGATCTTCAGCCTCGACCGCTACCGCGAGGTCATCAACGCCTACCTCACCGGCCTCGAGCGGGCACAGGCCGCCGGCATCGACCTGTCGACGATCCACTCGGTCGCCTCGTTCTTCGTCTCCCGCGTGGACACCGAGATCGACAGGCGCCTCGACGCGGTCGGCGGCCCCGAGGCGACGGCGCTCAAGGGCAAGGCGGGCGTCGCGAACGCGCAGCTGGCCTACCGGGTGTACACCGAGGCCTTCGCCTCGGAGCGCGCCACCACCCTGCTCGCCGCCGGTGCCAACAGGCAGCGGCCGCTGTGGGCCTCCACGGGCGTGAAGGACCCGGCGCTGCCGGACACGATGTACGTCGTCGAGCTCGTCGCCGCCGACGTGGTCAACACCATGCCGGAGAAGACCCTGGAGGCGACGTTCGACCACGGCCAGGTGCGCGGCGACACGATCACGGGCAGCTACGAGGCCGCCGAGGGCGTGCTCGACGCCGTCGCCGCCCAGGGCGTCTCCTACCGGGAGGTCACCGACCTGCTCGAGAAGGAGGGCGTCGAGAAGTTCGTGGTGTCCTGGAACGAGCTCCTCGACACCGTCACCGCCGCCCTGGACGCGGCCCGGTGACGGTGCTGATCGCCGCGCGGGGCGAGGCGGCGGAGGCGATCGACCGGGTCGTCCCCCGGCTCGTCCAAGACCTCGTCGCGAGCCGGATCACCGCCCAGGACGCCACGCTGTGGGGACCGGAGGCGGAGCAGGAGTCGGCCAAGCGCCTCGGCTGGACCGAGGCCGTCGCCGTGTCCTCGGCGCTCGTCGACGACATCCTCACGCTCCGCGACGAGCTGCGCGCCGCCGGCGTCGACCACGTCGTGCTCTGCGGCATGGGCGGCTCATCGCTCGCGCCGGAGGTGATCACCCGGACCGCGGGCGTCGAGCTCACCGTGCTCGACTCCACCGACCCGGCCCAGGTCTCGGCCGCGCTCGGCGACCGGCTCGAGCGCACCGCCGTCGTCATCTCCTCGAAGTCCGGCTCCACGCTCGAGACCGACAGCCAGAAGCGCGCCTACGAGAGCGCCTTCCGCGCCGCGGGCATCGACCCCGTCGAGCGCATCGTCGTCGTCACCGACCCCGGCTCGCCGCTCGACGGCGCGGCACGGGCGGACGGCTACCGGGTCGTCAACGCCGACCCCAACGTCGGCGGCCGCTACTCGGCGCTCACGGCCTTCGGCCTCGTGCCCTCGGGGCTCGCCGGCGCGGACATCCGCGAGCTGCTCGACGAGGCGCAGGCCGTGCTGCCGGAGCTCGCGGTCGACGCGCCCTCGAACCCGGGCCTGATCCTCGGCGCCGTGCTGGGCGGCACCCGTCCGCTGCGCGACAAGATCGGCGTCGTCGCCGACGGCACCCACATCGTCGGCTTCGGCGACTGGGTGGAGCAGCTCATCGCCGAGTCCACCGGCAAGCTCGGCCGCGGCCTGCTGCCCGTCGTGCTTCCCGTCGACGCCCCCGAGCTCGCCGAGGGCCTCGACGACCTGCAGGTCGTCCGCCTCGTCGGCTCCGCCCGCGAGGAGCGCGAGGTGCTCCCCGGCGAGGTCGAGGTCACCGGCACCCTCGGCGCGCAGCTGCTCGCCTGGGAGTACGCGGTCGCCGTCGCCGGCCGGCTGCTGGACATCAACCCCTTCGACCAGCCGGATGTCGAGAGCGCCAAGGCCGCGGCCCGGGGGCTGCTCGACGCGACCCCCGCGCCGGCGCCGGCCGCGCTGGTCTCCCCCGAGGGCGTCGAGGTGCGCGGCACCGCTGAGGTGCTCGCCGGGGTCGACGACCTCGCCGAGGCGGTCTCCTCGCTGCTGTCCTTCGTCTCCGACGAGGGCTACCTCGCCGTGCAGGCGTACCTCTCCCGCATCCACCACCCGGAGCTCGAGCGCGTGCGCTCGCAGCTCGCGGCCCGGGTGCGGCGACCGGTGACGTTCGGCTGGGGGCCGCGCTTCCTGCACTCCACCGGCCAGTACCACAAGGGCGGACCGGCGAACGGCGTGTTCCTGCAGATCACCGCGGCGCCGGCTGCGGACCTGCCGATCCCGGACCGGCCGTTCAGCTTCGGGCAGCTCATCCAGGCGCAGGCCGCGGGCGACGCGGCCGTGCTCGCCGAGCACGGCAGGCCGGTGCTCACGCTCACGCTCACGGATCCGGTGCGGCAGCTCGGGGCGCTCATCGCGGCGCTGGACTGAGGGGGCGCCGTGGCACCCGCGCAGATCACCCCGACCCTCAACCCGCTCCGGCTCGCCGGCGACCGCCGGCTGAACCGGATCGCCGGCCCCTCGAGCCTCGTCATCTTCGGCGTCACCGGCGACCTGTCCCGCAAGAAGCTCATGCCGGCGGTGTACGACCTCGCCAACCGGGGTCTGCTGCCGCCGGGCTTCGCACTCGTCGGCTTCGCCCGCCGCGACTGGGCGGACGAGGACTTCGCCCGGGTGGTGCACGACGCCGTGAAGCAGCACGCGCGCACCCCCTTCGACGAGGACGTCTGGCGGCAGCTCGCCCAGGGCATCCGCTTCGTGCAGGGCGAGTTCGACGACGCCGCGGCGTTCCAGCGGCTCAGGGACACCGTCACCGAGCTGGACCGCTCACGGGGCACGATGGGCAACCACGCCTTCTACCTGTCCATCCCGCCGAAGGCGTTCCCGCTCGTCACCGAGCAGCTCAAGCGCTCCGGCCTCGCCGAGCAGCACGGCGACTCCTGGCGCCGCGTCGTCATCGAGAAGCCCTTCGGCTCCGACCTGGCCAGCGCCCGCGAGCTCAACACCGTCGTCGAGAGCGTGTTCCCGCCGGACAGCGTGTTCCGCATCGACCACTATCTTGGCAAGGAGACGGTCCAGAACATCCTGGCGCTGCGCTTCGCCAACATGCTCTACGAGCCCATCTGGAACGCGAACTACGTCGACCACGTGCAGATCACGATGGCCGAGGACATCGGCGTCGGCGGCCGCGCCGGCTACTACGACGGGGTGGGCGCGGCCCGCGACGTCATCCAGAACCACCTGCTGCAGCTGCTCGCCCTCACCGCGATGGAGGAGCCGATCAGCCTGTCGGCGGAGCACCTCAGGGCCGAGAAGGAGAAGGTCCTCGCCGCGGTGCGCCTGCCGGACGACCTGTCCCTCGCCACGGCGCGCGGCCAGTACGCGGGCGGCTGGCAGGGCGGCGAGCAGGTCACCGGATTCCTCGACGAGGACGGCATGGATCCGCACTCCGCCACGGAGACCTACGCTGCGATCAAACTCGGCATCGAGACGCGGCGCTGGTCGGGTGTGCCCTTCTACCTGCGCACCGGCAAGAGGCTGGGCCGTCGGGTCACCGAGGTCGCGGTCGTCTTCAAGCGCGCCCCCGAGCACCTCTTCGGCCGCTCGAACGCCTCGGAGCTCGGGCAGAACGCCCTCGTGATCCGCGTGCAGCCCGACGAGGGCGTCACGATCCGCTTCGGCTCGAAGGTGCCGGGCAACGGCACGAACGTCCGCGACGTCACCATGGACTTCGGCTACGGCCACGCCTTCACCGAGGCGAGCCCCGAGGCCTACGAGCGGCTGATCCTCGACGTGCTGCTCGGCGACCCGCCGCTGTTCCCCCGGCACGAGGAGGTCGAGCTCAGCTGGAGGATCCTCGACCCGATCGAGGAGTTCTGGGCCGCCCAGGGCCAGCCCGAGCAGTACCGCCCCGGAACCTGGGGTCCCGCATCCGCGGACGCGCTCCTCGCCCGCGACGGCCGCACCTGGAGGCGCCCGTGATCGTCGACCTTCCCGACACCACCAGCTCGGGCGTCTCCAAGGCGCTCGTGAAGATCCGCGAGGAGGGCGGGGCCGTGGCCCTCGGCCGGGTGCTCACCCTCGTCATCTCAACGGCGCTCGGCGAGGAGGAGGAGGCCATCGAGGCCGCCAACGACGCCTCGCGCGAGCACCCGATGCGGGTGATCGTGCTCTCGACGGCCGCGGGAGAGACCGCCTCCGGCCGGCCGCACGAAACCCGGCCGCACGAAACCCGGCTGGACGCGCAGATCCGCGTCGGCGGCGACGCCGGCGCGAGCGAGGTCGTCGTGCTCAAGGCCTACGGCGACGCGGCATCCGACCAGGAGGGCCTGGTCACCGCGCTGCTGCTGCCGGACGCTCCCGTCGTCGTCTGGTGGCCCGGCGAGGCGCCGGCGAGCACGGCGGAGAGCGAGCTCGGCACCATCGGCCAGCGTCGCATCACGGATGCCGGCGCGAGCGCCGACCCGCTGGCGGCGCTGCTCTCCCTCGCCGAGAGCTACACACCCGGCGACACCGACTTCGCCTGGACCCGGCTGACGCTGTGGCGGGCCCAGCTGGCGGCGGTGCTCGACCAGCCGCCGTTCGAGCCGGTCACGAGCGTCGAGGTGGCCGGCGCCGCCGACTCGCCCTCGACCTACCTGCTCGCCGCCTGGCTGCGCCGTCAGCTCGACTGCGAGCTCGTGCTGCGCACCTCCACGACGGGGCACCCCTCCGGCGGCATCCACGGCGTCGTGCTGCACCGTGCCTCGGGCACGGTGCGCCTGGAGCGCAACCTGCCGCCGATCGCGGTGCTCGAGCAGCCGGGACAGCCGCGGCACGACATCTCGCTGCCGCGGCGCAGCCTGCGCGACTGCCTCGCCGAGGAGCTGCGCAGCCTCGGTCCCGACGACCTGTTCGGCGAGGTGATCCGTCACGGCCTCGAGCGGCTTCCGGGGCTGGGCCGCTCCACGGTGCATCGCTCCGGCACGAGCCGCGCGCGGTCGGCGACGCGGGAGAGGGCGGGCTCATGACGACCGGGCGACGGGTGATAGTGCATCCCGACAAGCGGGCCCTCGCGGCCGCCGTCGCCGCCCGTCTCATCACGACGCTCATCGACGTCATCGCCCAGTACGGCTCCGCGACGGTCGTGCTCACCGGCGGCAGCATGGGATACGCGGTGCTCAAGGCCGTGCGCAAGTCGAGGGCGCGCGACGCGGTCGACTTCTCCCGGGTGCACTTCTGGTGGGGGGACGAGCGCTGGCTGCCGCGCGGCGACGCCGAGCGCAACGAGACCCAGGCCCGCGAGGCGCTGCTCGACCACCTCGACCTCGACGGCTCGACGGTGCACCCCTTCCCGGCCTCCGACGATGGCCTGAGCCTCGACGAGGCGGCCGAGGCCTACGCGGCCGAGCTGGCCAGCTTCGGGCTGGGGGATGCCGCCTACCCGCCGTTCGACATCACGCTCCTCGGCGTCGGACCGGACGCGCACATCGCCTCGCTGTTCCCCGGCCGGCCCGGCATCCGCGAGACGGAGCGCACCGTCGTGGCGGTGCTGTCCTCGCCGAAACCGCCGCCGGAGCGCCTGAGCCTGACGCTGCCGGTGCTCAATTCCTCGCACCGGGTCTGGGTGGTCCTGGCGGGGGCCGACAAGGCCTCGGCGCTGGGCCTCACCCTCGCCGACGCCGCGGTCGCCGACGTGCCGGCCGCGGGGGTCGCCGGGCGGGAGTCGACCGTGTTCTTCGTCGACCGCGAGGCCACCGCCGAGGTGCCGGAGAGCCTCATGGCCACGGAGCTGTTCTGGACGGCGGCGGACGCCACGGACGAGTTCTGAGCAGCCGAGTTCCGAGCGTTGAGCCTTACTGCGAGGCCGGTGCCGCGGTGCCCCGGCGGACGCGCAGCGCCTGCAGCGCCTCCTCGAGCAGCGCCGCGGCCTCCTCCTCGGTGCGCCGCTCCTTCACGTAGGCCAGGTGCGTCTTGTAGGGCTCGGCCTTGGCCACCTGCGGCGGGTTGTCGCGATCGCGGCCCGCGGGCAGGCCGGTGGTGGGCGAGTCGATGATGTCCGGGATCTCCTCCTCGGGCAGCCCGGCCGCGAAGTAGCGTACCGTCTCGTTGCCGAGCTGGTCCCAGTAGGAGATCGCGATCCGATCGGCGTGGTAGCCGTGATCCTGCTCCCCCATCGGGCCGGCGCCGACGCGCGACCCGCGGATGGCGCTGCCGCCAGAGGCCATGTGTGTCTCCCTCGTCGAGGCTGTCGGCGGCCTTAGGCCGCGCTGAACTTCGTGATGAGCCCGAGCACGACGATGCAGGCGGTCCAGATCACGCCGAGCACCACCGTGATGCGGTTGAGGTTGCGCTCGGCGACGCCGGACGCGCCGAGGTTGGACGTCACCCCGCCGCCGAACATGTCGGACAGGCCGCCGCCGCGCCCGCGGTGCAGCAGGATCAGCAGCGTCAGCAGAAGACTCGTGATGCCCAGGATGACCTGGAGGACCACCTGGAGGATCAGCACAGGGGAAACCTTTCTTCCGACCCGCACCGGGCCGGGACAATTATAGGGCCCGAGGGCGGTGGGCTCGGACACCGCCGTGCCCGAACACCGACATGCTCAGACGCCGACGTGCTTCTGATACCGCACGATCGACGAGAACTCGTCCACGTCGAGGCTCGCACCGCCGACGAGGGCGCCGTCGACATCCGGCTGCCGCATGAAGCCGGCGATGTTCGCCGCCTTGACGCTGCCGCCGTAGAGGATGCGCGTCGCCGTCGCGGCGTCCTCGCCGAGCCGTGCGGCGAGCTCGGCGCGCAGCGCCTGGCAGACCTGCTGCGCCTGCTCGGGGGTCGCCGCCTGGCCGGAGCCGATCGCCCACACCGGCTCGTAGGCGACGACGACCTCGGCACCGCCGTCCAGAGCGGCGAGGGCGCCGCGCAGCTGCGCGACCGGCACCGCCGAGGGGCCGTGCCGCTCGAGGTCCTCGGCGGTCTCGCCGACGCAGATGACCGGAACCAGGCCGTGCTTCACGGCCGCCGCGGACTTCGCCGCGACGGTCTCGTCGCTCTCACCGTGGTACTGCCGGCGCTCGGAGTGGCCGATCACGACGTAGCGGCAGGCGAGGGCGGCGAGGAACGTCGCGGAGACCTCGCCGGTGTAGGCGCCGGACTCGTGCGCGGAGACATCCTGCGCGCCGTAGCCGAGCTCGAGCCTGTCGGCGGCGACGAGGGTCTGCACGCTGCGCAGGTCGGTGAACGGCGGGAACACCGCGACCTCGACGGCGCCGAAGTCGTGGCCGGCGTCCGCGAGGCTCCAGGCGAGCTTCTGCACGAAGGCGATCGCCTGCAGGTGGTCGAGGTTCATCTTCCAGTTGCCGGCGATGAACGGCGTGCGTGCGCTCACCATCCGAGCACCTCCAGTCCGGGGAGTCTCTTGCCCTCGAGGAACTCCAGGCTCGCGCCGCCGCCCGTCGAGATGTGCCCGAAGGCGTCGTCCGGGAAGCCGAGGGCGCGCACCGCGGCGGCCGAGTCGCCACCGCCGACGACGCCGAGACCGCTCACCTCGGTGAGCGCCCGCGCGACGGCCCTCGTGCCGGCCGCGAACGCCGGGAACTCGAAGACGCCCATGGGGCCGTTCCAGAACACCGTCGTCGAGGATCGGATGATCTCGGCGAAGCGCGCCGCGGTCTGCGGGCCGATGTCGAGGCCGATGCCGTCGGCTCCGAAGCCGGTGGCCTCGATCGCGTCCGCAGCGGCCACCTCGTGCGCGGCGTCCGCGCTGAAGCCGGATGCCACGACGACGTCGCCCGGCAGCTCGATCCGCACACCGCGCTCCTTCGCCTCGCGCAGGTAGCCGCGCACGGTGTCGAGCTGGTCCTGCTCGAGCAGCGACCTGCCGACCGGGTGGCCCTGGGCGGCGAGGAACGTGAACAGCATGCCGCCGCCGATCAGCAGCGTGTCGACGCGCGGCAGCAGGTGCGAGATGACGCCGAGCTTGTCGGACACCTTGGAGCCGCCGAGCACGACGGAGTAGGGCCGCTCGGGGCTCTCGGTGAGCCGGTCGAGCACGTCGAGCTCGGCGGCGATGAGCGCTCCCGCGGCGCTCGGCAGCGCCCGGGCGAGCTCGTAGACGCTCGCCTGCTTGCGGTGCACGACGCCGAAGCCGTCCGAGACGAGCACGTCGCCGAGCTCGGCGAGCCGGGCGGCGAAGGCCGCGCGCTCCGCGGCGTCCTTGCTCGCCTCGCCCGGGTTGAAGCGCAGGTTCTCCAGCAGCACGACGTCGCCGTCGGCCATGCCGGCGACGGCCGCGCGGGCGTCGTCGCCGACGGTGTCACTCGCGAACCGCGCCGGCCTCCCGAGCAGCTCCGAGAGTCGCATGGCGACCGGGGCCAGCGAGTAGCGCGCCTCCGGGGCGCCCTCGGGACGTCCCAGGTGGGACATCGCGACGACGCGCGCGCCGGCGTCGATGAGCAGCCGGAGCGTCGGGAGCGAGGCGCGCACGCGCCCGTCGTCGGTGATCGCTCCGTCCGCGAGCGGGACGTTGAGATCGAGCCGGACGAGGACCGTGCGGCCGGCGAGCGGGCCGAGATCCTCGATCGTTCGCAGCGCCATCCGCCGGGCTCAGAGACGCGCGCCGACGTACTCGGCGAGGTCGACGAGCCGGTTCGAGTAGCCCCACTCGTTGTCGTACCAGGAGGAGACCTTGACGGTGGTGCCGATCACCTGGGTGAGACCGGCGTCGAAGATCGAGGAGTGCGGGTTCGAGACGATGTCCGCCGAGACGATCGGGTCCTCGGTGTACTCGAGGATGCCGGCGAGCGCGCCCTCCGCGGCCTCGCGGTAGGCGGCGTTGATGTCCGCGACGGTGAGGCCCGTGGTCGGCGTCTCCAGGGTGAGGTCGGTGATCGAGCCGGTGGGCACCGGCACGCGCAGCGCAGCGCCGTTGAGCTTGCCGTTGAGCTCCGGCAGCACGAGGCCGATGGCCTTGGCCGCGCCCGAGGAGGTCGGGATGATCGACACCGCGGCCGCGCGGGCGCGGCGCAGGTCGCTGTGCGGGCCGTCCTGCAGGTTCTGGTCCGCCGTGTAGGCGTGCACGGTCGTCATGAGGCCGCGCTCGATGCCGAAGACGTCGTTGAAGACCTTGGCGAGCGGGGCGAGGCAGTTGGTGGTGCAGGAGGCGTTCGAGAGGATGTGCTGGGTGGCCGGGTCGTAGCTCTCGTGGTTGACGCCGATGACGAACGTGGCGTCCTCGCCCGAGGCGGGGGCGGAGATGATGACCTTCTTGGCGCCGGCCTGGAGGTGCTTGCGCGCGTCATCCGCCTTGGTGAACCGGCCGGTGGACTCCACGACGACGTCCACGCCGAGCCCGCCCCAGCCGAGGGCCGCGGGGTCGCGCTCGGCGAGCACCTTGATGAGCTTGCCGTCGACGACGATGCCCTCGTCGGCGAGCTCGACGCTGCGGCCCAGGCCGTGGGTGACGGAGTCGTACTTGAGCAGGTGGGCGAGAGCCGTGTTGTCGGTGAGGTCGTTGACGGCGACGATCTCGATGTCCGCGCCCTTGGCGAGCGCGGCGCGGGTGAAGTTGCGGCCGATGCGACCGAATCCGTTGATTCCGACCTTGACAGTCACTGAGATTGGCTCCCGATCTGAGGGCGCCCACCACGGGCGCGATAAGGGGTGGTGGTGATGCGGACGGCGGCGCCGGGACCGTCCCGGTCCCGGCGCTCATGCCGTTACGACAGTACCAGCAGCCCCGACGTCTTCTCGGTCGCGGCCGTGTAGCGGTCCTGCACGTTCTGCCAGCTGACGATGTTCCAGAACGCCTTCACGTAGTCGGCGCGCACGTTCTTGTAGTCGAGGTAGTAGGCGTGCTCCCAGACGTCGAGCAGCAGCAGCGGCACCAGGCCGAAGGGGATGTTGCCCTGCTGGTCGAACAGCTGGAACGTGGTCAGGTTGCCGCCGAGGATGTCGTAGGCGAGCACCGCCCAGCCGGAGCCCTGCACGCCGAGCGCGACGGCGGTGAACTGCGCCACGAAGGCGTCGAAGGAGCCGAACTGGCCCTCGATCGCGGCGCCGAGGTCGCCGGTGGGCTTGTCGCCGCCCTCGGGGCTCAGGTTCGTCCAGAAGATCGAGTGGTTGACGTGGCCGCCGAGGTTGAAGGCGAGATCCTTCTCCCACTTGTTGATGTTCGCGAAGTCGCCCTTCGCGCGCGCCTCCGCGAGGGCCGCGAGCGCCGTGTTCGCGCCGGTGACGTAGGCCTGGTGGTGCTTCGAGTGGTGCAGCTCCATGATCGTGCCGCTGATGCTCGGCGCGAGGGCTCCGTAGTCGTACGCGAGGTCCGGAAGGGTGTACTCAGCCATGCTTCTCTCCTAGGTCCGGCGCCCCTCGAAGACGGCGGGATGCGGCCCCAGGACGCCCGCGGTCGAGTCTAGTGCGCGGGCGCTGCGCGCTCAGGAGGATGACGGCCCGCGTCCGGGCCCGCGACCGCCGCCCGGGCTCAGACGTCGATGAGGTCCTCGGGCAGGCTCGCCGCGGTGCCCGGCACGCCGCGCTCGGCGGCGCGCTTGTCTGCCATGGCGAGCAGCCGGCGGATGCGACCCGCGATCGCGTCCTTCGTCATCGGCGGGTCCGCGAAGTGGCCGAGCTCGTCGAGGCTCGCGTCGCGGTGGTCGAGGCGCAGCCGACCCGCGTAGCCGAGGTGCTCCGGCACCTCGTCGCCGAGGATCTCCAGGGCGCGCTCGACGCGGGCGCAGGCGGCGACGGCCGCCTGCGCGGAGCGGCGCAGGTTGGCATCGTCGAAGTTGACGAGCCGGTTGGCTGTCGCCCGCACCTCCCGGCGCTGGCGCAGCTCCTCCCAGGCCGCGACGGTGCCGGTGGCCCCCATCACGCCGAGCAGGGCGCTGATCTCCTCGCCGTCGCGCACGACGACGCGGGTCACGCCGCGCACCTCCCGCGCCTTGGCGGACACGCCGAGGCGTGCCGCTGCGCCGACGAGGGCCATCGCGGCCTCGCCGCTCGGGCAGACGACGTCGAGGGATGCCGAACGCCCCGGGTCCGTGAGCGTGCCGGCGGCGAGGAACGCGCCCCGCCAGACGGCGGCGAGGTCCTCCTTGGAGCCGGTGGTGAGCCGGTTCGGCAGCCCGCGCACCGGGCGACGGCGGGCGTCGAGCAGCCCGGTCTGCCGGGCGAGCGTCTCGCCGCCCTCGGCGACCCGCACCAGGTACTGGGTGGTCTTGCGCGCGCCGGAGGGCCGCACGACGATACCGGCGCTGCGGGTGCCGAACAGCTCGGCGAGGTCGCGGCGCAGCCGGGAGGCGGCCGCCGCGGAGTCGAGCTCCGCCTCCACCGCCAGGCGCCCGGAGATCGTGTGCAGCCCGCCCGCGAAGCGCAGCACGCTCGTGAGCTCGGCGGCGCGCACCGAGGTCTTGCCGAGCGGCACCCTCGCCAGCTCCTCCTTGACGTCGGCGGTCAGGGCCACGGCACCTCCAGGGCAGCGGGGAACGGGGTCGGCGGGATGACGGGCTCGGCGCCCGGTCGACGAGCCACGGATGCGTTCACTCCCGGCCCAGGTCCCGATGCTTCACACGGACGAGCACGCCGGGCAGGCCCCGCACCACGGCGGCGAGCTCCTCGACCACGGCGACCGAGCGGTGCTTGCCGCCCGTGCATCCGACAGCGATCGTAGCGTGTCTCTTGTTCTCCCGTTGATAGCCGGCGAGCACCGGTGCGAGCGCCCGGCCGTAGGCGTGGATGAACTCGCGGGCGCCCTCCTGGGCGAGCACGAACTCGCCGACGAGCGGCTCGAGGCCGGTGTGCTCGCGCAGCTCCGGCGTCCAGTACGGGTTCGGCAGGAAGCGCACGTCGGCGACCATGTCGGCGTCGGTCGGCAGGCCGTACTTGAAGCCGAAGCTCTCGAGCGTCACCTGCACGCCGGGCGCGTCGTCCTCAGAGAACCGCTCGGCGACCGCCGTCGCGAGCTCGTGGATGTTCAGCTCCGAGGTGTCGATGATGACGTCGGCGCGCTCGCGCAGCGCCCGGGTGCGGGCGCGCTCGACGGCGATGCCGTCGAGGATCGTGCCCTCCCCCTGCAGCGGATGCGGGCGGCGCACCTGCTCGAAGCGGCGCACGAGCGCGTCATCCGTGGCCTCGAGGAACAGCACCCGCACGTCGATCGCGCGCCGCAGCCCGGCGAGGGCGTCGTCGATGTCGGTGAACAGCCGGCCGCCGCGCACGTCGACGACGGAGGCGACCCGCGGCAGCGTGTCGCTCGCGCGGCGGGCGAGGTCGACGAGCGGCGAGAGCATCTGCGGCGGCAGGTTGTCGACGACGTACCAGCCGAGGTCCTCGAGGGCGTGCGCGACCGTCGAACGGCCCGCTCCGGACATGCCCGTGACGATGAGCAGACGCTGCGGGTCTGTGGGCATGTGCTGGCGGTCTCCGGAGGGCTCAGGGGGGCTCGGGAGCGGTGCGGTCCCCGTCAGGATACCCGGGGGCGCTCTCGTGCAGCCGGGAGACGATCGCCTCCGCGAGCCGGGGGCCGATGCCGCGTGCGGCGGCGATCGCCTCGGCGTCCGCCTGCCGCAGCCGGGCGACGGAGCCGAAGTGGGAGAGCAGCTCGGCGACGCGGGCGGGCCCGAGACCGGGGATCTCCTCCAGCTGCGAGCGGATGTCGCGGCGTCGGCGCTGCCGCTGGTAGCCGATCGCGAAGCGGTGCGCCTCGTCGCGGATGCGCTGGATGAGGAACAGCGCCTCGCTCGAGCGCGGCAGGATCACCGGGTGCTCGGCCCCGGGCAGCCAGAGCTCCTCGAGGCGCTTGGCGATGCCGACGAGGGTGATGCCGGTGACGCCGGACTCCTGCAGGGCGGCCCGGGCGGCGGCGACCTGCGGCTGGCCGCCGTCGACGATGAGCAGACTGGGCCGGTAGGCGAAGCGCGCGCGACGGCCCTCGTCGGCGACGGGCCCCTCCGGCTCGCGCAGGTAGGCGAGCCGCCGGCGGAGGGTCTGCCGGATCGAGTCGGTGTCGTCGGTGGTCTGGGCGATCGAGAAGCGCCGGTACTGGTCCCGGCGCGGCAGGCCGTCCTCGAAGACGACCATCGAGGCGACGACGTTGGTGCCGGCGAGGTGCGAGACGTCGTAGCACTCCATCCGCAGCGGCGCCTCGGGCATCCCGAGGGCCTCCTGGATGTCGGCGAGCGCCTGGCTGCGGGCGGCGAAGTCGCCCGAGCGCCGGGTCTTGTACAGCAGCAGCGCCTGCTTGGCGTTCGTCGTCACCGTCTGGGCGAGCGCCGCCTTCTCGCCGCGCTGCGGCACCCGGATGCTCACCCGGCCGGGCGCGTCGCGCAGCCCGGTGAGATGCTCCTCGAGCTCGGGCGCGTCCTCCGGCAGCGCCGGGACGAGCACCTCGCGCGGCGGCGGCTCGCCGCCGCCCGGGCCGCCGCCCGGGTCGTAGGCGTTCTGCAGCACCGTCTCGACGAGCTCGCCGAGCTCCACCTCGAGCTCCTTGTCCACCACCCAGCTGCGCACCCCGCGGATGCGGCCGCCGCGCACGATGAACTGCTGCACGGCGGCGGCGAGCTCGTCGTCGGCGATGCCGAAGACGTCGGCGTCGACGTCGGGAGCGAGCACGACGCTCGTCTTCGACAGCGCGGCCTGCATCGCCTGGATCTGGTCGCGGTAGCGGGCGGCCGACTCGAAGTCGAGCTCGGCGGAGGCCGCGAGCATCCTCGTGCCCAGCTCGGCGATGTAGCGCTGGTCGTTGCCGGCCATGAAGTTCGCGAAGTCGAGCGCGACGGCCTTGTGCTCCGCCTTCGTCACCCGACCGACACAGGGCGCCACGCACTTGCCGATGTCGCCGAGCAGGCAGGGCCGGCCGCTCAGCTCGGCGCGCCGGTAGACGCCGTCGCTGCAGGAGCGCATCGGGAAGGGCTTGAGCAGCTCGTCGACGGTCTCGCGGATGGCCCAGGCCTTCGTGTAGGGGCCGAAGTAGCGCGCCCCGGGGATGGTGCGCCTGCGGGTGATCATCACCCGCGGCACCTCGTCGGCGAGCGTGATCGCGAGCGATGGGTAGCTCTTGTCGTCGCGGAACATCACGTTGAACGGCGGCGCGAACTCCTTGATCCAGGTGTACTCGAGCTGCAGCGCCTCGAGCTCGCTGCCCACGACCGTCCACTCGACGCTGCGCGCGGTGAGCACCATCCGCCGGGTGCGCTCGTGCAGCCGCTCGAGCGGCTGGAAGTAGCTCGTCAGCCGGGAGCGCAGGCTCTTCGCCTTGCCGACGTAGAGCACCCGGTCGCGCTCGTCCCGGAAGCGGTACACGCCGGGCGCCTGCGGGATCTCCCCGGTCCTCGGCCGCCAGGCGACGGTGTCGGCCACGCGCTCAGGCCCGGATGCGCTCGTCGGCCGGAGCGAGGATCTCGCGCAGGAACACGCCGGTGTGCGAGTCGGGGGTGAGCGCGACGTGCTCGGGCGTGCCCTCGGCGACGACGGTGCCGCCGCCCGCTCCGCCCTCCGGGCCGAGGTCGATGATCCAGTCGGCGCTCTTGATGACGTCGAGGTTGTGCTCGATGACGATGACCGTGTTGCCCTTGTCGACGAGGCCGCCGAGCACCTCGAGGAGCTTGCGGACGTCCTCGAAGTGCAGTCCGGTCGTCGGCTCGTCGAGCACGTAGACGCTGCGGCCTCTCGAGCGCTTCTGCAGCTCGGTGGCGAGCTTGACGCGCTGCGCCTCGCCGCCGGAGAGCGTCGTCGCGCTCTGGCCGAGGCGCACGTAGCCGAGGCCCACGTCGACGAGGGTCGTCAGGTAGCGGTGGATGCCGCCGATCGCGGCGAAGAACTCGGCGGCGTCCGCGATGGGCATGTCGAGCACCTCGGCGATGCTGCGTCCCTTGTAGCGCACGGCGAGCGTGTCGCGGTTGTAGCGCGCGCCCTGGCAGACCTCGCAGGCGACGTAGACGTCGGGCAGGAAGTTCATCTCGATCCTGATGGTGCCGTCGCCCGCGCAGTTCTCGCAGCGGCCGCCCTTGACGTTGAAGCTGAACCGGCCCGGGCCGTAGCCGCGCACCTTCGCCTCGGCGGTCTCGGCGAACAGGGTGCGGATCTTGTCGAAGACGCCCGTGTAGGTGGCCGGGTTGGACCGCGGGGTGCGACCGATCGGCGCCTGGTCGACGTGCACGACCTTGTCGAGCTGGTCGAGGCCGGTGACCCGGGTGTGCCGGCCGGGCAGCTGCCGGGCGCCGTTGAGCTCGTTCGCGAGCACCCGGTAGAGGATGTCGTTGACGAGGCTCGACTTGCCCGAGCCGGAGACGCCGGTGACGGCGGTGAGCACGCCGAGCGGGAAGCTCACGGTGACGTTGCGCAGGTTGTTGGCGCGCGCGCCGACCACGGTGATCTCGCGCCGCGGGTCGACCGGGCGGCGGCGGGCCGGGATGGCGATCTCGCGGCGGCCGGCGAGGTAGTCGCCGGTCAAGGAGCCGGTGTCGGCCAGCAGCGAGGCGTAGTCGCCGGAGTGCACGACCACGCCGCCGTGCTCCCCCGCCCCGGGCCCGATGTCGACGATCCAGTCGGCCGTGCGGATGGTGTCCTCGTCGTGCTCGACGACGATGAGGGTGTTGCCGAGCCCCTTGAGCTTGACCAGGGTGTCGATGAGCCGGCGGTTGTCGCGCTGGTGCAGGCCGATGGAGGGCTCGTCGAGCACGTAGAGCACGCCGGTGAGGCCCGAGCCGATCTGGGTGGCCAGCCGGATGCGCTGCGCCTCGCCGCCGGAGAGGGTGCCGGCGGCCCGGGCCAGGTCGAGGTAGGACAGCCCCACCTCGATGAGGAACTCGAGCCGCAGCCGGATCTCGCGCAGCACCTGGGCGGCGATGCGGGCCTGGCGCTCGCTGAGCTCGAGGCCGGCCATGAGCTCGTGGGCGTCCGCGAGGCTCAGCTCGCAGGCGTCAGAGATGCTCACCCCCTCGATGGTGACGGCGAGCACCTCCGGCTTGAGCCGTTTGCCGCCGCAGGCGGGGCAGGGCACCTCGCGCAGGTACTCCGCGTAGCGGGCGCGCTGCACGTCGGTCTCGGCCTCGGCGAACTTGCGCTCGATGTAGGGGATGACGCCCTCGAAGCCCGTCGAGTAGCGCATGTCGCGGCCGTAGCGGTTGCGCCAGCGCACCACGACCTCGAAGTCGTTGCCGTGCAGGATCGCGGCGCGCTGCTCCTCGGTGAGCTGCTGCCAGGGGGTATCGAGGTCGAAGCCGAGGTCGCGGCCGAGGCCGAGCAGCAGCTTCTCGAAGTAGCTGAACAGGCCCTTGCCCGCGGTGGCGGCCCAGGGCAGGATGACGCCCTGGGCGAGGCTGTTGCCGGGGTCGGAGATCACCAGCTCGGTGTCGACGGACATCTTCGAGCCGAGGCCCGAGCACTCCGGGCAGGCGCCGAAGGGCGCGTTGAAGCTGAACGTGCGCGGCTCGATCTCGGTGAGCGTCACCGGGTGCCCGTTCGGGCAGGAGAGCTTCTCGCTGAACGTGCGCCAGGCACGGCGGGGGTCGTCCTCGTCGACGAGGTTCACCTGCACGAGGCCGTCGGTGAGCCGCAGCGCCGTCTCGAGGGAGTCGGTGAGCCGGGTGAGCAGCTGCGCGGATGCCACCAGCCGGTCGATCACCACCGCGATGTCGTGCTTGACCTGCTTCTTGAGCGCCGGCGGCTCGGTGAGCTGCACGACGCTGCCGTCGACGACGGCCCGCGAGTAGCCCTGCGCGGCGAGCTCGCGGAACAGCTCGACGAACTCGCCCTTCTTCTGGCTGACCACCGGGCTGAGCACCTGGTAGCGAGTGCCCTCGGGCAGCTCCATGAGCTGGTCGGCGATCTGCTGCACCGTCTGCCGCTGGATGCGCTCGCCGCAGACCGGGCAGTGCGGCACCCCGACCCGCGCCCAGAGCAGTCGCATGTAGTCGTAGATCTCGGTGATCGTGCCGACGGTCGAGCGCGGGTTGCGGTTCGTGGACTTCTGGTCGATCGACACCGCCGGGCTCAGCCCCTCGATGAAGTCGACGTCCGGCCGGTCCACCTGGCCGAGGAACTGCCGGGCGTAGGAGGACAGCGACTCGACGTAGCGGCGCTGGCCCTCGGCGAAGATCGTGTCGAAGGCGAGGCTCGACTTGCCCGAGCCGGACAGGCCGGTGAACACGACGAGGGCGTCGCGCGGGATCTCCAGGTCGACGTTCTTCAGGTTGTGCACCCGTGCCCCGCGGACGCTGAGCTTCTGATTCCCCGGCACGGCAGCGATCGACACCCTGGAAGTCTACGAACGGGCGCCGACATCCGCCGGTCGACGGCGGCTGCGTAGACTCGCGGGACGGGCGGTTGGCGCAGTCGGTAGCGCGGCACCTTTACACGGTGACGGTCGCCGGTTCGAGTCCGGCACCGCCCACCAGAACGTCGTTGTTCAAACCAACGACGTTTCCGGTTTGACGCCCAGATTCCGCGATCTGGCGCTGCCGGTCGATGGCGACGCGCTGGACGCCGGGGTCGAACAAGATGTTGAACGGTTCGCCGGGCTGTCCGTCGATGGTGTCGTTGTCGGTGACGATGAGCTTGTCGAAGAACGCCTGGTTGGCGAGTCGTCGTAGCGAGTCGTCAATGCTCATGTAGATCGCGTGGCAGTCGCCGGCGAGGGCGAGGCAGTCGTCCAGGTGGGCTCTGGCCTGGTCGTACTCGATGTCGCCTGCCTTGATCTGTGCGTCGAGGAAAGCAAGGCGGCGGGCGATGCGGTCCTGTTCGCTGGCGAGCAGATCGAGCGGGACGGCTCCGGCGTAGTGCGCCTGCAAGAGCTTGGTGCGCTCTGCGGAGAGGGCGTCGCGCTCAGCGGTGTATGCGTGGCGTTCCTGCCGGGCGGTGGCATGGAGTCGGTCGAACTCCGCGGTGAATCGCCCCGGGTTTTGTGGAGGCTCGGTTGGTTGGGTCCGGTCTCGGTGAGGACCGGGTTCTTACGGTAGTGGTTGTCGGGCTGGGATGCCCGGTGGTTGGCCTCGAACTCGGCTGGTGGGACGAGCCCGATCTCGCCGTGAAGGCGCCTGTGGTTGAACCAGTCGACGTACTCGGCCACAGCGATCTCGACGTCCGCGATTCTCTTCCAACCCCCTGCGGGCCGTATCACGGGGTTGCGGATGCACTCGGCCTTGAATAGCGAGTTCAGCGCCTCGGCCATGGCGTTGTCGTAGCTGTCGCCTTTCGATCCGACCGATGCGACGGCCTCGGCTTCGGCGAGTCGCTCGGTGTAGCGAATCGCTCGATATTGCACGCCCCTATCGCTGTGATGGATCAAGCCGGTGACGTCTTGACCGGCACGCTGACGGGCCCACAGGGCCATGTCGAGTGCGTCCAACGCGAGGTCGGTCAGCAGTGACGTAGAGACTTGCCAGCCCACGATCATGCGGCTGAAGACGTCCAGCACGAACGCGACGTAGGTCCACCCCGCGTGGGTACGGACGTAGGTCAGATCCGCCACCCACAACTGGTTCGGGGCTGTCGCGACGAACTTCCGCTTGACCTTGTCGTCGGGGCGCTCGGTCTCAGCACCGCCGCCAATCGTGGTCTTGCGGGTCTTCTCCCGGCCGATCCCACGCAGGCCCTGCGCCCGCATCAGCCGCTCGACCGTGCAGCGGGCCACGGTGATGCCCTCACGGTTGAGCTCGGCGTGGATCTTCCGGGCACCGTAGACACCCAGGTTCGCCTTGTGAGCGTTCTGGATATCGGTAGCCAGCTCAGCATCGCGCACGGCTCGTGCCGAGGGCTTCCTGGCCTTCGCGGCGTAGTAGGTACTCGGAGCGATCTTCACGCCGGCTTCCTTCAGCACGGCACAGATCGGCTCGACTCCGAGGGGCTTGTCCTCTACGAGACGATCGCGGTGGGCATCGATGTATTCGACGACCACCGCGACCGGAACCTGGTGGGCTACTTGATCTTGCGGTCGAGCTCCGCGGCCGCGAAAAAAGCAGCGCTCGTCTTCAAGATCGGCGGATTCAAGCGGTCAGCGCAAGGAACGCAGGTTGTCGGCGATGCCCTATCAACGCGGCACCGGGATCTGCGTGTCCAAGATTCAGGATCAGGTCCCGGCGCCGGGTCGGCGCGGCACCAGATCGGTGATCGGCCGGTTGCGCCGCGTGATGACGATGTCTTCTCTCTCCTCGAGTGCGTCGATGAGCGTCACCGGTTTCTGCCGGAGCTCGCGCAGAGAGGGGGGGCCTTGCCATCGGCTGATCGTGAGTCGAGGTTGCATATCGTTGTTGCGCATCGACGGGCGGGTATCGCCGGTGAATCGAGTGGGCGCGGCGACGCGACGCGCGGATCAGTGGATCGAGGGGCTCGCCGGTGATCGTCAAGACGGACGCTGAGACACAGCGGTGTTTTTGCCGTCGTCGCCGGTCATGATTGATGCTGCTGATGCTCTATGATCGGCATCATGCGCACCACACTGGCCATTGACGACGCGCTTCTGGCTCGGGCGAAGAAGCGCGCCGCGCAGCAGGGCATCACCCTCGGCCGGTTCGTGGACGAAGCGCTGCGCACACGGCTTGCGAGCCCCGAGCGGGTCGCCGTGCCGGTGCGCCTTCCCGTGTTCCCTGGGGGGCGTCCGCGACCGGGCATCGATGCCCGGTCTAACCGTGCGCTGCTGGACGCGCTGGACGAGGAGCCCGGGGCGGAGTGATCGTCCTCGATGTCAACGTCCTCGTGGCGGCCCACTTGGCCGAGCACCCGGACCACGAGACGGCCCATGTCTTCCTGTCGTCGGTGCTGACTGATGATGCCGTGCTGGTGCCGGATGCCGTCTGGTCTGGCTTTCTGCGCGTCGTCACCAATCGTCGCATCTTCGCCATCCCGGCGACCTTGGCCGCCGCCACGGAGTTCGTCCGCGCGGTGGTGGCCGCCCCGGGATACATCCATGTGACCGGTCTCGTGGACGGTATCGACCCGTTCCTCGATTTGTGCACGGTGTCCGAGGCGACGGCGAATCTTGTGCCTGACGCGTACATCGCGGCCGTGGCCATGGCACACGGTTGCGCCGTGGCCACCTTCGATCGCGACTTCCGCCGCTTCGACGGCCTCAGCATCGTGACCCCTTGAGCGGGCTTCTCGCAATGGGGTCTTGCGGGAGAGACTGATCTCGGCCGATCTCAGCTCTTGGGGCGCAAATACCCCAAAAGATTCGCCGTGCTCTCAGTGGATTTCTCGACGTAGGAGTGCCCGGACTTGTTCTGCTCAAGGACCAAGACAGAACTCGCTTTTGCGGATCCACTTTGCAGCACGAGCGCGACATGGCCGGCGCCGCCAGATCCAGACAAGCTGTAGTCCCAAATTGCAATGTCACCCTTGGCCGGCGCCTGAGTCTTGGAGACCTGCGTGAACTGACTCGTCAACTTGGAGGTGCTGGAGAAGTACGTCCAGATATCCGCAGCGTAGCCGTTGTGCCCGATCGCCCCATACGTGCCCGCAGCAAGAACCTCGGCATAGAATTGCTTGAAAACGTCGACGCACTGGTATCCAACACCGTCCGAGTCCAACTGTCTTCCCAGCCACTCCGCCGCGAATGCATCAACCTTGCTCGAGAGCCCGCTCGATGTGCTGGAGGAGGCGATCCCGTACCAACTGCTCCAAAGAGCGGATGATCCATGGTAGATAACGAGATTGCCGTCACTCTGCATCTCAAGCACGTTCGAACCAGCGTGACCGGCGGTGTTGGTGGCCCATTTTGCGGTTCCGGCGGCTGTGCGCACAACAAGGTT
>JASGFF010000007.1:0-53920 GCA_047605685.1 Microbacteriaceae bacterium
CCAGGGCGCGTCCGAGCGCGGCCAGGCGGGCGCCGGGGCCCGCGGCGCCCACCGGTGCGGGGGCGGTGGCCGAGGTGCTCATCGCAGCGGCCGTCCGTCCGAGGGGAGCCGGGCGGCCGAGGGCAGCCGGGCGCCAACGAGCGGCTCCTCGGTCTCGCGGCGGAACACCCAGAGCCGCAACAGCGCGAAGCGGATCGCGGTGGCCAGCAGGTTCGCGAACGTGAGCACGGCGACCTCGGCGAGCGCGCCCGCCTCGGGCGCGAAGCGGCCGAGCACCACGAGCGACGTCGAGGTCACGGCCCAGGCGATGCCGAACACGAGCAGGCCCTGCAGCTGGTGCACGAGCGCGCGCCGCCGGCCGCGCACCCCGAACGTGAGCCGGCGGTTCGCGGCGGTGTTGGCGACCGTCGTCACGAGCAGGGCGAGGAAGTCGGCGAGCTGGTTCGGCACGAGCAGCGCGAACAGCAGGTACACGAGCGCGAAGGCGACAGTGGATGCCACGCCGACGGCGCCGAAGCGCACGAGCTGCCCGAGCAGGCCGATGTCCGCCGGCTGCACCGTCGGCCGTTCGACGAGCACGGCGCCGAGCTCGACGAGCGGGATCCGATCGCGCTCCAGGGCGAGGCCGAGTCGCAGCATCCCCCTGAGGTCCTCGATCGCCGTGCGCCGGAGGTCGACGCGGGAGTCGAGGTCGTCCACCCAGTCGACCGGCACCTCGTGGATGCGCAGCCCGGCACGCTCGGCGATGACGAGCAGCTCGGTGTCGAAGAACCAGCCGTCGTCCTCGACGTAGGGCAACAGCGCGGCCGCGACGTCGGCGCGCACCGCCTTGAAGCCGCACTGGGCGTCGGAGAAGCTCGCCCCGAGCGTCATCCGCAGCAGCACGTTGTAGCCGCGGGAGATGAACTCGCGCTTGGCGCCGCGCAGCACCCGGGCGGCCGGGTCGAGCCGGGTGCCGATGCCGATCTCGGAGTGGCCGGAGAGCAGCGGTGCGACGAGCGGTGCGAGCGCGCGCAGGTCGGTGGAGAGGTCCACGTCGACGTAGCCGAGCACCCGGGCCTCGGAGCAGCCCCAGGCCTGCTTCAGCGCGTAGCCGCGGCCCTTGCGCGGCAGCACGAGCGCGTCGACCGGTGGCAGCTCGGCGGCCAGTCGGCGGGCGATCTCGGCGGTCGCGTCCGTCGAGGCGTTGTCGGCGATCGTGACGTGCCAGCTGAACCAGGCGTCCCGCTCCAGGCTCGACACCAGCCGGCGGACGCTCTCCTCGAGCACCGCCTGCTCGTTGTGCACCGGCACGACGAGCTCGACATCGGGGCGGGTGCCGGTGCTCATGCCGACAACCCTCGGCGCGGGTCCCATGATCCGGCCCAGCCGGGCCTAGACGTTTCCTGAGAGAGTCTGGCCCCTCGATGGCCGTGGCGCGGCGCGGTCTACAGCCGGTCGAGCGCCCCGAGCAGGTCGCCGAGCAGGTCGCCGACGTCCTCGATGCCCACCGAGAGCCGCAGCACGTTCTCGGGCACCTCGAGCTCGGTGCCGCGCACCGAGGCGTGCGTCATCTCGCTCGGGTAGCACACGAGCGACTCGACTCCGCCGAGGGACTCCGCGAGCTGGAACAGCTCCATCGAGTCGGCGAAGCGGCGGGCGGTGTCGCCGTCCGCGGCGAGCGCGATGGAGATCATCCCGCCGAAGGCGCGCATCTGCCGGGCGGCGAGGGCGTGACCGGGATGGTCCGGCAGCCCCGGGTAGTGCACGGCCTCGAGCCGCGGATGCCCCACGAGCGCCTCGGCGATCGTGAGCGCGTTGGCGGAGTGCCGCTGCATCCGCACGTCGAGGGTCTTGATGCCGCGCACCGTGAGCCAGGCGTCGAACGGGCCCGAGATCGCGCCCGCGCCGAACTGCAGGAACGCCACCCGCTCGGCGAGCTCCTCGTCGGCGGTCACGACCGCGCCGCCGACGACGTCGGAGTGGCCGCCGAGGTACTTCGTCGTCGAGTGCACGACGACGTCGGCGCCGAGGGCGAGCGGCTGCTGCAGCGCCGGGCTCGCGAAGGTGTTGTCGACGACGACGAGGATGCCGCGCTCGTGGCCGATCTCGGCGAGGGTCGCGATGTCGGTGATCTTCATGAGCGGGTTGGAGGGCGTCTCCACCCACAGCACCCGCGTCGCCGGGGTGATCGCGGCGCGCACCGCGTCGGGGTCGCTGAAGTCGGCGGTGGCCAGGCTCGCCCCCCAGGGCACGAACAGCCTGTCGACGAGCCGATGGCTGCCGCCGTAGACGTCGTTGGCCATCAGCACGCCGTCGCCGGGTCGCAGCACGGCCCGCAGCAGGGCGTCCTCGGCGGCGAGCCCGGAGCCGAAGCTGTAGGCGTGCGTGCCGCCCTCGAGCGCCGCGAGCAGCTCCTGCAGGCTGTCGCGGCTGGGGTTGCCGCCGCGCGCGTACTCGTAGCCGCCGCGGAAGTTGCCCACACCGTCCTGCACGAACGTGCTCGACAGGTACACCGGCGGCACGACGGCGCCGGTGGTCGGGTCGAAGTGCTGCCCGGCGCGGATGGCGCGGGTCGCGAAGCCGGTCATCGGGCCCCCTCCGAGAGGAACGTGAGCAGGTCGTGCCGGGTGAGCACGCTCACCGGCTTGCCGTCGTGGGTGACCAGCAGCGCGTCGCTGCCGGCGAGCGCCGAGCGAGCGGTCGAGACCGCCTCGCCGGTGCCGATGAGCGGGAACGGCGGTCCGGCGAAGGAGCCGACGGCATCCGCCATCCGCGCCCGGCCGCTGAACACCAGGTCGAGCAGGCGCGCCTCGTCGATACTGCCGGCGACCTCGCCCATCACCACCGGCGGCTCCGCGGTGAGCACCGGCACCTGGCTGACGTCGTACTCGGCCATGATGGCGATCGCGTCGCGCACGGTGTCGCTCGGGTGCACGTGCACGAGGTCCGGCAGCCGGCCGGTCTTGGCGCTGATCACGTCGGCGACGGTCCTCTCCTGGCCGGGCGCGCTGAAGCCGTAGGACTCCATCCAGTGATCGTTGAAGATCTTGCCGAGGTAGCCGCGGCCGCCGTCGGGCAGCAGCACCACGACCACGTCGTCCTCGGTGCCCGCCGCCGCGACGTCGAGGGCGGCGGCGACGGCGAGGCCGGAGCTGCCGCCGACGAGCAGCCCCTCCTCGCGCGCGAGCCGCCGGGTGAGCTCGAAGGAGCGGGCGTCGGACGCCGCGACCACCCGGTCGACGACCGAGGGGTCGTAGGCGTCCGGCCAGAAGTCCTCGCCGACCCCCTCGACGAGGTAGGGCCTCCCGGTGCCGCCGGAGTAGACGCTGCCCTCGGGGTCGGCGCCGACGACCTGCACCCGGCCGTCGGAGACCTCCTTCAGGTAGCGGCCGGTGCCCGAGATGGTGCCGCCGGTGCCGATGCCGGCGACGAAGTGCGTCAGGCGGCCCTCGGTGTCCCGCCAGATCTCCGGCCCGGTGGTCTCGTAGTGCGACAGCGGGCCGTTGGGGTTGGCGTACTGGTTCGGCTTGAACGCGCCGGGGATCTCGCGCACCAGCCGGTCGCTCACCGAGTAGTAGGACTCGGGGCTGTCCGGCGCCACCGATGTCGGGGTGACCACGACCTCGGCGCCGTAGGCGCGCAGCACGTTGCGCTTGTCCTCGCCGACCTTGTCGGGCAGCACGAACACGCAGCGGTAGCCGCGCTGCTGGGCCACGAGCGCGAGGCCGACGCCGGTGTTGCCGGATGTCGGCTCGACGATCGTGCCGCCGGGCGCGAGCAGGCCGTCCCGCTCGGCCGCGTCGATGATGCGGCGCGCGATGCGGTCCTTGGAGCTGCCGCCGGGGTTGAGGTACTCGATCTTGGCGAGCACGAGCGGCTTGACGCCGGCGGCGATGGGCCCCAGTCGCACCAGGGGGGTGTCGCCGATGAGGTCGAGGACTGTCGTGGCGTACTTCACAGGGGTTCTCCGGTGTGCTGTCGCGGGCGTCGGTCGATTGCGGGCAAGTCTGCCTCGGCGGGCCTAGCGACAACAGCGGAGGGTCACGGAGACCACCCTAGCGGGCGGTGTCGGCCCGGGCATCCACGGGGCTTGTCGCCTGGCGCGCCCAGAGCCGGGCGTAGGCGCCGTCCGCGGCGAGCAGCTCGGTGTGGCTGCCCCGCTCGACGATGCGACCGCCCTCGACGACGTGGATGACGTCGGCGTGCACGATCGTCGACAGCCGATGCGCGATCGCGATCGTCGTCCGCCCGCTGGCCGCCGTCTCGAGAGCGTGCTGCACTGCCGCCTCACTGATCGAGTCGAGAGCGCTCGTGGCCTCGTCGAGCAGCAGCACCGCCGGGTCCTTGAGCAGCACCCGGGCGATGGCGACGCGCTGCTTCTCGCCGCCGGAGAGCCGGTAGCCGCGCTCGCCGACGATCGTGTCGTAGCCGTCCGGGAAGCCGACGATGGTCTCGTGGATGTCGGCGGCGCGCGCCGCGGCCTCGAGCTCGGCCGCGGTGGCGTCCGGCTTCGCGTAGCGCAGGTTCTCCGCGATCGTCGCGTGGAACAGGTAGGTCTCCTGGCTGACGACGCCGATCGCCGCCAGCAGTGAGCCGGAGGCCAGAGCGCGCACGTCCTCGCCCGCGAACAGCACGCGGCCGCCGCTGGCCTCGTAGAGCCGTGGCACCAGGAACGAGATCGTCGTCTTGCCGGCCCCCGAGGGGCCGACGAATGCGGCGAACTGGCCGGGCCGCACCCGGAAGCTCACGCCGTCGAGGGTGGGGCGCGCCCCAGCGGGGCTGCCGGGGTAGTGGAAGCTGACGTCCTCGAAGGCGACCTCGCCGAGGCGGGCCGGGTCGAGCGGGCGCGCGTCCGGGGCGTCCTCGATGGCGGGCGTGAGGTCCAGGTACTCGAAGATGCGGGCGAACAGGGCGCCGGAGGTCTGCAGGTCGAGGCCGATGCGCAGCAGCCCGATGAGCGGCAGCATCAGCCGGGCCTGCACCGTCGTGAAGGCCACGATGGTGCCGGCCGTCACCGGCACGTCGTGCAGGATGAGCCAGGCCGCGAGCAGGTAGATGACGGCGGGGACCACCGAGACCACCACCGAGACGACGGCGAAGAACCCCTGCCCGCTCATCGCCTGCCGCACCTGCAGCCGGATCTGCCGCTCGTTCTCGGCGGCGTAGCGGCCCACCTCGGCCTCCTGCATCGAGAAGCTCTTCGTCAGCAGCACCCCGGAGACCGAGAGCGACTCCTGGGTGATCGCGGTCAGCTCGGAGAGCGACTCCTGGGCCTCGGTCGCGATCCGGGCGCGCACCTGGCCCACCCGGCGCTGCACCACGACGAGCGCGGGCAGCAGGATGACGGCGACGATCGTCATCTGCCAGCTGAGCAGGACCATCGACACGAGCGCCGCGACCACGGTGACGGTGTTGCCGAGCACGCTCGCCACGGCGTTCTGCAGCACGCTCGCGACGCCGCCGACGTCGTTCTGCAGCCGGGACTGGATGACGCCGGTGCGGGTGCGGGTGAAGAACGACAGCTCCATCGTCTCCAGGTGCGCGAACAGCCGGACCCGCAGCTGGCCCATCACCCGGTTGCCGACGAGGGCGGTGAGCCAGGTCTGCCAGACGCCGAGGCCGGCGCTCGCGAGCCAGATGGCGAGCATGAGCGCGACGATGCCGAGCAGCACCGGCGGGTCGGGGGTGCCGTCGGCGGGGAACAGTCCACGGTCGAAGGCCTCACGGGTGAGCAGCGGCGGCAGCACGCCGAGCGCCGCCGTCACCAGCACGAGCGCGACCGTGAGCGCGAGCCGGGGCCGGTGCGGCCGGAACAGCGCGGCCACCCGCCGCGGCAGCTGCTCGACGCGGGGCGCGGCCGCGTTCGCGGCGCGCTGGGCGCGGGCGTCGGCCGCCGAGATGCGGCTGCGCGGCGCCCCGGTCGCCCGCCGCAGCCCCGGCATCCCGCTCACACCGCCACGCTACGCGCACTCGCCCCAAACGCCCTCGCCGAAAACGCCCTCGCCGAAAACGAAGGACGGGCCGACCGACCGCGCGCGACACGCCGGCCGTTGCGGCATCCCCGACACCAGCTCCTTCGTTTTCGTCGCCCGCGGGGAGGGGGTGGGGGGATGACGAAGCGCCCCGGGGCCGGGCCCCGGGGCGCTCGCTGTCGGCGGATGCCCGTTACTTGAGGGTGACGGTGGCGCCGGCCTCCTCGAGCTGCGCCTTCGCCTTGTCGGCGGCCTCCTTGTTGGCACCCTCGAGGACGGTGCTCGGGGCACCGTCGACGAGCGCCTTCGCCTCGCCGAGGCCGAGGGAGGTGAGGGCGCGCACCTCCTTGATGACCTGGATCTTCTTGTCGCCGGCCGCCTCGAGGACGACGTCGAAGGAGTCCTTCTCCTCGACCTCGGCGGCTTCGCCGCCGGCACCGCCGGCGGCAGGGGCGGCGGCGACGGCGACGGGCGCCGCCGCGGTGACCTCGAAGACCTCCTCGAACTTCTTCACGAAGTCGGAGAGCTCGATGAGGGTGAGCTCCTTGAACGCGTCGATGAGCTCGTCAGCGGTGAGCTTGGCCATTGTTTCTCCTTAGATTTCCGGTTCGAAACCGCGGTTACGCCGCGGACTCCTGCTTGTCGCGCAGCGCGTCGACCGTGCGAGCGGCCTGCGCGAGCGGCGCGTTGAACACATATGCCGCGCCGTACAGCGATGCCTTGAAGGCGCCGGCCAGCTTGGCCAGCAGCACCTCACGGCTCTCGAGGTCGGCGAGCTTGGTGACCTCCGCCTGGGTGAGGGCGTTCCCGTCGAGGTATCCGCTCTTCACCACGAGGAGGGGGTTCGCCTTGGCGAAGTCACGCAGCGCCTTCGCGACGGCGACGGTGTCGCCGTGCACGAAGGCGATCGCCGACGGGCCCGCGAGCTCGTCGTCGAAGGCCGTGATCCCCGCGCTGTTCGCGGCGATCTTCGTGAGCGTGTTCTTCACCACGGCGTAGGTCGCGTCCGCACGGATCGAGGTGCGCAGCTCCTTGAGCTGCTTGACCGTGAGACCGCGGTACTCGGTGAGCAGGACGGCGTTCGAGTCGCGGAACCTGTCCGTGAGCTCGGCGACCGATGCTTCCTTGTTCGCCATGGCACTCCTTCTGGGATTCGTCGGCCCGACCGGCGCTCCCTCGTGGCGACGAAAAAGCTCCGTGCGCACGCGCACGGAGCTCCGGGGCGGATGCCGGGGCATCCGGAAGTTCAGTTCGCCTGCGCAGGTCGTCCCTCTCGGGACTCTTCGATCGGCGCGTCCGCTCGCGCGGGCACGCCGATGACCGGCGGTCTGGGGCCTCGCCCAGCCTAGGCGCTCCGGGGCGGATGCCGCAAATCACGCCTCGCGCGGGGCGGGCGTGGGACGGCGGGCGTGGGGCCGGGCCGGTTCACTCGGGCGCGAGCGGCAGCCGCACCGAGAAGACCGTGCGGCCCGGCTCGCTCGCCACCGAGACCTCGCCGTCGTGCGCCGTGACGACCGCGTGCACGATCGCGAGGCCCAGGCCGGTGCTGCCGGTGGCCCGGGCGCGCGAGCTGTCGCCGCGGGCGAATCGCTCGAAGATCGTCGGCAGCACCGCCGGGTCGATGCCGGGGCCGCTGTCGGTCACCGTGACGACAGCCCGGTCGCCCTCGACCGCGAGCGCGCAGACCACGCGGGTGCCCGCCGGGGTGTGCACGCGCGCGTTCGCGAGCAGGTTCACGACGACCTGGTGCAGCCGCGGGGCATCCCCGGGCACGAGCACCGGCCGGTCGGGGACGTCGAGCACCCAGTCGTGGTCCTGGCTCGCGGCGTGCGCGTCGCTCACGGCGTCCGCGAGCAGGCCGGCGAGCTCGATCGGCAGCCGTTCGAGCTCGCGGCCGTCGTCCAGCCGGGCGAGCAGCAGCAGGTCCTCGACGAGGCTCGTCATCCGCACGCTCTCCGACTCGATGCGCCCGAGCGCGTGCACCACGTCGTCCGGCAGCTGGTGCCGGCCGCGCCGGGTCAGCTCGGCGTAGCCGCGGATCGAGGCCAGCGGCGTGCGCAGCTCGTGGCTGGCATCCGCGACGAATGTGCGCAGCTTGGCCTCGCTCGCGTCGCGCAGCGCGAGCGCGCCGGCGATGTGGCCGAGCATCCGGTTGAGCGCGGCGCCCACCCGGCCGACCTCGGTGCGCGGATCGGCCTCGGTCTCGGGCACCCGGGTCTCGAGCGCCACGCCGCCGCGCTCGAGCGGCAGCTCCGAGACGCGCGAGGCGGTCTCGGTGACACGGCCGAGCGGCTTGAGGGCGGTGCGGATGACGAGCAGGCCGGCGATCACGGCGATGGCGACGCCGAGGCCGACGACAGCCGCGATGACGACGACGACCTGGGTGACCGTGGTGGTGACCTCGCTCAGCGGCAGGCCGAGGATGATCGTGCGGTCGGTGCCCTCGACGGCGACGACCCGGTAGGCGCCCAGGTCGTCGAGCACGATGGTGACCGGGCGGCCGGTGACCGCCACATCGGCGAGGGCCTCGGCCTCTGCTTCGGTGAGCGCCTCGGTGGACAGCTGCGGGTCGCGGTCGCTGCCCGGGTTCTCGAGCGACTGGCTCGCGATGGAGCCGCTCACCTCGCCGTCGACGATCGTGGCGCTGACCGCGCCCGGGCCGAGGCCGGCGCCCAGGAAGCCGCGATCGCTGCCCGGCTGCTGGGCCGGCTCGGTGCTGTCGCCCGTGGTGCTGTCGCCCGTGGTGCTGTCGTCCGAGGCGGCGTCGCCAGTCGAGTCACCGGCCTGGTCCCCGGCGGAGGAGTCGTCCTCGGCGCCGGACGTCGCCGTGTCGGTCGGGGCGGCCGTGGCCTCGTCCGAGGGCTCCGCCCGGTCGCCGGTGAACACCTGCACCTGCTGCACCGCGTCGGTGAGCTGCTGGTCGAGCTTCGCCATCAGCGCGGCGTTCACCGCGAAGGCGCTCACGACGCCGACGACCACGCTCAGCAGGGCGAAGATCGAGACGGTGCCGAGCACGAGTCGCCGCCGCAGCGTCCACGGCGCCCGCGCGCGCGCTCTCATGTCGCGGGCTTGAGCACGTAGCCCACGCCGCGCACGGTGTGGATCATCGGCGGCCCGATGCGGTCGATCTTCTTGCGCAGGTAGGAGATGTAGATCTCGACGACGCTCGAGGTGCCGCCGAAGTCGTAGCTCCAGACCCGGTCGAGGATCTGGTTGCGGCTGAGCACCCGCCGGGGGTTGCGCATCAGGTAGCGCAGCAGCTCGAACTCGGTCGCGGTGAGCTCGACGAGCTGGCCGGCGCGATGCACCTCGTAGGTGTCCTCGTCGAGGGTGAGGTCGCCGACCGTGATGAAGGAGTCCTCGTCGCCCCCCGAGGTGAGCGTCGAGCGGCGGATGAGGGCGCGCAGGCGCGCGACGAGCTCCTCGAGGCTGAACGGCTTGGTGACGTAGTCGTCGCCGCCGACGGTGAGACCCGCGATGCGGTCGTCCAGCGCGTCCTTGGCCGTGAGGAACAGGATCGGGGTCTGCATCCCGTCGTTGCGCAGCCGGGTGAGCACCTGGAAGCCGTCGATGTCGGGGAGCATGACGTCGAGCACGATGATGTCCGGCCGGAACTCGCGCGCGGTGGTGAGCGCCTTCTGCCCGTCGGCGGCGACGCGCACCTCCCAGCCCTCGTAGCGCAGCGCCATCGAGAGCAGGTCGGTGAGCGAGTCCTCGTCGTCGACGACGAGGGCACGGATCGGGCTGCCGTCCGCTCGAGTGATGGGGGCCTGTGGCTGTCGGACGGGACTCTGATCGGTCACTCCTCCCAGTATTGAGAGCTTCCTAAGAACAAGCTGTGCTGAATGTTGGGGGACACTGTGGGGACCGGTCGCCGGGCGGCGCGATGACCGCCGCGGGATGACGCCGCGGCGTGCGCCGGCACCGACGGCGGCCGACAGCACAATGGGTGCATGCCCCTTCCCCGACCGCACACGGAGCGCGTCGTGGCATCCGCGGCCGATCGGGTCGCCTGGCTGCGCGAGCGCGCCCACGGCGTGACGGCGACGGATGCGGCGCGCCTGTCCAGCCCGCAGGCGGCGCACCGGGTGGCCCGCGACAAGGTGCTCGGCACCGGCTTCGCCGGCAACGGCTTCACCGCCCACGGTCGCAGCCGCGAGCCCGAGATCGCCCGCTGGGTGCTGCGCGAGCACGGCATCGGCGGGAACGATCTGCTGTTCCACGCGGACGGCGAGCGGCGGCACCTCGCCACCCCCGACGGCGTCGGCGAGCTCGACGGCCGGCTCGTGCTCGCCGAGATCAAGACCACGTCCTCGGCCTGGCGCTCGATCCCCCGCCACTATCTGCGGCAGGTCTGGTGGCAGCAGTACGTGCTGGGCGCCGAGCGCACGCTCGTGGTCTGGGAGCAGCACCGCGATTTCGTGCCGATCGGGCCGGAGCCGCGGGTGCGCTGGGTGGACCGCGACGAGAACGAGATCCACGCGCTCGTGGGCCTGGCCCGGCTGGTGCTCGAGCGGCTGCGCGCCCCGGTGGCGGGCTGAGCGCTCGCGCGCGGGGGCGTGCCGGGAGCCCGGAACGCCCCGGATCCTATGAGTTTTCCATCGGACCCATGAATTTTCCCTCGGGGTGACATCGTCGTAACAGCGGTGACTCATTGGTTTCCTTGACTGGTCACCGACCAGGGAAGGGCTGCAGATGAGCACCATGCGGGCCGTCGTCATCGAGGGTGCGGGCGGACCGGAGGCCCTGACGGTCGTCGAGCGCGCGATCCCGGCGAGGGTCAACTCCGAGTTCCTGATCAAGGTCGTCGCCGCGGGCGTCAACCCGATCGACGCCAAGACCCGGGCCGGTCGCGGGGTGTTCGCCGAGCTCGCCCTGCCGGCGGTGCTCGGCAACGAGTTCAGCGGCATCGTCGTGGAGTCGCCCTACGAGGCGCATCCGATCAGGCCCGGTGACGAGGTGTACGGCATCACGCCGGTGCCGCGCTCCGCCGGCAGCTACGCGGAGTACGTGACGGCGTCGGCCCTCAACCTGGCGCGCAAGCCGGCCGAGCTCTCGCACGTCGAGGCCGCCGGGGTGCCGCTCGCGGCGCTCACCGCCTGGGGCATGGTGGTCGACGTCGCCAAGGCGCACGAGGGGCAGCGGATGCTCGTGCACGCCGGCGCCGGCGGCGTCGGGCACTTCGCCGTGCAGTTCGCCCACTTCTTCGGCGCCCGGGTGACGGCCACGGGCTCGACGCGCAACGTCGGCTGGCTGCGCGAGCTCGGCGCCGACGAGGTGATCGACCACACGCTCGAGCGCTTCGAGGAGGTCGTGTCGAACGTCGACGTCGTCATCGACCTCGTCGGCAACGTGATCGCCGACACCGGCACCCGCTCGCTCGGCGTGCTGCGGCCGGGCGGCCTCATCGTCAACGCGCCGAGCGGCAGTTGGCCGACGCTCGTCGCGGATGCCGCGGCGGCGGGGGTGCGCGCCACCTCGTTCAAGTTCACCCCGGACGGGTCGACCCTCGCGATCGTCTCACGACTGCTGCAGTCCGGCGACGTGCGCGTCTACGTCGACCGGGTCTTCGACCTCGACCAGGCCGCGGCGGCGCACGAGGCCGTGGAGGGCGGTCACACCCGCGGCAAGATCGTCCTCAAGGTCTGCGACGGCTGAGCTGTCTGCGACGGCCGAGCGATGCAGGCTGAGCGGATGCGCCGCCCTCGGTCCGCGATGCACGAGGGCCCCGCGCTGTCGCGCGGGGCCCTCGTGTCGTCTGAGGTCGTGATCGGGCCGGGCTACGCCAGGCTCGCGACATCCACCGGGATGCCCGGGCCGAACGTCGTCGACACCGTCGCCTTGGTGATGTAACGGCCCTTCGAGCTCGCCGGCTTGGCGCGGACGATCTCGTCGATGGCGGCCTTGAGGTTCTCGCTCAGCTGCTCCTGCGAGAACGAGGCCTTGCCGGCGACGAAGTGCACGTTCGCGTGCTTGTCGGCGCGGAACTCGATCTTGCCGCCCTTGATCTCCTCGACCGCCTTCGCGGGGTTCGGGGTCACGGTGCCGGTCTTCGGGTTGGGCATGAGGCCGCGCGGGCCGAGCACCTTGCCGAGGCGACCCACCTGGCCCATCAGCTCGGGCGTGGCGACGGCCGCGTCGAAGGCGGTGTAGCCGCCCGCCACCTTCTCGATGAGTTCGGCGCCGCCGACCTCGTCGGCACCCGCGGCGATCGCCGCCTCGGCGGCCGCACCGGTGGCGAACACGATCACGCGAGCGGTCTTGCCGGTGCCGTGGGGCAGGATGACGGTGCCGCGCACCATCTGGTCGGCCTTGCGGGGGTCGACGCCGAGCTTGAGCGCGACCTCGACGGTCGAGTCGAACCTCGCCGAGCCGGTGGCCTTCGCCAGGCCGACGGCCTCGGTCGTGCTGTAGAACCGGCCCGCCTCGATCTTCTCGGCGGCGGCCCGGTATGACTTGGACTTGGCTGCCATGATTACGCCTCCACCGTGATCCCCATCGACCGGGCGGTGCCGGCGATGATCTTCTCCGCGCCCTCGAGGTCGTTCGCGTTGAGGTCGACGAGCTTCTGCTCGGCGATCGCACGGACCTGCTCCCTGGTGAGCTTCGCGACCTTGACGGTGTGCGGCGTCGCGGAGCCCTTGGCGACGCCCGCTGCCTTCTTGATCAGCTCGGCGGCCGGCGGGGTCTTCAGGACGAACGTGAACGAACGGTCCTCGTAGACGGTGATCTCCACCGGGATGACGTTGCCGCGCTGCGACTCGGTCGCCGCGTTGTACGCCTTGCAGAACTCCATGATGTTGACGCCGTGCTGGCCCAGCGCCGGGCCGATCGGCGGCGCGGGGTTCGCGGCGCCGGCCTGGATCTGGAGCTTGATGAGCCCCGTCACCTTCTTCTTCGGTGCCATGCTTCTTCCTTACGTTTCGTGCGCCGGATGGCGCGCTCCCACAGGCCGGGCGGATCCCGGATGCGGTGATGACGCGGATCGCGTCGAGGCTGCCCCGGTCGTGGACACGCCCGGGCAACCGCTCTAGCGTACGCGATCGGGGTGATCGCCGCGAGCGGAGCCGCTCAGAGCTTGGTGACCTGGTCGAAGGAGAGCTCGACCGGGGTCTCGCGCTCGAACAGCGAGACAAGCACCGTGAGCTTGCCGCTCTCCGGCTTGATCTCGCTGATCGTGCCGGGCAGACCCGCGAACGAGCCCTCCTTGATCGTTATCGTCTCGCCGATCTCGAAGTCCACCTCGGCCGGGATCGAGCGGCTGACGGCCTTGCCCTTGGCCGCGCCCGCGCCGCCCTTCGCCGCGGGCGTCTCGACCACCTGCACGAGGGACTTCAGCATGCTGAACGCCTCCTCGAAGCGCAGCGGCGTGGGGTTGTGCGAGTTGCCGACGAAGCCGGTGACGCCGGGCGTGTGCCGGATGACCGACCAGCTGTCCTCGTTGAGGTCCATGCGCACGAGCACGTAGCCCGGGATGCGCACCCGGGTGACGAGCTTGCGCTGGCCGTTCTTGATCTCGACGACGTCCTCCATGGGGACCTGCACCTCGAAGATGTAGTCCTCCATCGACATCGAGACCCGACGGTTCTCGATGTTCGACTTCACACGCTTCTCGAAGCCGGCGTAGGAGTGGATGACGTACCACTTGCCCGGCTTCGCGCGCAGCTCGAGCTTGAACTCCTCGTAGGGGTCGACCGCGACGGCCTCCTCCGCCGGGTCGGTGCCGAGGGCGTCGTCCACGACGGCGTCCGCCTCGGGGTCGACCGCCGCGTCGAGCGCGTCGAGCAGCTCCTCCAGGTCGCCGGTGCTCTGCACGTCATCGCCCTCGACGTGCAGCGCCCGGTGCTCGGCCGCGTCGACGCTGCGCTCCTCGGCGGCGAGCACGTCGCCCTCCTGGGCCTCGTCGTCCTCGGAGGACTGCTCGGCCGCGGTGGCGAGGTCGATGTCATTCTGGTGGTTCTCAGCCACGGGATCCCATTTCCTACTCTCGGGACCGGACGGCGCCGATCCGGGTCGCGACGGGCGCGACCTAACTGCTCGTGCCGAAGACGACGTTCACCGCGAGCGAGAACAGCCAGTCGAGCGCGCCCACGATGGCCATCATGACGATGACGAAGACGAGCACGACGACCGTGTAGCTCGCGAGCTCGCGCCGGGTCGGCGTGACGACCTTCTTGAGCTCGCCGATGACCTGTCGGATGAACAGCACGATGCGAGCGAAAGGGTTGCGCTTCTCGGCGCGCTCCCTGCGCGCCTTGGCGACGACGTCCTCGCTGGGCTCGTCGATGATCTTCCGTGCCACCTTTAGTTACCTTCCGACCGTTCGTCGTTCGGGTCCAGGCCCCGCGCGACGCGCGAGGCACCAGCAGGGCGGACAGGAATCGAACCTGCAACCTGCGGTTTTGGAGACCGCTGCTCTGCCAATTGAGCTACCGCCCTCGGCGGACCGCTCGGACGGTCCTCCTCGGATGACAGGGCGCACCCCGTCACACCCGAAAACGGGCACGACGAAGCTTGGCGCTCCCCGCCACGTCGCACCAGTGTACGGCATCGCTCTCCGGCCCCCGCTCGCTACGCTGTAGGCCGTGTCAGCGCACAGCCGCATCTCCGCCCGCATCTCCGCCATCGCCGAGTCCGCCACGCTCAAGGTCGACGCGAAGGCCAAGGCCCTCAAGGCCGCCGGACGGCCGGTGATCTCCTACGCGGCCGGGGAGCCGGACTTCGCGACGCCGGCGCACGTCGTGCAGGCGGCCGCGGCCGCGGTGCTCGACCCGCGCAACCACAGGTACACGCCCGCCGCGGGCCTGCCCGAGCTGCGCGAGGCGATCGCGGCGAAGACGCTGCGCGACTCCGGGCTCGAGGTCACGGCATCCCAGGTGATCGTCACGAACGGCGGCAAGCAGGCCGTCTACCAGGCGTTCCAGACGCTGCTCGACGACGGCGACGAGGCGCTGCTGCCCGCGCCCTACTGGACCACCTACCCGGAGGCGATCAGGCTCGCCGGCGGCGTGCCCGTCGAGGTGTTCGCCGGTGCCGAGCAGCACTACCGGGTCACGGTGGAGCAGTTGGAGGCCGCGCGCACCGAGCGCACCAAGCTGCTCGTGTTCGTCTCGCCGTCCAACCCGACCGGTGCCGTGTACTCGCCCGAGCAGACCCGCGCGATCGGCGCCTGGGCCCTCGAGCACGGCATCTGGGTGGTCACCGACGAGATCTACCAGAACCTGTGCTACGACGGTGTGCGCGCTCTCTCGATCGTCGAGGCGGTGCCCGGCCTCGCCGATCAGACGATCCTGGTCAACGGCGTCGCCAAGACCTACGCGATGACCGGATGGCGCGTCGGCTGGATGGTCGGCCCGGCCGATGCCATCGCCGGCGCGGCGAACCTGCAGTCGCACCTGTCGTCCAATGTCGCGAACGTCTCGCAGCGCGCCGCCGTCGCCGCCCTCACCGGGCCGCAGGACGCCGCCGAGCAGATGCGTCTCGCCTTCGACCGGCGACGGCGGCTCATCGTCGACGGGCTGTCCGCGATCGATGGCGTCGTCTGCCCGACCCCCGAGGGCGCCTTCTACGTCTACCCGGACGTCCGGGGGCTGCTCGGCCGCGAATGGGGTGGTCGCACGCCGACGACGACCCTGGAGCTGGCCGACCTGGTGCTCGAGCGCGCCGAGGTGGCGGTGGTGCCGGGTGAGGCGTTCGGCCCCTCCGGCTATCTGCGGCTCTCCTACGCCCTGGGCGACGAGGAGCTGCTCGAGGGCATCGAGCGGCTGCAGCGCCTGTTCGGATAGCGCGGAGTCCCGCCGCTCGGCGGGTCTCACGGCCGGACGGCATCCCCTCAGAGGACGACGCCCACGAGCAGCGGCTCGGGCTGCAGGGCGACGCCGAACTCGCTGAGCACCCGGGTCTGGATGTAGCGGGCGAGCTCGGCGAGCTCGGCGGCCCGGGCGCCGCCCCGGTTGACGAGCGCGAGGCTGTGCTTCGTCGAGACCCCCGCGCGCGAGCCGGGCAGCGCGAAGCCGCGCGGGATGCCGGCGCGCTCGATGAGCCACGCCGCCGAGAGCTTCACGGCGTCCCCGGCGGGCGCGGGCGGCGGGGCGGGCGGGGCGCCCAGCGGCACGACGGCGTCCGCGGCATCCGCGGCGAGCGGGAAGCGGGGGACGTCCGGCGGCAGCCCGCCGGCGAAGGACGCGCTCACGACCGGGTTGGTGAAGAAGGAGCCGGCGCTCACCGAGTCCGGGTCGCCGGCATCCAGCAGCATGCCCTTGGCCGAGCGCAGCCGGAGCACCGCCTCGCGCACCGCCGCGACCGGCACCCGGTCGCCGAGGCCGACGCCGAGCGCGGCGGCGAGCTGCACATAGCGCACCGGGGCCCCGAGCGGATCGGCGACGAGGGCGAGCTCGATCGCCGTGACGACGGCGGAGCGGCCCTGCTTGATCGCCGAGGTGCGGTAGCCGAGCGCGAGCTCGGCCGCCTCGACGCGCAGCCGCTCGCCGGTGTCGCCGTCGACGAGCTCGACGGCGACGAGGGTGTCGGAGAGCTCCTGGCCGTAGGCGCCGATGTTCTGCACCGGTGCCGCGCCCACCGAGCCGGGCACGCCGCTCATGGCCTCGATGCCGCCGAGCCCGCGCTCGACGGCGAAGCGCACCAGGGCGTCCCAGTCCTCGCCGGCCTGGGCCCGCAGCCGCACCCGGCCATCCCCGCCCGCCCGCGGGGCCACCTCGATCCCGCGGGTGCGCATCCGCAGCACGGTGCCGTCGAAACCCTCGTCGGCGACGAGCAGGTTGGAGCCGCCGCCGAGCACGAGCCAGTCCGCGGCCCGAGCCCACGCCTCGCGGACGTCCGCGACGACCGTCGCCGGGTCGTCGAGCGTGATCAGCTCGCCCGCCGGGCCGCCGACGCGCAGCGTTGTCAGCTCGGCGAAGTCGGTCACGCGAGGCTCACGCGCGCCTGCGCCTTGCCGAGCACCGTCTGCCCGTCGACCGTCACGGTGAGGTCGATGCGCGCGACCGTCTCCTCGAGCGCGCCGACCCTGGCGACGACGGTCACGGTCGCGCCGGCCTGCGGGTCGACGACCACCGGGCGGGTGAAGCGCACCTGGTAGTCGAGCACCCGGGCCGGGCCCCCGGCCCAGTCGAGGACCGGCTGCACGGCGAGGCCCATCGTGAGCATGCCGTGGGCGAGCACTCCCGGCAGCCCGACGGATGCCGCGACATCGTCCCGGTAGTGGATGGGGTTGAAGTCCCCGCTCGCCCCCGCGTAGCGCACGAGCGCGTCCCGGGAGAGCCGGTACGTCCTCTCGGCGACCACGGCGCCGAGCTCGGGGGCGGCCATCACCCGCCCCGCACCACGAGCGTCGAGATCGCGGTGACGACGTGCCGGCCCTCGGCATCCGACATCGTCGACTCGGCCGTCACCATGTCGTTGCCGCCGAGGCTCTTGACGCTCGTGACCGCCAGGGTCGCGGTGAGCTCGTCGCCCGCGACGACCGGCCGGGTGTAGACGAAGCGCTGCTCGCCGTGCACGACACGGCTGAAGTCGATGCCGGCGTCCGGCTCGGCCAGCAGCTGCTGGAGCGTGTGCTCCTGGACGACGACCGGGAACGTCGGCGGGGCGACGAGGTCCGGATAGCCGGCGGCGCGCGCCGCCTCGGGGTCGAGGCTCGTCGGATGGGTGGCGAAGACCGCTCGCGCGAACTCCCGCACCTTCTCGCGACCCACGAGATAGGGCGCGGCGGGCGGGAACGAGCGACCCACGAGGTCGGGGTTCACTGGCACCGCTCCAGTCTGCCCGAGAGTGTCGCCGCGGCGCGCCCGCGGATGCGTAAGGCCCCGGCCCGCGCTGTCGCGGGCCGGGGCCTTACGGTGGTCTCAGGAGTGCTGAGCGCCTACTGGCAGCTGTCGCACTGCAGGAGGTCCATCGGGTCGACGGGAACTGCGTAGCCGCCGACGGTGTCCTCGTTCTCCATGGCAACTCCTCTCGCTGTGATGGTGGGGTCCCGCTCGGACGATCGAATCGTCTGAGCGGGTGCTCCACTATATAACGGGAATCACAGCGGTGTCATTCCCCAAGATGTAGTGGTTCGGCGTGTCGCACCGGCGCGCCTCACTCGGCCGGCGAGACGAAGCGCAGCCCGTTGAGCACCGCGTCGCCGAGTGCCACGACGTCGCCGAACGCGGCGAGGCCGCCGGCGCTGATCTCGAGCCGCACGGCCGCGACCGCCGCGTGCGGATACACGGTGCCGACGTAGTGCTCGGTCAGCGCGGGACCGCCGGGCCGCTCGAGCAGCGCGAACTCGTGCCGGATCTCGGCCGGGTGGCCGGCGAGCACCGTGAGCTCCGAGCGGGCACCCCAGAGCAGCGCGTGCGGCAGGTCGATGCCCGCCTCGGCGCAGCCCTCGGCATCGTTCGCGGCCTCGGCGGTGCGCTGCACGCTGAGGCTCGCGAGCCCGAGCACGCTCGAGGCGTCGGCGGGGTCGGAGACGAGCAGCCAGACGCGATCGGCTCTCGCGGGCGCCGAGGCGAAGCGGGCGACGGTGGTCAGGGTGGTCACGAGCGCCGCGCGCCGATGCGCGGGGGCGTTCGACTCCTCCACCCACTCGAAGGCCCACTCGGAGCCGACGAGCACGGGCGCCGGTGGCAGTTCCCGCCATCCGGGCATGAGATCGAGCTCCACACCGAGCGATACCGAGACGATCACAGTGATTCCCCTGTCCGACCCGGTGCTCCCGGGACTCCCGCACGCGATCACCGTCGCACCCGCGGGCACCGGGGGAAAGAGGCTCTTTCGGTGGCACTCGAACGGGGGGCATCCGGATTCGCAGTATCGTGACAGGCATCCGCACCGCACGTCCGCCAGGTTCGGGGGGACCATGGGCACAGCCGACAGCATCGACGCCGCGCCGCTGCGCGTGGCGCTCGTCGACGACCACGAGATCGTGCGCGTCGGCATCGCCGAGCTGCTCGCGGCGCATCCCTCCGTGCGGGTGGTCGCCTCGACCTCGACCGTCTCCGAGCTGTTCGCCCTCGACGCCCGGCCGCAGCTCGTCGTGCTGGACCTGCGGCTCAGCGACGGTTCGACGCCGGGCGAGAACGTCGCCGCCATCCGCGATCACGGCCTCGACGCGCTCGTGCTCACCGGCGGGGACGATCCGCGCCTGGTGCGTTCCGCGGCGCGCGCGGGGGTGCTCGGCGTCATCCGCAAGGCGGCGCCGGCATCGGAGATCGTCGAGGCGCTGCTGCGCGCGGGCTCCGGCGAGACGGTCGCGACCACCGACTGGGCGGCCGCGCTCGACGCCGACACGGACTTCGCCGACGCGCGACTCAGCACCCGCGAACGGCAGATCCTCGCCCTGTACGCCTCGGGCGAGAAGGCCCAGGCCGTCGCCTCCAAGACCGGCCTGTCCCGAGACACCGTCTCCAACTACATCAGCCGCATCCGGGTCAAGTACGCCAACGTCGGCCGGCCGGCCTACACCAAGGTGGACCTGCACCGCCGGGCCGTCGAGGACGGCCTCATGTCCGAGGGCTGATGCTCACCGTCGCCGAGCCCGCCGCCGGGACCGCGGTGGCCCGGATGACGCGCGTCCTCGTCGCCGGCGCCGCCGGAACCGGCCTCGCCTTCTCGGTGCTCTCGGCGCCCGTCATCGCCCGGCAGTGGACGCTCTTGCCCGCGGGCTACGCCCTCGGCTCGACGCTCGCTCTCACGCTCGGCCCGGCGCTGCTGCTCGCCCTCGCCTTCTGGGCGCCGCTCGGGCTGCTGCGCGGCATCGGCCTCGGCTACGTGCTGCTGTACGCCGCCGTGGTGCTCAGCTGGCCGTTCGCCATGCAGTCGGAGCGCATCCCGGACGGCACACAGCCCTGGGTCATCAACCTGCTGCCGATGCCGTCGCTGTGCATCGCCGTGGTGCTCACCGAGACCGCCAGCTGGCTGTCGCTGGCGGGGCTCTGGCTCTCCGTGGGCTGGATGCGCTACCTCGCCGGCGGCGCTGGCTCCCTCGCCGCGGCGCTGCAGAACACGCTGTTCAACGCCACGACGATCTCGGTCTTCGTGGTGATCGTCTTCGTGACGCTGCGCGCGGGTCGCCAGCGCGACGACGCCGCGCGCGCCACCGTGCAGGATGCGGCGATCGCCGCCGCCGCGCAGGCCCAGGACCTCCAACGGGCGCAGGTCGCCGCGCTCACCCATGACGACGTGCTCTCGACGCTGCTCGCGGCGGCGCGCTCGACGGATGCCACGGCGCCCCTCGTGCGCCGTCACGCCGCCCGGGCCCTCGCCCGCGTCGACGAGCTCGGACGCTCGGACGGCTCCGAGGGCCTGCTCGTCGACAGCGAGGCGCTGCTGTCGCTGCTGCGCGACACGGCGGCGGCGCTCGCACCGGAGGTGACGGTCGCGGCGCCCGCGCTCGCGCCCGTGTCGCTGCCGAGCGTCGTGGCGCGCACCCTCGCCGAGGCGACCGCGGAGGCGCTGCGCAACAGCCTGCGGCACGCGCCCGCCGAGGCGGAGCGCACGATCACGCTGCGGGTGACCGCGGGGCACATCGAGGTGGAGGTGCGCGACGATGGCCCGGGCTTCGACCCCGAGGCGGTGCCGCCCGATCGCTTCGGGCTGCGGTACAGCGTCCGGCACCGGATGTCGCTCGTGCCCGGCGGCGCGGCGACGATCGAGTCACTGCCGGGGGCGGGCACCGTCGTGCGGCTGCACTGGGATCCCGATGGACAGCGCTGAGCGCGGCGGCCGTGGCCGCCCGGCCCCCGACCGCCCGGCTGCCGACCGCCCGGGTCGTGGCGGCCCCGATGGCGCCGCCGCGGCGATCCTGCGCATCACGAGCTCCGGCGGGCGGGTGCTGCTCGTCTGCTTCCTCGGCGCCGAGCTCGTGCTCGCCACGGCGAACCTCGGTGCCGTGCAAGCGCCGTGGCCGGTCTTCGCGGCCTTCTGGCTCGTGTCGCTCGGCGCCGTGCTCGTCACCCTCGTCCCCGATGACCGGCTGCCGACGCCGAACGCCCTCGCGGTCGTCGCCGCGACGAGCGCCGCGACAGCGGTGGCCACCTGGAACATGCCGGTCGAGCCGGTGGCCGGATATGCCAGCTGGCACCTCGGCGCCGTCACGTTCGTGCTGCTGTTCCTCGGCATGTGGGGCAGGATCGCGCTCGCCTGGTGCGGCTTCGCGATCGTGACCGGCATCACCCTGCTCTGGACGCTCACCGCGGGCGGCGGCGAGACCTACCTGCTCGCCCTCGTGCCGAACCAGGGCGGCACGCTGCTCGTCGGCACCCTGTTCGCGATCGGGCTGCGGCACACCAGCAGGCGGATCGCCGAGCTGCACCTCGAGCAGGCGATGATCACCGCCACGGAGTCCGCGACCCGCGCCGCCGCCGAGGAGCGGATGCAGCAGGCCGCCCGTCTCGACGCGATCGCCCGACCCGCCCTCGAGCGCATCATCGACGAGCGCCCCTACACCGCGGCCGAGCGCGAGACCTGGATGCGCCTCGAGGCCGCCATCCGCGACCAGCTGCGGGCCACCGTGCTCGTGTCCTCCGAGCTGAGCGCCGCGGCCGAGGAGGCGCGCCGACGCGGCGTCGAGGTGACGCTGCTCGACGACAGCGCCGGCTCCATCGCCTCGGCCTCCGATCGTGAGCGCGTGGTGGGGGCGATCGTCGCCGAGCTGCGCGCCGTCCGCTCGGGCCGCCTGGTCGGCCGCCTGCTGCCGCCCGGCCGCGGGCAGCTCGCCACGATCGTCGTCGACGAGGACGGCGCAGAGAGCCGGCACATCGACGTGTGAGCGCCCGCGCCGGCCACGGGCACCGGGGCGGGCACACCGGCGGCGGGCACGGATCGGACTGTAGCGAGGGCGGGACTCGAACCCGCGACACCACGATTATGAGCCGTGTGCTCTAACCACCTGAGCTACCCCGCCGGGCGCCTCCCGGTGCTGGAGGCGAGAGCCCCCTGTGGGAATCGGACCCACTGCCTCTTCCTTACCAAGGAAGTGCTCTACCAATGAGCTAAGGGGGCGAGCGCAACGGGTCCGAGCCCGTTTTGGCACCAGAGCACTGTAGCATCCGGCCGCTGGGCTACCGTGCGTGCATGGGACGCTTCGAGACCGAGGCGGCGAGCGCCGCCTTCGACGCGGTCGCCGCCCATTTCGCGGGCCGTCTCGACGTCGGGATGATGATGGGGCGCCGGACCCTCCGTGACGGCGGCCGGATGATCGCCTGCCTCGACGCGGACGGCCTCGGCATCCGCCTCGGGCGCGGCACCCCGGTCATCGAGCAGGCGCTCGCCGTGCCGGGCGCAACCCTGTTCGCCCCGGGACGCTCGGCCCCGTTCCGCGACTGGGCGAGCCTTCCGACGGCGCAGCGGGACCGGTGGGCGGAGTTCGTCGAGCGCGCGCTCAGCGCGCCGCCGGCGGCGTCACCCCGGGCAGCCGCCAGGCGCTGAACGACGGCCCGGGGCCGGCGATCTCGAGGCCGGCCGGGCCGCGCGCCGCCACCGCCTCGCCGACGAGCGGCACCGGCTCCCCCGCCACCGCGTGCGGCGGCAGCGTCAGCGCGAAACCGCTGCGGGCCGCGACGACGAGCACGCTCTCGGCATCCGTCTCGCGCACGAAGGCGAGAAGTTCGTCGCCGGCGTGCAGCCAGCGCATCCCGCCACCGCTGAGCGCCGGATGCTCGCGCCGCAGCCCGATGAGCGAGCGGTACAGCGCGAACGCCGCCGAGGCCTCCGAGTCGGGGTCGTCCAGGGCCGCCCAGGGGATCGGCGTGCGGGAGTGCTCGCCGTCCTCGCCGAGGAGCGCGAACTCGTCGCCGGCGAACACGACCGGGATGCCGGGCAGCGTCACCGACAGCCCCAGCGCGACCGGCACGACGCCCGGCAGCGCGTGGGTACGAAACCGCGGGGTGTCGTGGGTGTCGAGCGCGTTCATCAGCTGCAGCCGCACCCGCCAGGGCACCGGTGCGGTGAAGCGTCGGTGCGCCTCGAGGAACTGCTCGGCGCTCAGCGGCGGGATGACGCCGAGCGGCATCCCCAGCCCGCCGACGGCCGGCGCGCTCGGCCGGCACAGCCAGCTCCACACCGGCCGGGTGAAGTTCGCGTAGGTCATCGCACCGTGCCAGGCGTCGCCCTGGAAGTCGGCGGTGGCGTCGTTGGTGGACTCGCCGAGCAGGATCGTGTCGGGGTTCACCTCGATCATCGTGCGCCGGATGGTGCGGCGCACGCTCTCGTTGAGGTCCTCGTCGAGGTAGCGGCCGGTCATGTTGGCGACGTCGATGCGCCAGCCGTCCAGCCGGTATGGCGGCCGCAGCCACTTCGCGACGACCGAGTCGGCGCCCTCGATGAAGCGACGGCGCAGCTCCGCGGAGTTCCAGTTGAACTTCGGCAGGCTCGGCACGCCGAGCCAGGCCTCGTAGGAGCGCTGCTCGTCGTCGTGCCAGTAGTAGAAGTCGCTCTCCGGGGCGCCCGGGCTGAGGTGGGATGCCCGGAACCACTCGTGCGCGTCGCCGGAGTGGTTGGAGGTGAGGTCGCCGATCACGCCGAGGCCGGCCCGGTGCGCGGCCTCCACCAGGCGCACGAGCGCCTCCTCGCCGCCGAGCAGCGGGTCGACCGCGTCGAAGGAGAGCGCGTCGTAGCGATGGTTCGACTGCGCAGGGAACACCGGGGTGAGGTAGATGACGGTGGCCCCGAGCGCGCTCACGTGGTCGAGGTGCTCCCGGATGCCGTCGAGGTCGCCGCCGTAGAACTGGCGCGCGGTGGAGGGGCCGGTGTGCACGACCTCGTCGTGCCAGGCCGCGGGCTCGGCCCAGGCCGGCGGCTCCCGCCCGTCCGCGGCCGCCGAGCGCGCGAAGCGGTCCGGGAAGATCTGGTACAGCACCGTCTCCTTCGCCCAGGGCGGCGGCGGCGGATGTGTGACGAGCTTGAAGTCCTCGCTGTCGAGGGTCTCGGTCCAGGACAGGCCGGCGGCGTTGAGCCAGCCGATCCGGCCGTCGGCGAGCTCGATCAGGAACCGGTAGCCGTGCACCGGGTTCTCCACGGTGAGCTCGGCCTGCCACCACTGCCAGCCCTCGACCTCGCCGATCGGGGCGGCGACGGTGTAGCGCGGCTCGCGGTTCGGGTTGGAGCGGGTGTGGATGCTGCGCACCGGCCCGAAGCCGTTCGGCACCCGCAGGCGCACCCGCACCGTCTCGCCGAGCTCCGGCGCGTCCGTCGAGACGTACAGCGGCGAGCCGTCGTGGTGCGGAAGCAGCTCGGCCATGGCCGCGAGCGTAGCGCCGGGCGGTTTCGGCGCGGTTTCGCTCGGCGTGGGCGCGGGCCGGCGACCGGGCTCCCTAGGCTGGAGCGTGTGAGCACGGTCCCCGACGGCGCCGAGTGGTGGCGCACCGCTGTCATCTACCAGATCTATCCGCGCAGCTTCGCCGACGCGAACGGCGACGGCATCGGCGACCTGCCCGGCATCACCCGCCGGCTGCCGGCCCTCGCCGAGCTGGGCGTCGACGCGATCTGGCTCTCGCCGTTCTACACCAGCCCCCAGCACGACGCCGGCTACGACGTGGCCGACTACTGCGACGTCGACCCGCGCTTCGGCACGCTCGCCGACTTCGACGCGATGCTCGCCGCCGCCCACGGCCTCGGCCTGCGCGTCATCGTCGACCTGGTGCCGAACCACTCCTCGATCGACCACCCCTGGTTCCGCGAGGCCCTCGCCGCCGCACCCGGCAGCCCGGAGCGGGCCCGCTACCTGTTCCGCGACGGCCGCGGCGAGGCGGGCGAGCTGCCGCCGAACAACTGGGAGAGCGTCTTCGGCGGCCCCGCGTGGACGCGGGTCGAGGACGGCAGCTGGTACCTGCACCTGTTCGACTCCTCGCAGCCGGACCTCGACTGGGGAAACCCCTGGGTGCGGGAGCGGTTCCGCGACATCCTGCGCTTCTGGCTCGACCGCGGCGTCGACGGCTTCCGGGTGGATGTCGCCCACGGCCTGGTCAAGGCGGCGGGCCTGCCGGACTGGACGCCCCCGGAGCACGGCGGCTCGATGGGCGGCGGTGCGGCGGGCCTTCCCGGCGTGCCGCTGGAGGAGGAGCTCGAGGTGCGCTTCGACGAGCCGCCGGTCTCGCCGTACTGGGCGCAGGAGGGGGTGCACGAGATCTACCGCGACTGGCGCGCCGTGCTCGCCGGCTACGGGGGCGAGCGCGTGCTGTGCGCCGAGGCCTGGGTGGAGCCGCTCACGAAGCTCGCGCTCTGGGTGCGCCCAGACGAGATGCACCAGGCGTTCAACTTCAGCTACCTGGAGACGCCCTGGGATGCCGCCGCGCTGCGCCGCGTGATCGACGACTCGATCGCCGCCTTCGGCACGGTCGGCGCGCCGAGCACCTGGGTGCTCTCGAACCACGACGTGGTGCGGCACGCCTCCCGGCTGGCGCTCGGCGCGGAGAACCCCCAGGGCACCGGCATCGGGCCGCGCTCGCCCGGCCTGCCCGACGAGGCCCTCGGGCTGCGGCGGGCGCGCGCCGCGACATCCGTGATGCTCGCGCTGCCCGGCAGCGCCTACCTCTACCAGGGCGAGGAGCTCGGCCTGCCGGAGGTCGTTGACCTGCCCGACGAGGCCCGGCAGGACCCCACCTGGTTCCGCACCGGCGGCGAGAAGTACGGTCGGGACGGATGCCGGGTGCCGATCCCCTGGCAGGCGGATGCCCCGGCCTACGGCTTCAACGACACCGGGGCGAGCTGGCTGCCGCAGCCGGACGGCTGGGCGCCGCTCGCGCGCGACGCCCAGGAGGGCGTGCCGGGCTCGACGCTCGAGCTGTACCGGACGCTGCTGCGCGAGCGGGCCGCGCGCGGCCTCGCCACGGGCGGGGTGGACTGGCTGCCGGGCTTCGACGAGCGGGTGATCGCCTTCGCGAACGGCGGCGTGACCGTCGTGGCGAACCTCTCGGCCGCGCCGGTGGCGCTGCCCGCGGGGCCGGTGCTGCTGGCGAGCGCGCCGCTCGAGGACGGGCTGCTGCCGCCGGATGCGACCGCCTGGCTCGAGTAGCTCATCGGTTGTGCAGGAGTATCGGCCAAGTCAATGCGAAATTGCGGCCTTGAGGCACGTTTTCTCCTGCACAACCGATCTCGGCACAACCGATCTCGGCACAACCGATCTCGGCACAACCGATCTCGAACCGATGAGCGCGGCGGCTACCGGGCGTTCTCGGTCAGCCAGGCGTAGGGGTCGACGGCGACGCCCTCGATGTGGATCTCCAGGTGCATGTTCGGCCCGGTGACGGTGCCGGTCGAGCCGACCTTGCCGACGAGCTGCCCCACCGTGACGGTGTCGCCGGCCTTGAGCGGGCTCGAGTTCGACTCCAGGTGCCCGTAGACGCTCGTGATGTGCTGCCCGTCGATGACGTGGTCGATGATCACCTCGTTGCCGAGCCCCGAGTTCGAGACGATGACCGACTCGACCACGCCCGCCGCGATCGAGTAGGTCGGCACGCCCTCGCCCGGGGTGAAGTCGAGACCCTTGTGGAACGTCGAGCAGCCCGAGCAGGGCGAGACGCGATAGCCGAAGCCGTCGCTGAGCGTCGTCGCGTAGGGGAACGGCCAGCGCACCGAGCCGGTCGTCGGCGTGAAGGTGCTGCCGCTCGTGCTGGCCGCCGACTGCGCCGCCTGCACCTCGACGGCGGACTCCGACGAGAACTCCGCCCGTTCGGCGGGGGCGTCCTGCACGCCGTCATCGACGACGATCGTCTGCCCGTCGATGAGCGCCGTGTAACCGGATGCCGATGTCGCGTCGGTGCCGGAGACGAAGGCGCTCGCCGGCACGGAGGTGCCCACGGCGAGCGCGAGCACCGCCAGCAGCGCCGCCGCCGAGAACAGGCGGCGGCGCAGCATCCGTCCGATGCCCTCGGCCCCGGCGCGCGCCGACATCGCCCCGGCACGCGTCGCGATCGGGCGCGCCGGGGCGCCCGCGCGATCGCGAAGAGCGCGGCGCGTCAGTGGGATGAGCTGCCCGGGGATGGGCTGCTCGGCGATGGGCTGCTCGGAGGCCGTCATGGGTGCGTCCAGGCTACCCACCCCGGCCGCGCGGGCAAAGCGCGAGCTCCCCGGCCTCGACCGCAGTGATGCGGACGAGGCCGGGGAGCTCAGCGGTGCTGCCCGAGAAGGCTGCCGAGGCCGCTCAGTCGCGATCGAACGTGGTGGTGTACGTCTTCGCGCTGTAGTGGGTCGAGGTGGCCACGTAACGCACCTTGACGGTGTAGGTGCCGTCCTCGGTGGCGTGCTTGAAGGTCGTCGTCCAGTCGCCGTCGGAGTCGACGGTCACGGTCTTGATGGCCTTGAGGTCGCCGTCCTCGTCGTAGACCTTGACCTGCAGGGTCGCGCCGGCGACGGCGGTGCCCTCGATGACGGTCTTCTTGTCGGAGGTGTCGTTGGCCTCGACCGTCGCCTTGGTGTACGCGGTGCCCACCTTGATGGTCTTCGTCGTGGTCTCGCCGTCCGCGTAGAACTTCACCGTGTAGACGCCGGCCTTGGTCGGCGTGAAGGTGTAGCTCACCCGACCGTCGTCGTCCACCGTGGTGTAGTACTTCGTGATCGACTCCGAGGTGGTGCTGGTGAGCTTGATCGTGGCGTCGGCGTCGGCCGTCAGCCGGGTCGCCGTGACCGTGTAGCTCGTGCTCGAGGCCGTCGACTTGGTGGTCGAGAGGATGCCCGCGTTGTTGCTCGAGCTCGCGTTCGCCGCGACGCTGCCGCCGAGGGTGAGGCCGAGAGCAGTGACCGCTCCGGCGCCGACCATGGCGATCTTGCGCTTGTCCATCTTTGTTTCTCCTTTGGGTGTGCTTTCCGCGGTTGAAGCGGACGTTGAAGACCGTAGGGACGCCGTCTCGGGGCCGATGATGGGGAAGCCGGAGGGCCCCTGGGATTCCTATGGAGGCCGTGCCCGTTCCGCAAGCGACGGGTGGGGGGCGGCTGACAGGACGCCTGGGACGCGAGCCCTGATCGGCTGCGACGGCCCACCGGGGGGAACAGCCGGTGATCGTCCGGGACGGGTACGATCCGAGCATGTCGATCTCCGGCGGCGTCCTCGCTCTGCGTGCCCACATCCTCTCCCCGCGCCCGGGCGCGGGCGGCGCATCCCGCGACCTCCGGCTCATCGAGCGGGTGCTGCGGCTCGCCGTCTCGACGGATGCCGACGGGCTCGAGGTCGCCCTCGGCGAGCCGAGCGGCGACACCCCCCGCTCGGTCGAGGCGACGCTCTCCGGTCGCACCGCCCGGCTCGCCGTGGTCCGGCTCGGCGAGCTGCAGTCCGCCCTCGAGATCGCCGGTCAGGCGGTGCGCGGCGTCGGCCTGCCGCTGCCGGAGCGCACCGAGTCGGGGCTGAGCGCGATCGAGCGGGTGCAGGTGCGGCTGCGGGCCCACCTCGCCTTCGCCCCGGCGCGCGAGGAGCGCTGGCTCGCCCACGCGATGGAGCGCACCCGGCAGGCCACGACCGAGCTGCTCACCGAGGCCGGCACGGCACGGCTGTCCTTCACCGTGGGCGGCTGGCGGCGGCTCGCCCCCGCCTGAGCAGCCGCCTGTCTCACCTCGCCGACAGCGCCCATCGGCGAGCGGTTGCCCCCTTACGCCCACTGATCACCGGGGCTACGCCCTGTATCCATCTTGAGCAACGGTAATAATATCGATATGGTGCTGACCAGCGCTCAAGGTAATGTAATGTGAGCTATCCGATCCAACCCGGATGCTCCCTGCAGTTCCATTAGGAGGACAACAACATGAAGAAGGCAATCACGCGGCTCGGTGCTGGCTTGGCGATCACCGGCATCCTTGTCGGCGGCGCCGGAGTTGCGTACGCGGGAACCACATACAAGTCGTTCAGCACCACCGTCGGCAAGGCCAACGGCAATGGATACACCGGCACACAGACCAAAACCACAGGGGGCGCATACGTCCAGTTCAAGGGGCTAACGGTCGGCGGGAGCTATCAGGTCGATGCTCGAGCCCAAGAGGGCGATGGCAGCAACTCAGGTGCGTGGAAGACGAACCTTGACGACGGGGACTCCGGAAACCTCTCCAACGACATCGACTCAGGGACGAGCACGCGCATCAACTTCAACAACGACCTCTTTACCTTGGTCGATGTCCAGGTCTCGGGAACGTGGCGCAGTCAGTGACGTAGACGTGGGGGTGCGTCGACAAGACGCGCCCCCGCACCCTCCTTCGACCCACACTCTTCTCAGCGAATGCCGGATGCCGTGATGAACGACCGAGTCTCCTCAACTGCAAGCCATGGGCACAGCTGCTTCGCGGCCTGGGATCTGCATCTGGCGCGTAACCCGCTCTGGATCGCCTACGCGCTCGCGATCGTCGCACTGCCCACGGTGACCGGGCTCGCCCAGGTCGGCTCCACGGAGATCGACGCGCCGATCACGCTCTTCGAGCTCGGCTTCGAGTACCTCACCCTGCTGTTCCCGCTGCTCGCCGTCGGCCTGCACGTGTTCGCGTTCTCGTCGGAGATCGCGGACCGCTGGATCGTCTACGTGCGCCCCCGCGCCGACATCCGTCGCTACCTGCTGGCGAGGCTCGGTGCCGGTGCGCTGCTGTCCTTCGGCGTCCCGGCCCTCGCCGTCGGGCTCTGGGGCCTGGTCGCCTTCGGCATCGCCCCGCACCTCGGGCTGGCCCCGAACGGCTACGGGCAGCCGCTGAGCCCGGACGAGCTGATCCGGCTCACCACGCGGGCGGCCACCTTCAGCCAGCTCGCCCACGCCGGCACGGCCGTGTACGTGCTCGTCTACGCCGCCTGGGTCGGCCTGTGGGGTGCCGTGTTCTCCGCCGTGGCGTTCCTGGTGCTGCTGGTGGCCGACAACCGGCTCCTGGCCTTCACCACGCCGCTCGTGCTGTACTGGCTCGACAACCTCGTGCTGTCGAACCTCGGCCTCGAGCAGCTGCGGACGGGAACCGCGGTGTTCCCGTTCGCCATCACCCAGCAGCCGATCGCCCTCGCCGCCATCCCGGTCCTGTTCTGGCTGCTCCTCATCGCCGTGCTCGGCGGCGCGCTCACCCGGCGCCGCTTCGAGGTCGCCGCCCTGCTATGACGGTCGAAGCCCTGGTGCGCGCCGGGTATCGGCCGGCGTTCGCGATCCTCGTGCTCGGCTACGACCTCTACGAGCGCGGTCTGCTCGAGGCCGCCGCGCCCGGCATCCGTCCCACGATGCTCGAGGTGCTGACGGTGCTGGTCTGCAATCCCTATGTGCTGCTCTACGCGAGCATCGCCTGGCTGCTGTACAGCGGGCTGAGCCTCGGCGGCCTGGGCCCGGGCCACGCGGGCGGGATGCTCGTGCTCGTCCGCCACGGCAGCCGGGCGCGCTGGCTGGCCGCGCAGCTCCCGCACGCCGGGGCCGAGGCCGCCCGCTTGCTCGGTCTCGTCGTGCTCTGCGCTCTCGCCGCGAGCGCCGGCGCACCCTGGTCGTGGGAGTGGGGCCCGCTGTCGGCGCTGCCGGAGGGTGCGGGCGACGACGCCCTCACCGCCCTCGCCCGCACCGGGGTGCCGCCGGGGCTCGCCTGGCTGCTGCAGGCGGCGCTCAGCATCCTCGTGTTCGTGGCGCTGTTCGGCCTCGCCGCCGCCCTGACGGTGTTCGCCGACCGGCGCCGGCCGCTGCTGCTCGCCCTCGTGCTCGCCGGCGAGCTCCTCGGCGTCCTGCTGCTGTCGCGGCGTCTCGGCGGGGCCGCCGAGGGGCTCGTGCTGATCGCGGACACCCGGCTGCCGCTGTGGCCCGCGAGCCCGTTCGTGGCCGCCGTGGCCGCCATCGCCCTCCCCCTCGCCGTCGTCACCGCGATCGAGCGGGCGCCCCGCGGCCGCTCACGCGCCCGCGACTGGCCGCTGCTGGTCTATGCGGCGCTCGTGCTCGGCGGCCTGCTGCTGTCGGCGGCGCGCACCCGCGGCGACTCGCTCGCCGAGAGCCTGAGCCGCGTCTTCTACGGCGCCTCCTCGACGGGCCTCGCCCTCACCAGCTACACCCTGTACACCATCGCCTTCCTCGGCCTGCCGTTCCTGGCCGTCCTCGAGGCCGAGCGCGCCGATCTGCTGCGGCTGCCGCTGCTCGCGGTGCGCCACGGCCGGCTCTGGCCCTGGCTGCGGGAGGTGCTGCTGCGGCGGCTGCTGGCGGCCGTCGTGCTCGTGGCCGCCACCCTGGGCGTCACCGTCGTGGTCACCGCCCTCTTCGGCGGCGACATCGTCACGCCGGGGCTCGGGACCGTGCTGCACCAGTACGCCGTCAACGGCGTGCTGCAGGCGTACGTGTCGACCGCGCTCGCGCTCGGGGTGCTGCTCGCGACCGGCTCGGATCGAGCCGCCCTGGCCGTGCTCGGGCTGCTCGTCGTGCTCGGCCTGCCGGCGGTCGGCCACGGCTGGCTCCCGGTCGGGCTGAACATGACCGGCCTGCTGGACGACGCCGGCTTCACCGCCACACGCGGCACCGTCATCCTCGCCCTCGCCGCCCTGGGGCTGACCCTCGGCGGCCATCTCGCCACCACCAGACCCGCGCCCCAGCGCCATCTCATCGGGAGGATCCATGTCGGTCGTTAGCCTCGTCGACGTCGGCAAGCGCTACGGCGCCGTCGAGCTGTTCAGCGGCGTCACCCTGACGATCGAGGAGGGCCGGGCCTACGGCATCAGCGGCGCCAACGGCGCGGGCAAGTCCGTGCTGTTCCGCATCCTCACCGGCTTCGTGCGCCCGGACAGCGGCACCGTGACGATCGACCCGCGCTTCCTCGCGCCGGGCGACGTCTTCCCGCGCGACTTCGGCATCGTCATCGACCGGCCCGGATACCTCGCCCACCGGTCCGGCCTGCAGAACCTGCTCGCCCTGGCCCGCATCCGCGGCGTCGTCGGCGAGGCCCAGGTGCGCCAGGCGCTCATCGACGTCGGCCTCGACCCCGACTCGCGCACGCGCGTCGGCCGGTACTCGCTCGGGATGAAGCAGAAGCTCTCCATCGCCCAGGCCACCATGGAGCGGCAGCGCGTGCTCGTGCTGGACGAGCCGTTCAACGCCCTGGACCGCGGCAGCGCGCAGCGCCTGCGCGATCGTCTGGCGGCCCACCGCGACGCCGGCGGCACGGTCGTGTTCACCAGCCACGATCACGACGACATCGCCGTGCTCGCCGACGAGGCCTACGAGCTCGACGGCGGCACGCTGCAGCGGCAGTGAGAGCCCCCGGCCGCGGCACGCCTGGCGCCCGGGCGTTATCCGACCCCGTTCTCCCCGGACGGCGGGAACGGCGCCTGATCCGGCCGATGTTCACCGTCTGGAGGCACACGGCGACATACCGTGAGCGGGTGCCGTTCCCGAGGTCCGGCCGACCGCGGAGCGCGGCCGACCGGATCCCCCAGCTCAGCCCTTCGGGTTCTTTCGCACCGTGAACCTGACCGTCTTCTTCGCCGCCGCATAGCTCGAGGTCGTCGAGGTGCGCACGGTCACCGTGTAGCTGCCCTTCCGCAGCTTCTTGGTGAGCAGCACGTAGCGGGACTTGGCGGTCGAGGTGATGGTCTTCCGGTAGACGGTCTTCCCGGCCTTCTTGACCACCACCGTGAGCTTCGCGCCCTTGACCGCCGTGACGGTGATCTTGGCCCGCTTGCTCTTCTTGGCGACCTTGACCGCCGCCTTGATCGTGACCGCCTTGAGGGTCGTCGTGGTGGTCACGCTGGTGGCGGTCACCGTCACGGTGGTGGTGCCGGAGCTCGTGTTGCCCACGACATCGGTCGCGAGCCAGTCGACCGTGTGGTCGCCGCTGCCGGAGACCGGGAACGCGGCCGTGTAGCTCGCCCAGGAGCCGCCGTCCACCCGGTAGCGCAGGCTCGCCACCCCGCTCTGGGAGTCGCGCGCGCTCAGCGTCACCGTGGCGCCGGAGCCGCTCTGGGCCGCAGACGCGCTCACCGTGGGCGCCGTGACGTCGACGGCGACGCTCATGCTGCCCGTTGTCGTGTTCCCCGCCGTGTCCGTGGCCCGGTAGTCGATCGTGTAGCTGCCACCGGCGAGGGTGACCGGTGCGGTGTATGCGCTCCAGTCACCGTCGCCGATCCGATACTCGACCGTGTCCACGGCGACGTCATCGCTCGCGCTGATGGTGAGGGTCGCATTGGCGCCGTACCAACCGCTGGTCGCGGCCGGAGTGATCGCGGCGGTCACCGTCGGCGCACTCTGGTCACCCACGACGGTGCTGCCGGAGGACGCGTTGCCGGCGACATCCGCGGCGGTCCAGTCGACCGTGTGCGCGCTGTCGCCCGAGAGCACCAATGGAGTCGTGTAGTCGGCCCAGTCGCCGTCGTCGACGCTGTAGCGCAGGCTCGCGACACCGCTGTCGGCATCGGTTCCCTCCAGGACCACGGTGATCCCGTCGCTGCCGGTCGACGCGGTGGCCGTCACCTCCGGCGCCGTGACGTCGACGGCGACGTCTGTGCTCCCCGTCGTCGTGTTGCCGGAGGTGTCGGTGGCCCGGTAGCCGACCTCGTAGCTTCCTGCGGGCAGGGTCACCGGCGCGGTGTACTCGATCCAGTCACCGTCGCCGAGCCGGTACTCCACCGTGTCGACGGCGAAGTCGTCGGTGGCGTCGAGGCTGAGCGTGGTGTCGGCCCCGTACCAGCCGTCGGTCGCGGCGGGCTCGATGCTCGCGGTGACCTCGGGCGCGGTCAGGTCCTCGGCCACGTAGTCGTCGCCGCAGACACCGGTGATAGTGGTGTTCTGTGCGGCGGCGCTGCCGGCGACCGTGCTGACCACGTGGCATCCCGCGGTCACACCGCTGACCGTGAGGTAGCCGGTCGAGTCGAGCGTGGCCGCATAGGGGAGCTGATCGATGTAGACGGTCGTGCTGCTGTCGTCGGTCTGCGGGATCGACACCGTCGCCGCGGTGTTGCCGGGCACGTTGACCGCGAACTCGAGCCCGTCGTCACCGCTCTGGTCGAAGGCGACGCCGATGCTGCCCTTGACCGTGGGCACCGTGACGGAGCCGTACTCCAGATCACCGGGCTGCGGCTTGACCGTGAAGGTCTGGTAACCGGCTGTGGTGGGCTTCACCCCGAACAGCCCGGTGGGCACGATGTACGCCGGGCTGGCCGCCCAGGGATGCGAGTAGGTGAGATTGCTCTTCAGGCTGGAGTCCCAGGCCTCGGCGGTCGCGCCCGCGCCGTCCGCGATCATGTTCAGCCAGCTGGAGGTGCCGCTGGCGGTGAGCAGATCGAGGGCGGCCTGGCCCGCGCCGGCGTTGTACAGACCGGGCAGCAGGAACGCGGCGCAGTACACACTGCAGATGAACTCGTCGGACGTGTTCCTCGCGGCGATGGAGGCGGCGACGGCGGACTTGTTGTCGTCCTCGACCAGGCCGAAGGCGAGCGCGAAGGCGCTCGAGTGCACGGCGTGGTGCGTCGAGATGTCCGAGGTGCTCGTCATACCGTCCACGTACGAGCCCGTCGAGCTGTCATAGAAGTAGGCGTTGAAGGATGCCTTGAGGTTCGCGGCATAGCTGGCATAGGTGGTGGCGTCACTCGTCTTGCCGAGCACCGTCGCGACCTCGGCCATGTCGACGAATGTCTGGTACGAGAGCGCGTTGAGCACCGTGTTGTATGCCCGGAAGTCGAAGCTGTCCCGTTCCGTGCTCGGCCAGTCCACGATGTCGCAGTCCGTGGTGGAGCTGCAGCCGCTCGAGCCCGAAGACTTGTACACCAGGCCGGTCGCGCTGTCGATCCAACTCGTCGGCAGCTTGCTCTGCAGCACCGTGTAATAGGTGGACAGCTGAGTGGTGTCGCCGGTCGCCATCCACAGGTCGTGCATAGCGAGGATCACATAGAGCGGCCATTCCGTCGGCCAGGTGCGATGGTTCGAGAAGTAGCTCGTCGAGTACTCACCGAGCGAGGTGTCGCTGTTGAGCGCGAGGTTGGACAACAGCTGGATGTAGGCATCGGCCTCGTAGTCGGTGCGCTCCCGGGTCCAGGAGTCCGTGTAGAAGTTGAGGTCCAGCGCCTCGATGCTGTTCCGCGAGAGCTGCCAGACGGCGTTGAGATCGTCGTCGGAGCTCGTGAACGTCGCGGCATCCTCGTCGAAGGGGTAGACGAGTGCGAGCGCCTTGAGGTTGTCGACGGTGATCTCCTCATCCGCCCCGACGACCTCCACGTAGCGGAACACGCGCATGCCCCAGGTGCTGATCGTCTGCGCCCCGTCGGTGAGCGTGTAGATGTCCTGATAGGTGTTGCCCGTGTTGAGGGCGTACTTGACGGTGTTGGTCGCCGAGGTGACCTCGCCGTAGCGGACGTCGAGGGTGTCCCCGGCGGTGCCGTCGCTCAGGCTGAGCTGGATGCCGCCGATCCAGGTGCGGCCGAAGTCGATGAAGTAGTCGCCGTCGCCCTTGTCGACGATCGTGACCGCGTCCTCGAGCTTCTGCTGCACTTTGCCGATCGTGGTGGGCGAGAGGGTCGTGAACGCGCTCTTCTCGACCGCGGAATCCCAGCCGCTGTCGTCGAAACCGGCCTCGTCGAAGCCGTAGGGATAGGCCTGGGCGTTGAAGTTCTCCTTGGGCGCGACGTAGTAGCTCGTGCCGATGGATCCCGCCGCGGGGAACACGGAATCGCCCGACATGGCGCTCCACCCGGAGTCGGTGCCGAAGACGTCGGTCGTGCCGTCGGCATAGCGCACGACGAGCTCGGCCTGGAACTTCTGCGTGGTCGTGGTGTAGGCGATCACGCCGATGGCGTTCTCCTCCCCCGCGGTCAGCAGATCGGTGACGTCGAAGCCGTCGTAGGGCGTCTCCGTGGAGATCGACTGGGTCGGCCCCAGCCCGACGTACTCGCCGTTGACCCAGGCCTTGTAGACGTACTGCTTCGCGGTCGCCGCGCTCGAGCCGGTCGCGTACAGCGTCGCCCAGGTGATGTCCTGGTCGTCGAGCTCGACCTCGTCGCGCAGGAACGCCCAGTTCACCGTCGCGCTCGCGAGGATGCAGGCCGACGAGATGGCCACCGAGAGCACGTTCGACGACACGGTGCCGCAGCCGAAGGTGGTGTCGCCGGAGGGGAACGTCGTGGACACCAGGGTGCCGCCGTCCACGCCGAGGTTGGTCACCGAGAGGTTGCGGAATGCGGCGGTCTCGGTCGATCCGGTTCGCACGCCGACGAAGCCGCGGGTGTAGGCGGTCGCCGCGGTGTAGGTGTTCACGAGCGTGTCGTCGATGTAGGTGTACACATAGCCGCCGACGGCCTTGATCTTCAGGGTGTACCAGGTGTCGGTGGCGAGGGTGATGCCGTAGGTGGACAGGCTCACCGAGCTGATCGCGGTGTACGTGCCGCTCGTCTCGGAGTGGGTCTTCAGCACGTTGCTGGAGGCGTTGAGCTGCCACATGTAGCCGTTGCTGGAGTCGGTGGCGCGGAAGAACACGCCGGCGGCGACGGCGCCGATCTTGACATCGGTCTGGAACAGGTAGTTGCTCCAGGTGCCGGCGTAGTAGGCCCGGGTGCTCTTGGCGAGCACGAGCTTCCCGCTCGAGATGCTCGTGCCGGTGGAGCCGGTGTAGGTGAAGTCGGTCTGCGTGCTGTCGCTGAAGTCGTTCGAGTAGAGCGTCTCGGTGCCGTCGAGCGAGGTGAGGGTGATGTTGTCGACGGTCGCGGCCTCGCTGCTGCCCTGGCGGAAGGCGATGCCGCCGTTGGAGTAGGTGGCGGCGGAGTCGGTCCAGGTGTTCACCAGGGTGCCGTCGATCCAGGTGGTGAACGTGCTTCCGCTGGCCTGGACCGTGAGCGTGTAGGTCGTGCCCGCGGTGATGGTGATGCCGTAGGTGGACAGGTCGATGGACTGCGACGCGGTCGTGCCGATGTGGGTCTTCAGGATGTTGGTGTCGCTGCGGATCTGCCAGAGATAGCCGGTATCCGTGCCGGTCGACGCCCGGAACACGATCGTCGCCGCGAGCGTCGTCGGCGTGAGGTCGGCGCTGAGGATGAAGTCACCCCAGTTCTCATAGCCCCCTCCGGCCCAGATCGGGTCGCTGTTCGACCAGGAGCTGCCGTTGTCCGTGCCGAACCAGGAGGCGTCGCTCCAGTCGGAGAGCGTGCCGTCCGAGCCGGTGCGCACCCGCCACCAGTACCGCTCGGCCGCGTCGAGCGAGGTGGTCCCGTCATAGGCGATGCCGCTGGAGCTGGCGGAGTCGATCTCGCCGCTGTCCCAGACATCGGCCTCGTCCGCCTCGAGCAGGGATTCGCTCGAGGCGACCTGGATCTGGTAACTCTCCTGGGTCGTGACACTGCTCTGCCAGGCGAAGATCGGCCCGCTGGAACGGTCGACGTCGGCGGGATGCTCGAGGCTGTCGACGGTGAGGCCGGTGGGCGCGGTGGTCGTCGATGTCGTCTCCGCGAGCGCGGCGGGGGCGACCCCGGTCGCTGCGGAGGCGACGAGCGCGAGCGCGAGGAGCGTCGCGAGGGCAGAGCGAACGAGCATGACGGGCTGATCCCTTCGTCATTGGAGGGCGCGGATGCGACTTCACGGGGCGGACCGAATGGAACGATTCAATCGGACAAGAGCCATGTAATCACAGAAGCCGATCGCGCGCAAATGCCCGGTCAGCGGGCATTTTTGCGCATTGACTCAGCTTGTGCGCTGCGTGGGGCAGATCCGGAAACAGCACTCGCCCGGCGGCGCGAAGGCGCCGCCGGGCGAGCCGGCCGGGATCAGCTCAGAAGCTGAACTGGTCGATGTTCGAGGCGTCGAACACGTAGGGGTCGCCGAGCGTGATCACGCCGTCGGCCTCGACGGTGAAGTCCGTCACCCCGCTCGAGAGCCCCTCGGCGGTGAAGGTGTCGCCCTCCGCACCGGTGATGGTGCCGTCGAGCAGCGCCTTGGCCGCGTAGGCGGCCAGGATGCCGAGGTCCTCCGGGTTCCACAGCGCGAACTCCGTGACGGTGCCGTCCTCGATGTACTCCTTCATGCCGCTCGGGGTGCCGAGCCCGGTCAGCGCGACCTTGCCCTTGTACTCCGAGGTCGAGAGGTAGCGCGCGGCCGCCGCGATGCCGACGGTGGTCGGCGCGATGATGCCCTTGAGGTCGGGGTAGCTCGACAGCAGCGCCTCGGTCTTGTCGAAGGAGGTCTGGTCGTCGTCATCGCCGTACACGACATCCACGATGTCGATGTCGGGGTACTGCGAGGCCGCGTAGGTCTTCATGACGTCGATCCAGGCGTTCTGGTTCGTCGCGTTCGCCGTCGCCGACAGGATCGCGATGTCACCCGAGCCGCCGATCTCGTCGGCGATGATGTCGATCTGCTTCTCGCCGATGAGCTCGGTGGAGGAGGCCGACACGTAGACGTCGCGGCAGTCGGGGTCGACGTCCGAATCGAAGGTGACGACCTTGACGCCGGCGTCACGAGCCTCGTCGAGCGAGTCGCACAGCGCGTCGACATCGTTCGCCGAGAGCACGATCGCGCTCACCTGCTGCTGGGTCAGCGTGTTGATGTAGGTCACCTGGCCGTCGGCGGTCGCCTCGGTCGGGCCGACCTCCTGGTAGGTGCCGCCGAAGGACTCGACGGCCGCCTGGCCGGCAGCATCGCTCGCCTCGAAGTAGGGGTTGCCCAGGTTCTTCGGCAGGTAGGCGATGTTGTAGCTGGAGTCACCGCTCGACGACGAGTCGTCGCTGCTGCTGTCGCTCGAGGAGCAGGCGCTCGCGCCGAGGGCGACGGTGACGGCGAGGCCGATGACAGCGGCGGCCTTGCCTCGTGTACGGAACAACTTCATTGTTCGTCCTTTCGGTGGGTGGTGCAGTGCTGCGATGTCCGCGGGATCGCGGGACACTCAGGTGGCGGCGGCGGATCTCGCCGCGCGCCGGACCCCTCGCCGCTCCCGGATCCTCCGGAACCAGGCGAGAAGGCTGGGGATGACCACCGAGACGATCAGCAGCACGCCGACCATCACGTTGATCACCTCGTCGGACACGCTCGCGAGCCGGAGCGCGCTGCGAAGGGCGCCGATGAGCAGCACCCCCGCGATCACGCCCGGCAGCGCGCCGCGCCCGCCGAAGATGGAGACGCCGCCGACGAGCACGGCCGCGATGACCGAGAGCTCGAGGCCGGCGGCGTTGTCGCCGCGCGCCGAGTTGTAGCGCAGCGTCCAGTAGATGCCGGCGAGCGCCGAGATGAGACCCGCCACCAGGTAGAGCCAGAGCTTGAGGCGCGCGGTCTTGATGCCGGAGAAACGGCTCGCCTCGTCGTTCAGGCCCGCCGAGTAGATGGTGCGGCCGACCGGCGTGAAGTGCAGCACGATGATGAAGACGACGGCGAGCACCAGGAACAGCAGGATGCTGCCGGGGATCGCCGTGCCCTGGCCGAACAGCCGCTCGGTGGCGATGTCCTTCCAGCCATCCGGGAAGTCGGTGATCGCGGTGGTGCCGAGCAGGCCGACGGCGATGCCGCGGAACAGGGCGAGCGTGCCGACGGTGACCGCGAGGGAGGGCAGGCCGACGCCGGCGATCAGGAAGCCGTTGAGGGCGCCGCCGAGCCCGCCGACGAGAAGCGCGACGAGCATCGCGAGCACGATCGGCCAGCCCGCCTGGTGGAGCGCCCCGAGGACCACGCTGGAGAGCCCCATCATGCTCGCCACCGAGAGGTCGATCTCGCCGGTGATGACGATGAGCGTCATCGGCAGCGCGATCAGCAGGATCGGGAAGATGTCGAGCAGCAGGTTGTAGGCCGTCAGCGCGGTGCCGAAGTACGGCACCTGTGCGGTGGCGACGATCCACACCACGACGAGCAGCGCGATGATCGCGGCGTCGCGGCCGAGGAGCATCTTGCGCAGGCGGTGCGCGAGGCTCGGTGCCTGCGGCACGGCACGCACAACGGAGCCGGTGGCGGGCTCGGTGGCGCTCACGCGCGGCCTCCCTTCATGGCGCCGGCGCTCACGGCCGGGATGGCGATCGTCGGGGGCGAGGAGATGCCGTCGGCATCCCGCGCCCGGGCGAGCCGGCGCCGGGTGCGCCGGGCGAGCAGCCGGTCGAGCACGATCGCGCCGATGATGAGCGCGCCGACGACGGCCTGCTGCCAGAAGTCCTGGATGCCGATCGAGGGCAGAGCGCGGTCGATCATCGTCAGCAGCACGGCGCCGATCGCGGCGCCGACCACAGTGCCCTGACCGCCGAAGATGGCGACGCCGCCGATGACGGCCGCGGCGATGGCCTGCATCTCCAGACCGGTGCCGGCGTTCGAGGCGACGGTGGCGTAGCGGGCGGCGTACAGCACGCCGGCGAGGCCGGCGAGGGTGCCGGATGCCACGAACGCGGCGAACACCCGGCGGCCGACCCTCAGGCCGTAGAGCTTCGCCGCCTCCTCGTTGGAGCCGATCGCGTAGAGCTCGCGGCCCGGCCGGGTGCACCCGAGCAGGTAGGCCACGACGGCGACGACGATGACGGCGATGATCGTGATCCAGGGGATGCCGACGAGTTCACCGGTGCCGAGGGCCTTGAACGAGGCGGGCAGGTCCGCGGCGTTGATCCGGTTGGCGCCGGCCCAGGCGATGTCGATGCCGCGGAAGACGTAGAGCGTGCCGAGCGTGATCACGAGAGCGGGCACCTTCGCGACCGAGACGAGCACGCCGTTGACCACGCCGAGGCCGAGGCCGAGCAGCACGCCGAGGAGCATCACCACGATCGCGGGCACGCCCGTCCAGTCGGTGAACATCCGACCGGTCGCATAGGCGGTGAGGCCGAGGGTGGCGCTCACGGAGAGGTCCACGTTCTTCGTGACGAGCACGATCGCCTCGGCGACGGCGAGCAGCACGAGCAGCGAGGGGGTGAGCAGCAGATTGCGGAAGCCGTCGGAGGAGAACACGAAGTTCGGGTTGATGATCGTGGCGACGGCGATCACGAGGATCGTGGCGAGCAGCACGCTGAACTCGCGCCGGCCGAGCAGCCGGCGCAGCGCCGAGGGGTTCCCGATCATGCGGCCACCCCCGAGCGGGTCGCGGCCGTCATCACGGCCTCGGAGTCGGCCTCGGCGCGGGCGAGCTCGGCGGTGATCTCGCCCTCGCGCATCACGAGCACGCGGTCGCTCATCCCGAGCACCTCCGGCAGCTCGGAGGAGATCATCAGCACCGCCATGCCCTGCTGCGCGAGCCGGTCGAGGAGTCGGTGCACCTCGGCCTTGGTGCCGACGTCGATGCCGCGGGTGGGCTCGTCGATGATGAGCAGCCTCGGGTTGGTGGCGAGCCACTTGGCGATGACCACCTTCTGCTGGTTGCCGCCGGAGAGCGTGCCGGCCTCGGAGTCGAGGGTGCCGGCCTTCACCTGCAGTCGCTCGGACCACTCGCGCGCCGCGGCGTACTCCGGGTCCCGGGTGAGCAGCCCGAAGCGGGACAGTGCCCGGCGCAGCGTGATGGTGATGTTGCGGGCGATCGACATCTCGACGACGAGGCCCTGGCGGCGGCGGTCCTCGGGGATGAAGGCGAGGCCCGCCTCGATCGCCGCGGCGGAGTCGCCGACGGGCAGGGCCGCCCCGTCGACGGTGACCGAGCCGGAGTCGTAGCGGTCCACGCCGAAGATCGCCCGGGCCACCTCGCTGCGACCGGCGCCGACCAGGCCGGCGAGGCCGACGATCTCGCGCTCGCGCACCTCGAAGGAGATGTCGTGGAACGTACCGGCGCTCGTGAGGTGCTCGACGGCGAGCACCACCCGGCCGGGCTGGACGCCCTCGGTCTTCGGGAACAGCTCGCTCACCTCGCGGCCGACCATGTCGCGCACGATCTGCGGCACCGTGACATCCGCCGTCGCGTGCGTGGCGATGTACTCGCCGTCGCGCATGACGGTGATGGTGTCGCACAGCGCGAAGACCTCGTCGAAGCGGTGCGAGATGAACACGAGCGCCCGGCCCTCGTCGCGCAGGCTGCGTGCGACGGCGAAGAGCCTCTCCACCTCGACGCCCGAGAGCGCCGCGGTGGGCTCGTCCATGATGAGCACCGAGGCATCGAGGGAGATCGCCTTGGCGATCTCGATGATCTGCTGGTCGGCGATGGACAGGCCGAGGGTGGGGCGGTCGGGGTCGATGCGCACGCCGAGCCGCTCGAAGATCGCGACGGCCTCGGCGCGCATGGCGCGGCGATCGATGCGGCCGGCCCGGGTGGGCTGCCGGCCCATGAAGATGTTCTCGGTGACCGAGAGGTCGGGGAAGAGCGTGGGCTCCTGGTAGATCACGGCGATGCCGGCGGCCTTGGACTCGGCGGTGGAGCCGAAGTCGACGCTCTCGCCGCCGAGCCGGAACTCGCCGGCGTCGCGCCGGTAGAGGCCGGCGATGATCTTGACCAGCGTGGACTTGCCGGCGCCGTTCTCGCCGACGAGGGCGTGGATCGAGCCGGCGGCGAGGCGGATGCTGCCGTTGCGCAGCGCCAGCACCGAGCCGAAGGCCTTGGAGATGCCCTCGAGCTCGAGGACGGAAGGTGCGGCCGCGGCCGCACCTTTCTCGGATATCGCCATTGATGTTCCTGCTTCGCTGAAGGGGCCCGTCGGGTGAGGGATGCCCCGGAGCTGAATCGTTGGTCCTGAACCGCTGGTTCTGGACCACGAAGGCTGAATCGTTTCAAAATGTGGACGGGCTAACGATAGGGCGCCGATCCGTCCCGGGTCAAGCTCCACGCCCCGGCCGATCGCCACGACGGCGGGAATGTCACCGCATCGTTATGGCGTGCCGACACCGGCCGGGGCGGCCAGGCGGGACCGCAGATGGGATGGGGGGTGAGGTGGCAGGTGAGGGATTCGAACCCCCGAAGTTAAGAACGGCTGATTTACAGTCAGCTCCCTTTGGCCGCTTGGGTAACCTGCCAAGCGCCTTCGCCCACCTGTATTCAGCTGTGCGGAGGCGCTGGACAAGGATAGCGGATGCCGGGAACGCCGGACGCCAGCGGCGAGCCCGACGACCCGCGGGTGGTGGCCGCGGCCACCCGACGACGACTCAACCGGCGTAGGCGTTCGCGGCCCGGGCGACGGCCTGCAGGTAGGAGGGTGCCGCGTTGTAGGCGGCGATGCCGGCACGCCACCCGGCCTCACTGACCATGTCCGGCGAGCCGACCGCGTCGACGGTGGCACGGCACAGGTAGTTGGCCGCGGCCATGGCCTCGTCGTCGATGTTCTGCGGGTCCTGCACGCCGTCGCCCGAGGCATCCGTGCGCCAGTTGCGCCAGCTCTGCGGGATCATCTGCATCGGCCCCATCGCGCGGTCGTACTCGGCGTCGCCGTCGAACTTGCCCTCGTCGCTGTCCGGGATGTGCTCGGTGCCGTCGCCGCTGAGCGAGGGACCGTAGATCGCCGGGCTCACCGTGCCGTCCGCCTCGATCGTCGAGCCGCCGTGGCTGCCGTGCTTCGACTCGACCCAGCCGATCGCGGCGAGCGTGTTCCAGGAGACGCCGCACTCCGGCATCGCCTGCGCCTTCGCGATCGCGGCACCCGCGTAGGCGGCGAGCGCCCGCACCGGGATGCCGGTGCGCGTCGCCGTCGCGCTCAGCCAGGAGGCGTCCACGAGCGCCGCGACCGAGGCCCCGGAGTCCTTCGTGCCGACGGTGGCGTCGACCTCCGGGGCATCCGCCGCCTCGACCGGGGCGGCGGCGGGGGCGGCGTAGCTCGGCTCCGGCGTCGGGCTCGCACCGGGCACGCCCCCGACCAGGGCCGTGGAGACGATGATGCCCGCGACCAGGAGCACACCCGCGGTGATCGCGACCACGGCGGCAGGGCGAACGGGCATCCGTCCCTTCTACCACGCCGGCCTGGCACCCGCCGGCCACGGCGCGAGGCCGACGGCTAGCATCGTTGCCATGGCAGACCCCTCGTTCGACATCGTCAGCAAGGTCGACAAGATGGAGGCCGACAACGCCGTCAACCAGGCGCAGAAGGAGATCGCGCAGCGCTACGACTTCAAGGGCGTGGGGGCATCGATCGAGTGGAGCGGCACCGAGCGCATCCTGCTCAAGGCCGAGACCGAGGAGCGGGTGAAGGCGGTGCTCGAGGTGCTCGAGGCCAAGTTCGTCAAGCGCGGCATCTCCGGCCGCAGCCTCGACACCGGCAAGGCCTACCCGAGCGGCAAGGAGTACCGCATCGAGGTCGGCGTCAAGAACGGCATCGGCTCCGACGACGCCAAAAAGATCGCGAAGGTGATCCGCGACGAGGCGCCGAGGAGCGTCAAGAGCCAGATCCAGGGCGACGAGCTGCGCGTGCAGTCGAAGAGCCGCGACGACCTGCAGGCGACGATCGCGCTGCTGAAGGCCCGGGACGACCTCGACGTGGCGCTCCAGTTCGTGAACTTCCGCTGACCGTGTCCTGGGCCCTCGTCGGCGCGATCTGGTCGGTCGCGATCGTCGTCGTCGACTGGGTCATCCGGCTGCTCGCGCTCGTCTCGGTGCCGCGCGACCGGCGGCCGCAGACCGCGCTCGCCTGGCTGCTGTTGATCATGTTCGCGCCGATCCCCGGCATCGTGCTGCTCTGGCTGTTCGGCTCGCGCCGGCTCCCGCGCCGACGGCTGCGCAAGCAGCGCGAGGTCAACACGCTCATCGCCGATGCCAGTCGCGGCCTGGAGTTCGAGCCGGTCGCCGCCTGGCCGGACTGGCTGCCGCCGATCGTCCGGATGGGCCGCACCCTCGGCACGATGCCGATGATCGGCGGCAACGTCACCGACGTGCTCACCGACTACGAGCACTCCATCGCCGAGATGACGGATGCCGTGCGCCGCGCCCGCCGCTTCGTGCACGCCGAGTTCTACATCCTCTCCTGGGATGCCACGACGGCACCCTTCTTCGAGGCCATCGCCGAGGCCGTGCGCCGCGGCGTCACCGTGCGGGTGCTGCTGGACCACATGGCCACGGTGCGCAGCGGGAACCGGCGGCGCAGCATCCGCAGGCTCACCGAGACCGGGGCGCGCTGGCACTACATGCTGCCGGTGCAGCCCTGGCGCGGCCGCTTCCAGCGCATCGACCTGCGCAACCACCGCAAGCTGCTCGTGATCGACAACACGGTCGCCTACACCGGCTCGCAGAACATGATCGACGCGAGCTACAACAAGCGCTCCCACCTGCGCCGCGGCCTGCGCTGGAAGGACCTCATGGTGCGCTTCGAGGGGCCGATCGCCGCGGGCATCAACGCGCTGTTCATCACCGACTGGTACAGCGAGACCGACGAGCTGCTCACCCCGGACGAGCAGCGGATCGTCACCGCTCCGGCGGCCGCGAGCCTCGACTGCCAGGTGGTGCCCTCCGGGCCCGGCTTCGAGGGCGAGAACAACCTCCGGCTGTTCAACTCGCTCGTGTACGCGGCGAAGGAGCGGGTCATCCTGGTCTCGCCGTACTTCGTGCCGGACGACTCGATGCTCTACGCCATCACGACCGCCGCGCAGTCGGGCATCGAGGTGCAGCTGTTCGTCTCGGAGGTCGGCGACCAGGCGATCGTCTACCACGCGCAGCGCAGCTACTACGAGCAGCTGCTGCGCGCGGGCGTGCGCATCTTCCTGTACCGGGCGCCGACGCTGCTGCACGCCAAGCACTTCACGATCGACGACAGTGTGGCCGTCATCGGCTCGAGCAACATGGACATGCGCTCGTTCAGCCTCAATCTGGAGATCTCGGTGATGGTGCACGGCACCGCGTTCGTGCGGCAGCTGCGCGAGATCGAGGCTGACTACCGCGCGGCGAGCATCGAGCTGACCCTCGAGGACTGGATGCGGCAGCCGCGCGCCGCGCGCACCCTCGACTCGCTCGCCCGGCTGACCGCGACCGTGCAGTAGCGGTCATCGGACGGTGCGACCGCCGCGGGCCTCAGCGCGGGTTGGACGCCCGCACCATCTCGTCGCGGTCGACGACCTTGACCCGGGCGCGCCCCTGCGGCTCGCCGAGGGCGATCTCGTGGGCGTCGAGGTTGTGCCAGCCCTCCAGCGTGGTGAACTCCACCCCGCGGGCGGCCAGCAGCTCGGGGATCGCCTCCTCCCGCGGGTCGGCGGGCGACCACCACGAGCCCTGGTCGTTGATGACGTGCGAGACGGTCTCCATCGCGTCGGACTTGGTGTGCCCGATGAGCCCCACCGGCCCGCGCTTGATCCAGCCGGTGGCGTACACCCCGTGCACCTGCTGGTGGGCGTCGTCGATCACCTGCCCCTCGCGGTTCGGGATGACGCCGCGCCGCTCGTCGAAGGGGATGCCCTCCACCGGCGAGCCGAAGTAGCCGACGGCGCGGTACAGCGCCTGGACCGGCAGCTCGCGGATCTCGCCGGTGCCGCGCACGCCGCCCTCGCCGTCCGGGGTGGTGCGCTCGTAGCGCAGCGCCGCGACCCGGCCGGCTTCGTCGCCGACCACCTCGACGGGCGCGGCGTAGAAGTGCAGGTGCAGCCGGCGGCTGGCCGGGGCGAGGCCCTCCTCGGCGCGCTGCCGGGCGCGCTGCCGCCACTGGCCCAGCACCCTGTCGATCACGAGGATCTGCTTGTTGCTGGCGATGGCCGCCTTCGAGGCCTCGTCGTAGTCGAAGTCCTCCTCGTAGAGGACCATGTCGACGTCGCGCAGCTCGCCGAGCTCGCGCAGCTCGAGCGGCGAGAACTTCACCTGGGCGGGCCCGCGGCGGCCGAAGACGTGCACGTCGGTCACGGGCGAGCCCTTCAGGCCCCGGTAGACGTTGTCGGGGATCTCGGTGGGCAGCAGGTCGTCGGCGTGCTTCGCGAGCATCCGGGCGACGTCGAGCGCGACGTTGCCGTTGCCGACGACGGCGACCTGCGCGGCGTCGAGCGGCCACTCGCGCGGCACGTCCGGGTGCCCGTCGTACCAGTTGACGAAGTCGGCGGCGCCGTGGCTGCCGGCCAGCTCGACGCCGGGGATGTCCAGCGGCGCGTCCCGGAACGATCCGGTGGCGAAGATGACGGCGTTGTAGTGCCGCTTGAGGTCCTCGAGGGTCACGTCGCGGCCGACCTCGACGTTGCCGAACAGCCGCACGGTGTGCGCGTCGAGCACCTCGCGCAGCGCCGTGATGATGCCCTTGATCCGCGGGTGGTCGGGGGCGACGCCGTAGCGCACCAGGCCGTAGGGTGCCGGCAGGCGCTCGAACAGGTCGATCGACACGTCGAAGTGCCGCTCGGTCTTGCGCAGGATGTCGGCGGCGTAGATGCCGGCGGGGCCGGCGCCCACGATGGCGAGGCGGAGCGTGGTCACACTTGTTCCTTCGGTGATCGGGTGGCGGCGTCAGCCGTCGCGGTCGACGACCGTCTCGGCGAAGCGCACCAGGGCGCGCCGGACCGGGCCGTCCGGGACGGGGTCGAGCGCGGCGACGGCGGCATCCGCCCAGCGCCGCGCGGTGTCGCGGGTGTCGGCCGTCACCGGATGGGCGCGCAGCTCGGCGACGGCAGCGTCGAAGTCCGCCTCGGCGGCGGCGTCCGTGCCCGCACCGTCGGACATGGCGCCGCCGTCGAGCCGAGCGGCGAGGGATGCCGCGCCGGCATCCGTCTGGGCCCGGGCGCGCAGCAGCAGCAGCGGCAGCGTCACCACGCCGGCGCGCAGGTCGGTGCCGGCGCGCTTGCCGGTGCGGTCGGCGGCGGGCGAGAGGTCGATGACGTCGTCGACGATCTGGAAGGCCACCCCGACGCGCTCGCCGTACTCGCGCACCGCGGCGCGATAGCGCTCGGGGGCACCCGACATCATCACGCCCATCTCGGCCGCGGTCGCGATGAGCGAGCCGGTCTTGTCGGCGAGCACCTGCAGGTAGTGCTCGACCGGGTCGGCGTCCTCGGCGGGGCCGACCGTCTCGTGCAGCTGGCCGAGGCAGAGCCGCTCGAACGTGGCCGCCTGCAGCCGGATCGCCTCCTCGCCGAGCCCCGCGACGAGGCTCGAGGCACGGGCGAACAGCAGGTCGCCGGTGAGGATCGCGACCGAGTTGCCCCAGACCTGCTGGGCGCTCGGCACCCCGCGGCGCATCGTCGCCTCGTCCATGACGTCGTCGTGGTACAGCGAGGCCAGGTGGATGAGCTCGACGGAACGGGCCACCGCGAGCACCGCATCGGTGGCGCCGGCACCGAGCTGCGCGGTGAGCAGCGTGAGCGTGGGCCGCACCCGCTTGCCGCCCGCCTGAAGCAGATAGCGACCGGTGACATCCGCGAGCGCGTCGGAGAAGCGCATGTCGGCGAGCAGACCGGCCTCGATGCTCTCGAGGGCGTCGTCGAGCCTCTCGGCGAGGCGGCGGTCCTCGGCGGAGGCGAACAGCCGCCCGGTGAAGCCGAAGGACGAGCTCAGCCGCGTCGCACGCCTGCTCGGGGTCATCTCGAACCGATCTGTCGAGTGGTCTTACGGTCGCGGTCGGGGCGCCGGCTCAGCCGGCGCGCTCCGCGGAGGCACGCCGCTGCCGCCGCTTCTGGACGGATGCCAGCACCGCCTGGTCCTCCGGCTTGCGCCCACGATGCAGGGCCACGATGCCGCCGCTGAGGTTGCGGTAGGCGACGCGCGTGAAGCCCGTCGCCCGCATCCACTGGCTCAGCTCGCCCTGGTCCGGCCAGCCGCGGATGGACTCGGCCAGGTAATCATATGCGGCGGAGTTCGAGCTGGTCACCCGGGCGACGACGGGCAGCACCGTGCGGAGGTAGCCGTGATAGCCGGCACGCAGCAGCGCGCGCGGCGGGCGGGAGAACTCGCAGATCACGACGCGGCCGCCGGGCTTGAGCACCCGGTACATCTCGGCGAGCGCGAGATGCGGGTCCCGCACGTTGCGCAGGCCGAAGCTGCTGGTCACGGCGTCGAACTCGTCGTCGCCGAAGGGCAGCCGCTCGGCGTCCGCCTCGATGAACTCGATGCGCGGGTGCCGCCTGCGCCCCTCGGCGATCATGCCGGGCGAGAAGTCCACGGCCACGACGGTCGCGCCGGTGCGCGCCAGCGCCGCCGAGCTCGTGCCCGTGCCGGCGGCGACGTCGAGAACCCGCTCGCCGGCCACCGGGGCGACGGCCCGCGTCGTGGCGATGCGCCAGAGCACCGCGTTGCCCGCCGAGAGCACGTCGTTCGTGCGGTCGTAGCCCTTCGCGACCCCGTCGAACATGCCCGACACCTCATCCGGGTCCTTGTCCATGTCCGCCGTTCCCACGCCAGAAGTCTACTGAGACGGGCGGCCGTTACCCTGGATCGGTGAGTTCCCTGCCCGCCCTCCGCGGCGCGAGCGAGGCCGTCGACGACATCGGTCCGCTCATCACCCTGCTCGACGCCCAGGACCCGCTGCTGTTCGTCCGCCGTGGTCACGGCATTGCCGGCATCGGCGAGGCGCTGCGCCTGGAGTTCAGCGGTCCGGACCGGCTGCGGGATGCCGCGCTCGCCTGGCGCGAGCTCGTGGCCGCAGCCGAGATCGACGACCGCGTCGGGCTGCCCGGCAGCGGCCTCGTCGCCTTCGGCAGCTTCGCCTTCAGCGAACGCTCGGCGGCGACGAGCGTGCTCATCGTGCCCCGGGTGGTCGTCGGCCGCCGCGACGACGCCGCCTGGATCACCCGCATCGGCGAGCAGGCGCCCGCGCCGCAGCCGAGCCGGCTCGGCGACGAGTACCGCATCGCGCTGCATCCGGGCGCCCTCGACGTCGAGGGCTACATCGCCGCCGTCGACCGCGCCCTCGCCCACATCGCCGCCGGCCGGCTGCGCAAGGTCGTGCTCGCCCGCGACCTCGTCGGCCGGCTGCCCGCGGGCGCCGACCTGCGCCGGGTGCTCGCCGAGCTCGCCCTCGGCTACCCGGACACCTACACCTACGCGGTCAACGGCTTCATCGGCTCGAGCCCCGAGACGCTCGTGCGGGTGGACCACGGTGCGGTCGGCGCGCGCGTGCTCGCCGGCAGCATCGGCCGCGGCGCCGACGCGGAGGCGGACCACGACGCCGCCGTGCGGCTGGCCACCTCGACGAAGGACCTGGACGAGCACCAGTACGCGCTGGACTCGGTGGTCTCGGCCCTCGGGCCGCACTCGCGCGGGCTGCGGGCCAGCGACATCCCGTTCGCGCTCAAGCTGCCGAACCTGTGGCACCTCGCGAGCGACGTGGAGGGCACGCTCGTCGACGGCTCCTCCTGTCTCGACCTCATCGCCGCGCTGCACCCCACCGCGGCGGTCGCGGGCACGCCGACGGATGCCGCCCTCGAGGTGATCCACGAGCTGGAGCCCTTCGACCGCGGGCGCTACGCCGGGCCGATCGGCTGGGTCTCGGCCTCCGGCGACGGCGAGTGGGCGGTGGCGCTGCGCGGGGCGCACGTCTCCTCGACGGGCCGGGTGACCGCCTACGCGGGGGCGGGCATCGTCGCCGGGTCCTCCGGCGAGCGCGAGCTGGCCGAGACCACGATGAAGTTCCGGCCGATCGTCGAGGCGTTCGGCTGAGCGCAATCGGTTGTGCAGGAGAAACTCTGTTCACGAGCCAATACGAGTCGTAAGCAGCCGGATTCTCCTGCACAACCGATCTTCTGCATGGCAGCTTGGGCGACACGCCCCTAGCTAGAGCGCGAGCGGCACCTCGACGAGGGTCGGCACCGCGGTCGCGACCAGGGCCTCCTCGAGACGCTGGCGGGTGTCGGCGAGCCGGTGCTCCCAGCCGTAGGCGGCGGCGAGCGCGGCCAGGTCGACGCGCTGCGGGGTCAGCATGACACGGCGGAACGCCTCGGCCTCGGCGGTGCGGGCCACCTCCAGGCCGGAGAAGATCGTGCCGCCGTGGTCGTTGCCGACGACGAGCTGGATGCGCGGGGGCCGCTCTCCCTCGCCGAACAGCAGCGAGCCGGCGTCGTGCAGCAGCGCGAGATCGCCGAGCAGCACCCGGGTCACGCCGTGGGGATGCGGGCCGTCCTGGCTGGCGAGCGCGACGCCGAGGCCGGTCGCGACGGTGCCGTCGATGCCGGCCAGGCCGCGGTTGGCATGCACCCGGATGCGCTTGCCGGGCGCCACGGCATCGAGCTCGCGGATGAGCCGGCTCGCGCCGAGCACGAGCCGGTCGTGCGGCCAGGTGACGCGCCACAGCGTCTCGACGAGGTGCCGGCGGTCCACCGGGGCCCGGAGCCCGGCGAGCACGGCCCGGCCGAAGGCGGCCTGGTCGGCCGGGGCCTCCGAGATCGCGACGCCGACGGCGGCGCTGTCGTCGCTCGCGAGCGCCGCCCGCGAGGCCGCCACCCAGCGGCCGGCCCAGCGGCGGTCGGCCGGCTCGCCCTCGACACGGACGGCATCCACCGGGAGCGCCCGGCGGCCGGGATCCCAGACCTCGGGGCCGGCGGAGCGCACGACGACCGTCTCGACGTCGGCCCGGGCGGCGAGCGCCGGCACCTCGCGGCTGAGCGTCGGATGCCCGAACACGATCGCCCGGCGCACCCGGTCGCCGAAGCCGGGGGCGCCGAGCAGCCGGCGGTAGTCCGACACGAGCTGCGGCCCGAAGCGCGCCCCGCTGCCGACCTCGGCCAGCAGCGGGGCGCCGAGCTCGCGCGCGACGCGCTCCGCCGTCTCGCCGGCCGCCTGGCCGGCGATCACGACCGTCGACTCGTCGGCGCGCAGCGGCAGGACCTCCGGGCCGGCGAGGGCAGGGCCGGCGAGCCCCTCAGGCGCCGCGCTCAGTCCCTCGGGCAGCCGCAGCGCCCCGCTGAGCGGGGCACGGAAGGCGACGTTGAGCTGCGCGGGGCCGCGGCCGGCGAGGGTCTCGGCCACGACGGCCTCGGCGTCGAGGCCGGCCGCATCCGACACCGCCGCGACCTCCACGAGCCGGGCGGCGGCGCCGAACATGCCGCGCTGCTCGGTGGTCTGGTTCGCGGCGATGCCGTGCAGCTCCTCCGGCCGGTCGGCGGTGAGCGCGATCAGCGGCACCCCGCTGTGGTGCGCCTCGAGCACGGCCGGATGCAGGTTCGCCACCGCCGTGCCCGAGGTGGTCACGACGAGGGTCGGCCGGCCGGTCTCGAGGGCGAGGCCGAGAGCGAGGAAGCCGGCGCCGCGCTCGTCGATGCGCACCCGCAGCCGCAGCAGCCCGCGGCGCTCGAGCTCGGCGGCGGCGAGGGCGAGCGCCTGCGAACGCGAGCCCGGGCAGACGACGGCGTCGCGCACCCCGGCCCGCACGAAGGCGGCGAGCAGTGCGACCGCGACGTCGCTACTGGGCGCCCGGCCGGCCGCTGTCATCGCCCTCGGCGTTCGGCTTCCTGGCGATGCGGCGCAGGAACTCGGGGTCGTCGTCCGGGGCCAGCGGGCGGGTCTCGCGGCGCGGCGCGGCCGGCGCGCGGCCGAGCACGAACCACAGGATGCCACCCACCGGCGACAGCAGCAGCACGATGATCGCCCAGACCGGCTTGGGCAGTGCGCGCACCCGCGCGGGCGGCAGCAGCAGCACGTCGACGAAGGCGAACACCAGGAAGGCGAGCTCCACGACCGTGAGCAGCACGAGCACGCGGGACATGCCGCGATCCTATCGGCGCGGGCCCCGCCGCATCCGCCCTGCCCCCGCCCGGCGCCCGCGCTCGTCGCACGGTAGCCGGTCCCGGCCGCTGCCGGCATGGACGCTTGGCATGGGCTCCTAGCGCGGGCTCCTAGCATGGAGGGGTGAGACCGGTCATCCTCTACGGCGCCGTGCGCGTCGGGCTGTTCGCCGTCGTGACCGCCGTGCTGCTGCTGCTCGGGATCAACCGCTACCTCGCCGCCGTCGTCGCCGCGGTCGTCGCGTTGTGCATCGGCTACATCGGTTTCGGCGGCCTGCGCCAGGCATCCGCCGAGGCGCTCGCGAGCCGCCGGGCGGCCGCCTCGGAGCACCCGGCGAGCGCGCGCGGTGCCGACGAGGACGCCGAGGACGCCGCCCTCGACCGTCCCGTGGAGGTCCAGCCGGAGGCCCGGCCGGAAATCCAGCCGCCGGAAATCCAGCCGGAGGCCCAGACGGAGACCGGGCCGCTACAGGGCGATCGCGGCGGCGAGTCCTAGGCCGTAGGCGAAAGCCGCCAGGATGGTCAGCTGCAGCGCCCAGACCAGCTCGCGGGCGCTGCGGGCCGCGAGCGTGATCACGCAGGCGGGGATCGAGGCGAGCAGCACGAACAGCACCAGGCCGGCCTCGGAGTAGAGCACCCAGAACAGGATGACGACGGTGAACGGCAGCGCCATGAACACCGTGTAGATCACGCGCGAAGCCCGGTCGCCGATCCGGACGGCGAGGGTGCGCTTGCCGACGAGCGCGTCCTGGGCGCGGTCGCGGATGTTGTTCACCATGAGCACGGCGCAGGCGAGGAAGCCGGCGCCGACGCCGGCGGCGATCGACTCGAGGCTGGTCTCGTCCACCTGCACATAGGTGGAGCCCACGGTCGCGACGGGGCCGAAGAACACGAACACCGCCAGCTCGCCGAGGCCCGCATAGCCGTAGGGACGCTTGCCGCCGGTGTAGAACCAGCCCGCGAGGATCGCCAGGGCACCCACCGCGAACAGCCACCAGTGCTGGCTGAGCACGACGAGCACGGCGCCGGCCACCGCCGCGATGCCGAAGAAGGCCAGCGCGGCGGCGCGCACGGCCTGCGGCTTCGCCCGGCCGCTGCCGGTGAGCCGCGCGGGACCGAGCCGGTGGGCGTCGGAGCCGCGGATGCCGTCGGAGTAGTCGTTGGCGTAGTTGACGCCGATCTGCAGGGCGAGCGCGACGATGAGGCACAGCGCGATGCGGTACTCGTGCCACACCTCGGTGCCGATCACGTGCGCGGCGCCGGTGCCGAGCGCGACCGGGGCGATCGCGAGGGGGAGGGTCAGCGGACGGGCACCGCCGATCCAGTCCAGCACCCCCGCGGGCTTCACCCGCGCGGGCCCCGGGCGTTTACCCCCAGGCCGGCCGGGGGCCGGGCGCCTGGACGTCGTCTTCTTCTTCCGGGAGGTCCCGCTCTTCTGAGCCACGTCTGCGGAGTCTAACGAGAGATTCCTCTGATGACGCCCGGCCCGCCGCCGGGCCCCAGCATGCCGAGCAGCCGCTGGCGGTCGGGCTTGCCGCTCGGCAGCAGCGGCACGGCGGCCACGCGCAGGATGCGCGCGGGCGCGGCGGCCCGGCCCAG
>JASGFF010000008.1:0-52223 GCA_047605685.1 Microbacteriaceae bacterium
GGCGAGGGCGCGGCGCTCGGCACGCGATCCGGGGCGCGGCCGCAGCCGTCCGCCGGCGACGCCGAGCAGCGCGGGCAGCAGCGTCGTGGCGACGGCGATGGCGACGAGCACGGCGAAGGCGGCGCCGACGCCCATGACCGTGAGGAACGGGATGCCGACGACGAGCAGGCCGAGCAGGGCGATGATGACGGTGAGGCCCGCGAAGACGACGGCGCTGCCCGCGGTGCCGACGGCGAGGCCGGCGGACTCCCGCGGCGGGACGCCGCGGGCGAGCTGGCTGCGGTGCCGGGACAGGATGAACAGCGCGTAGTCGATGCCGACGGCGAGGCCGATCATCAGGCCGAGCATCGGCGCCGTGCTCGACACGCTCACGAAGGCGGCGACGCCGAGGATGGCGCCCATGGAGACACCGACGCCGATGAGCGAGCCGATGAGCGGCATCCCCGCGGAGACGAGCGAGCCGAAGGCGATGACGAGCACCGCGGCGGCGAACACCAGGCCGAGGACCTCGGTGACCGAGACGCCGAAGGAGGTGTCCTGGAACACCTGGCCGCCGAAGGCGACGGTGAGCCCGGCCGTCTCGGTGATCGAGGCGGTGTCGGTGATCGCGTCGATCGTCGCGTCGTCGACCTCCACGGCCGGGCCGTCGAGCTGCACCGCGACGATCGCCATCGTGCCGGCGTCGTTGACGGCCTTGCCCGCGTACTCGTCCCAGGGCCCGACGGCGGAGTCCACGTGCTCGATGTCGGTGATCGCGCTCACCTGCTCGGCGATGGCGTCCCGGTACTCGGTGACCTGGTGGCCCTCGGGGGCGGCGAGCACGACCTGCACCGAGGCGCCGGCGACCTGCGGGAACACCGCCTCGAGACGGTCGAGGGCGTCCTGCCCCTCGGTGCCGGGGATCGTGAAGGAGTCCGACATCTGGCCGCCGAGGGCGACGCCGCCGCCGAGCACGCCGACGACCACGACGGTCCAGACGCCGATGACGTACCAGGCGCGACGGTAGGCGAGCCGCCCGAGGCGGTAGAGCAGGGTGGCCATGCGTTCACTCCGTGTCGTCGAGAAGGCTGTCGTCGAGAGGGCTGTCGGCGAGAGGGTCGCCGGCGAGAGGGCGGACGGGCGTCAGCAGCTCGGTCATCACCTCGGTGAGGGCCGAGCGCAGCTCCGCCTCGTCCTCGCACACCTCCGGCTGCCCATCGCCGGCGACGAGCAGGTAGGCGGTGCCGGCGAGGGCGATCGCGAACCGGGCCTTGTCGACGGCGGTGATGCCGGCGGAGCCGAAGTAGCCGGCGAGCCGGGCGACGATCTCCTGGGCCCGATCGATCACCGGGATGTCGGTCAGGCCGCGCGACTGGTTCACGAAGATGTTGACGGCGAGGCGGTGCTCGAACAGCAGGTCGAGGAAGCTCGCGACGAAGCCGGGCCGGTGCTCGGGGCCTTCGACGGCCTCGGCGACGGAGTCGAGGAGGGCGCCGAGGGCTTCGACGGCGGGCTCGAGCGCGGCCTCCAGGAGCGCCTGCTTGGAGGAGAAGTGGTAGAGCACGCTCGACTTGGCCAGGCCCGCGGCGTCCGCGACGTGCTGCAGCGAGGTGCCGGCGTAGCCGTCCCGGGCGAACTCGACGAGGGCGACGGCGATGAGCTCGTCCCGGCTGGAGGTCACCCGAGCGAGTCTAACTGACCGATCGGTCAGGGCACCACTGCCGGTAGCGTGAGCGCATGCGCAAGTTCCTGTTCAGCACGCAGATCCTCGGCGCCGTGCTCGGCGGCTGGTCCACGGTGCAGACCACCCGCAAGGGCCCGCGCGACTGGCGGCTGCCGCTCATGTGGATCGCCTGGGGTCTCAACCTCGCGATCGCGATCGGCACGGTGCAGAAGGACGCCGCGCTCCTGGATGACGCCGACGGTGACCTCGAGCTCGATCGCTGACGCCCCGGCTTACTCCCCGCCGCGCAGCCGGGCGACCCACTCCGCGGGCGGGAAGCCCTCGGTCAGGTAGCGCGGCGGAACCAGGCCGGTGTCGGTGAGCAGGGCTCCCTGCTCGGCGAGGAGCCGGTCCCAGCGCACGAGGAGCGTCTCGCCGTCATCCGTGACGAGCGAGACCAGCTCGGCCACGGGCAGCGCCGTCGTGACGCCCTGCGTCCAGGCGGTCAGCGTGAAGGTGCGCTCCTCGTCGCTCATCGCGTACAGCTCCGCGACCCACACCTGCTGCCCGACGGCAGCGTAACGACGCTGGAGCAGCGGCTTCTGCCAGCCGTAGACGGCACCGGCCCAGCGGGCGTCGACGTAGCCGGCTCGGGCGGCGAGCTCGGCGTCCTCCGGCCAGTCGGCGGCGCTCCAGCCCTCCGGACCGAGCAGCAGCGGCCGATTGCTGACCAGCCGCTCGCCGCGCTCGATGGCGTTGTCGACCACGGCCAGCGCGGCGATCATCCCCGCCACGTCCTGGCTGCCCGTGACCAGCAGGGCATCGGTGGCGATCGGGACGATCAGGGGAGCGCTGTCGATGTCGAAGCCGGACAGCAGCTCGGGGTCGGCGAGGATGCCGCCGATGAGGTCCGGCTCGCCGACGAGATAGGTGCCCGGCCGCGCGAGGCCGATCTCGGTGAACTCGCGGCCCCCCACGCTGCGGCTCGCCGCCGCGATCACCTCGGCGACCGTGACCTGCCACGTCTCGATCAGGGCGCGGGAGACGATGATTCCCGAGTCGGCCAGCACCGCGCCGAGCGCGATCTCCTCGGTCACGGGCAGCACCACCGGCTGGGCCGAGTCGGGCACCCCGGCGGGGCCAGCCGCCAGCTCGGTCTCCAGGTCCTGCAGCGCCCGTTGCGTGCGCGAGAACACGCGGGGGCGCAGCGAGTCGCGCGCCGCCTCGAAGGTCGCCGGCGGGGCCGGCGGTTCCGCGGCCGATCGATTCCGTCCGAACATGCTTTCCTCCTCTAGCGGCGCGCGTGCTCGGCGAGCTCGCGCGGGTAGTACTCCGAGCGGATGCGGGAGTCGTCGATATCCAGCCGCACCGCCGCGACCGCCGCCTCCACGGCCCAGTAGCCCGGGTAGTTCCAGCTCTGCGGCGCGGCCCTGTCCGTGCCGTACCAAGCGGTGCGCCGGTGGGCGCCGTACCAGCCGGAGAGGTAGCGCGCGAGCGCCTTCGGACGCTCCCCGACCGGGGCATCGAGCACCGCCACCAGCCGATCGACGGGCTTGGGCGTCGCACCCCCGGCTCCCGGCACACCCAACAGTCGCTCCACCGTCGCATCGCCCCCCATCCGACCGAGCAGCCCGATCCCGCGGGGCACCAGCTCGGGCCGCAGCAACGCCGCGAACGAGAGGGTGTCGAGCACGTTCACCGGGGTGCTGGTGACGTCCTCGTAACGGTACGTCCAGGGCACATACCTGGGGCCCTCGATCTCGTCGGTGACGTCCATCCACCGCTCCCAGCCGTCCATCGCCGGCTCGACGAGCTCGGCCACCCGCACCAGCGCACTGCCCGCCGAGTAGTGCGCCCGCATCGCGTTCACCTTGGTGATCCAGGGCAGCTCGAGCGCCCACGCCCACTGACTCGCACTCGGATAGTTCTTCGGCCGGGCCTTCCGGTAGTGCCGATCGATGTCGACAACCTGCCGGTCCCGCTCCCGCACCGCCCGAGCCCAATACGCCGCATCCTGACGCGTATCCCGCGGAGCGGTGACCACCACCTCGACCCGGCGACTGCCGAACAGCATCAGACTCCTCCTCTAGCCGCGCGCGTGCTCGGCGAGCTCGCGCGGGTAGTACTCCGAGCGGATGCGGGAGTCGTCGATATCCAGCCGCACCGCCGCGACCGCCGCCTCCACGGCCCAGTAGCCCGGGTAGTTCCAGCTCTGCGGCGCGGCCCTGTCCGTGCCGTACCAAGCGGTGCGCCGGTGGGCGCCGTACCAGCCGGAGAGGTAGCGCGCGAGCGCCTTCGGACGCTCCCCGACCGGGGCATCGAGCACCGCCACCAGCCGATCGACGGGCTTGGGCGTCGCACCCCCGGCTCCCGGCACACCCAACAGTCGCTCCACCGTCGCATCGCCCCCCATCCGACCGAGCAGCCCGATCCCGCGGGGCACCAGCTCGGGCCGCAGCAACGCCGCGAACGAGAGGGTGTCGAGCACGTTCACCGGGGTGCTGGTGACGTCCTCGTAACGGTACGTCCAGGGCACATACCTGGGGCCCTCGATCTCGTCGGTGACGTCCATCCACCGCTCCCAGCCGTCCATCGCCGGCTCGACGAGCTCGGCCACCCGCACCAGCGCACTGCCCGCCGAGTAGTGCGCCCGCATCGCGTTCACCTTGGTGATCCAGGGCAGCTCGAGCGCCCACGCCCACTGACTCGCACTCGGATAGTTCTTCGGCCGGGCCTTCCGGTAGTGCCGATCGATGTCGACAACCTGCCGGTCCCGCTCCCGCACCGCCCGAGCCCAATACGCCGCATCCTGACGCGTATCCCGCGGAGCGGTGACCACCACCTCGACCCGGCGACTGCCGAACAGCATCAGACTCCTCCTCTAGCCGCGCGCGTGCTCGGCGAGCTCGCGCGGGTAGTACTCCGAGCGGATGCGGGAGTCGTCGATATCCAGCCGCACCGCCGCGACCGCCGCCTCCACGGCCCAGTAGCCCGGGTAGTTCCAGCTCTGCGGCGCGGCCCTGTCCGTGCCGTACCAAGCGGTGCGCCGGTGGGCGCCGTACCAGCCGGAGAGGTAGCGCGCGAGCGCCTTCGGACGCTCCCCGACCGGGGCATCGAGCACCGCCACCAGCCGATCGACGGGCTTGGGCGTCGCACCCCCGGCTCCCGGCACACCCAACAGTCGCTCCACCGTCGCATCGCCCCCCATCCGACCGAGCAGCCCGATCCCGCGGGGCACCAGCTCGGGCCGCAGCAACGCCGCGAACGAGAGGGTGTCGAGCACGTTCACCGGGGTGCTGGTGACGTCCTCGTAACGGTACGTCCAGGGCACATACCTGGGGCCCTCGATCTCGTCGGTGACGTCCATCCACCGCTCCCAGCCGTCCATCGCCGGCTCGACGAGCTCGGCCACCCGCACCAGCGCACTGCCCGCCGAGTAGTGCGCCCGCATCGCGTTCACCTTGGTGATCCAGGGCAGCTCGAGCGCCCACGCCCACTGACTCGCACTCGGATAGTTCTTCGGCCGGGCCTTCCGGTAGTGCCGATCGATGTCGACAACCTGCCGGTCCCGCTCCCGCACCGCCCGAGCCCAATACGCCGCATCCTGACGCGTATCCCGCGGAGCGGTGACCACCACCTCGACCCGGCGACTGCCGAACAGCATCAGACTCCTCCTCTAGCCGCGCGCGTGCTCGGCGAGCTCGCGCGGGTAGTACTCCGAGCGGATGCGGGAGTCGTCGATATCCAGCCGCACCGCCGCGACCGCCGCCTCCACGGCCCAGTAGCCCGGGTAGTTCCAGCTCTGCGGCGCGGCCCTGTCCGTGCCGTACCAAGCGGTGCGCCGGTGGGCGCCGTACCAGCCGGAGAGGTAGCGCGCGAGCGCCTTCGGACGCTCCCCGACCGGGGCATCGAGCACCGCCACCAGCCGATCGACGGGCTTGGGCGTCGCACCCCCGGCTCCCGGCACACCCAACAGTCGCTCCACCGTCGCATCGCCCCCCATCCGACCGAGCAGCCCGATCCCGCGGGGCACCAGCTCGGGCCGCAGCAACGCCGCGAACGAGAGGGTGTCGAGCACGTTCACCGGGGTGCTGGTGACGTCCTCGTAACGGTACGTCCAGGGCACATACCTGGGGCCCTCGATCTCGTCGGTGACGTCCATCCACCGCTCCCAGCCGTCCATCGCCGGCTCGACGAGCTCGGCCACCCGCACCAGCGCACTGCCCGCCGAGTAGTGCGCCCGCATCGCGTTCACCTTGGTGATCCAGGGCAGCTCGAGCGCCCACGCCCACTGACTCGCACTCGGATAGTTCTTCGGCCGGGCCTTCCGGTAGTGCCGGTCCACTTTGGCCACCTGCCGGTCCCGCTCCCGCACCGCCCAAGCCCAATACGCCGCATCCTGACGCGTATCCCGCGGAGCGGTGACGACCGCCTCAACCCGGCGACTGCCGAACAGCATCAGACTCCCCCCACGCGCATCATCACACCCACCCTAGGCGGCTCACCGGGCCCCGTTCGCGTCGGGCACGGCGGTGGCCACGCCGGCGAGATGGCTGATCGAGGGCAGGTTGACGCGCCAGCCGCCCGTGAGCACCTCCCCGGTGGGCTTCCCGGCCTCGTCGAGCACCTGGGTCGAGACCTGACCGGAGGCGCGCACGGTCGTGACGACGGAGACCCGCGGCATGTCGACCGCCGTGTTGACATCGATCTTGGTCTCATCGACAGCGGCGCGGAAGCGCTTCTCAATCCAAGCGAAGTCCATCTGACGGACACGATTTCCGTCGTCGCCCAGCTTCTTGAGCAGCGGGAGCGAGGAGGAGCCGAGCTTGTCGAGGTCGCCGACGTACTTCGCCTCGATCACGTACATGGTGCCGCCCCGGGTGGCGAGGATGTCGATGCCGTTCGCGTTGACGTTCTTGGCGAGCGTGACGTTCGTGAAGCCGGCGCTCTCGAACAGCGCGAGCGTCTGTGCCTCGCCGAACTCGCCCTTGGTGGTGCTGAGCAGGTCGAGCACCTCGCCGGTGGGGTTGACGTCGGTGAGCCTCACCCGGCTGACGAGCTTGGTGACGTCGGCGAAGGCCGCCTTCGCATCCCTGGCGAACTGCATGCCGACCCTGCCGACCCTGCTCGCGACGGTCATGCCCTCCGCCGCCGCCCTGCCGAGCCGGGCGAGGCTCGTGATGCCCTTGGTGCCCGGGATGCAGTCCAGCAGCGCGAACAGCAGGTCGCTCCAGCCGGCCGTGCCCTGCGTCATGTTGTAGAGCGTGTCCGCGAGCACCAGCAGGGCGGCCGCGAACACCACCCACGCCAGGGGTCCGCCGACGATCAGCACGATGATGCCGCCGATCGCGACGATCACCTTGCACACCTCGATGAGCGTGTCCCAGACGTCCGAGCCGAAGACCTTGTCCCACCAGTGCTGCTTGCCGAGCCCGGCATCCGCCGCCTCGCCGATCCGCTTCGCGGTCGAGGACTCGCCGTCCTCCCAGTCGCCCCGCGCCTCGTCCACGAGCTTCTTCGCCGCCCGGATGCGAGCGTCCGCGGCGTCGATGTCCGCCTGCGCGTCGTCGACCCGGGCGGCCGCCACCTCGCGGTTGTGCGCCGCCGCCGTCACCTGGTACTCCTTCGGCGCATCCGCCGGGGCGTCGTCGTCGTCCTTGTACTGCTCGTAGCGCGACTTCACCGACGAGTAGGACGCCGCGTAGGCGCTGTAGTCCGCCTGGGCGTCGTCCAGACGCCCCTGCGCCGTCACCAGGTCCTGGTGCGCGTCCTTCGCCTCGGCCAGCGCCCGATCCGCGCGGTACTGGGTGTCGTCGACGGTGCCCTGCCATCCCAGCAGCGCCTCCTCGAGGCTCTCGTAGGAGGTCACCACCTTGCCGAGGTCATCGGGCAGGTCGCCGATCTTCGAGACGAACACCTCGCCCGCCTCGGAGTCCCAGCCCGCGATCGCCCCCGAGTCCTGCACCGCGCCGAGCAGGTCCTTCGCCTCCTGGGCGGCGTCGCCGATGCGGCCGTACGAGCGCGACAGCGCCCCGATCTCCCACGCGTCGCCGGGCACCGGGTCGGCGGGGTAGCCCACCACCGACCATCCGGAGGGGCGCGACATCAGAACGACACCCGCTGACCCTGGGCGCCGGTGATCGTCTTCTGGTCCTCGTTCTGGGTCAACGAGTCGGCCAGGTTGGCGTCCGCCTCGGTGAACTGCTCGTGCGTCGAGTCGATCATGTTCACCAGCGCCTCGGCGTTCTTGTCGATCTCCTCGCGCTTGTCCTTCCAGCGGTGCTCGAAATCGTGCAGGGCGTCCTGGATCGTGCCGGAGCCGAGGATCTCCGTGGTCGAGTCGACCGTCTCGCTCGTGCGCTCCATCGTGCTGCGCACCGTGCTGAGATCCCGGGAGAGATCCAGCAGATCATCCAGCGGCACCCGGATGCCATCGCGCCCGGCCATGCCGGACCTCCTTCCGCGCCGGAGCGGTCCGCTCAGCCCTTGAGGCCCTGGGCGAGCTTCTCGTCGACGTCCGCGAGCGTGTCGGCGGCCGTGGTCAGATACCCGGCCATGCCCTCCAGCCCGCCGATGGTCTTCTTCACGCCCTCGTTGAACTCGCTGTAGGAGGTCTCGAACTGCACCGAGGCCTTGTCGGTCTGGAAGCCCGAGGCCACCAGCTCCTGCACGACCTTCTTCAGCTGTTCCAGCAGCGACTCGGCATCCGCCTGCCCGGCCTTCAGCTTGCCCGCCGCACTCTCCAGCTCCTGATACGACACGTTCAGATTCGCCACGACCGCAACCCCTTCTTCGCCATCGCCTCGACCGATCCGCCGATGCAGACGGCAGCCTAGAAAGACCCGCTCCTCCCCATGCCGGCACTTTCCACAGCCCTCGCGCCGCGCCCCGGCGCGGCTCGCTAGCGTGATGCGCGGAGAGGGCGACGCATGAGGGTTCTGTTCACGCTCGAGGACGCCACGAGCCGACGCTCCGCCAACGTCTACCTGGACGCGGACGGCGCGGTGCCGACCGCCGAGATCCTGACGCGGGCCAGGCGAGAGCTCGCCCTCGACCTGGACGCCGTCGGCCCCACCACCGCCTACGTGGGCCTCACCCCGCTCGACCCGAGCCTCCCGCTCGCCGAGGCCGGCATCCGCGACGGCGCCGTCATCACCCTCGCTCCCGGCGGCTACGCGCCGGCACCGCTGCGATCGCCCTCGGTCGTCGAGCTGCGTCTCGTCTCCGGTCCGGGAGCGGGCACGATCCACCGCTGCGGGGCGGGCATCGTGGCGATCGGCAGCGCGGACGCCGCCACGATCACCCTGCCGGAACCGCTACCAGAGATCGCGCTCATGGTCACGGTCCCCGCCGCGGGCGCCGTGCTCCTCGCCCCGGTCAACGGCTTCACGGATGCGCTGCTCGAGGGAGAGCCGCTCACGGCCGAACGGCAGTGGCGGCCCGGCGAGCAGCTGCAGATCGGCGGAGCGCTCATCGAGCTGCACCTCTTCGAGGAGCACGCGGCCCACCTCCGGCTCGCCGACGACGGCAGCGTCTTCGAGTACAACCGACCGCCGCGACTGCTGCCGCCGGAGGGCCGCACCACCTTCGCCCTGCCGAGCCCGCCCGGCGAGCCGCCGGCGCGCGGCCTCAACATCCTCGCCGCGCTCACCCCGCTCGCCGCCGCGGGCGTCTCGGCGATCGCCCTGCACAACTACCTCTTCCTGCTCATCGCCGTGCTCTCCCCCGTGGTCGTCGTCGTCGGGGCGCTGCAGCAGCGGCGCAGCGGTCGCCGCTCCCACCGGCAGCGGGTCGACGCCTACCGCGAGCTGCGCGGCCGCATCGAGGCGGATGCCGCCGAGGCCCTCGCCCGGGAACGGCAGGAGTGGCTCGCCGCGGCGCCCGACCCGGCCGCCGTCTACGAGATCGCCACCGCCCCGCTGCCGCTACTGTGGGCACGCCGCCGCGCCGACCCGGACCATCTCGTCATCCGGGTCGGCACCGCCACACAGCCGAGCCGGGTGACCCTCGACGACCCGGAGGAGCTCGCACACCGGCGCAGCGTCAGTTGGGACGCCCGCGACGTGCCCGCCCTGGTGAACCTGCGCGAGCGGGGCGTCATCGGCATCGCCGGCGACGACGGGAGCGCCCGATCGGTGGGCCGCTGGGCGGTCGCCCAGCTCGCGGTGCTGCAGAGCCCCAAGGATGTGCGGCTGTACCTGCTCACCGAGTCCCGCCGCGGCGCCGAATGGGAGTGGCTGGCCTGGCTGCCGCACGCGCGCGGCGACAACCCGACGACGGCGATGACCAACATCGGCACGAGCACGGCCACGACCGCCCGCTGCGTGGCCGAGATCATCGCGATCATCGACGGTCGCAGGGAGGCCGGGATCGGCCAGGGTCGCAGCGCGCAGGCCCCCGACGACGTGGTCGTGGTCATGGACGGCGCCCGCCGGCTGCGGGCGATGCCCTCCCTCGTGCGGATCCTGCGTGAGGGGCCCGCCGTCGGCGTGTACTCGATCTGCCTCGACGCGGACGAGCGGCTGCTGCCGGAGGAGTGCGACGCGATCGTGATCGTCGACGGGATGACCGCGGTCACCCGCCAGCAGCGCGTCAACCTCGTCGACGGCATCCGTCCCGACCTGGTCGGCGAGGACTGGCTCGAGTGGGTGGCCCGCTCGATCGCGCCGGTGCGCGACGCGAGCCCGGATGCCACCAGCAGCGACATCCCCGCCGCGAGCCGCCTGCTCGACGTGCTCGCCCTCGACCCGCCGTCCTCGGCCACGATCCAGGCGCGCTGGCTCGCCGGCGGGCGCTCCACGACGGCCGTGATCGGAGAGTCGATCGACGGCGAGTTCGCGCTCGACCTGCGGCTCGACGGCCCACACGGTCTCATCGCGGGAACCACCGGCTCCGGCAAGTCGGAGCTGCTGCAGACGGTCGTCGCCGCGCTCGCGATCGCGAACCGCCCCGAGGAGATGAACTTCGTGCTCGTCGACTACAAGGGCGGCGCGGCCTTCAAGGACTGCGTCGAGCTGCCGCACACCGTGGGCATGGTCACCGACCTCGACACCCATCAGGTGGAGCGGGCGCTCGCCTCGCTCAGCGCCGAGCTGCGCACCCGTGAGCACATCCTCGCCGAGGCGGGGGCGAAGGACCTCGAGGACTACCAGGCGCTGCAGGCGACGAGGCGTGGCCTGCCCTCGGTGCCGCGACTGCTGATCGTCATCGACGAGTTCGCCTCGATGGTGCGCGAGCTGCCGGACTTCGTGAAGGGGCTGGTCAACATCGCCCAGCGGGGGCGATCGCTCGGCATCCACCTGATCCTCGCCACCCAGCGCCCCGGCGGGGTGGTGAGCCCCGAGATCCGGGCGAACACCAACCTGCGCATCGCGCTGAGGATGACCGACGCCTCCGAGAGCGCGGACGTCATCAACGCGCCCGACGCCGCCGCGATCGCGAAGACCACGCCCGGCCGGGCGTTCGTGCGCCTCGGCGCCGCCTCGCTCATGCCGTTCCAGTCGGCGCGCGTCGGCGGTCGCTTCCCGGGGGCGGCCGGCTCCGCCGGCGAGGAGCCCGCCGAGCCGCTCGTGGCGGACGTGTCCTTCGGCGACCTGAGCGCCCCCGCGCCGCTGCCCGAGGCGCGTCGAGACGGGATCGGCGACGTCGAGACCACCGACCTCACCGTGCTCGTCGAGGCGATCCGGCGGGCAGCGACGGACCTCGGCTGCGCCGAGCAGCGCAAGCCGTGGCTGCCGCCGCTGCCGACCCGGATCACCCTGGACGAGCTGCCCGCCGGGGCGGGTCGAGGCGCGGCCGGTGCCGACCGCCTCGTGCTCGCCATCGGCCTCGAGGACCACCCCGCCCTGCAGGGGCAGCTCCCGACGCTGCTGGACCTCGACGAGCTCGGCCACCTGTTCGTCATCGGCTCCGCGCGCAGCGGTCGCAGCCAGGCGCTGCGCACCATCGCCGGAGCCGCGGCGAGCGCGGCGGCGGTCGGCGACGTGCACCTCTACGGCATCGACTGCGGCAACGGCGGCCTGCTGCCGCTCGCGGCGCTGCCGCACTGCGGGGTCGTGGCACAGCGCCACGAGAGCGAGCGGGTGGCCCGGCTGCTGCAGAGCCTCGTCGACCTGGTCGGAGCCCGGCAGACGCAGCTGTCCGCGCACGGCTTCGGCAGCATCACCGAGCAGCGCACGGCCGCCGCGGGCCCCGAGCGGCTGCCGCACGTGATCGTGCTCATCGACCAGTGGGAGGGCTTCCTTGCCACGCTCGGCGAGGTCGCCGGCGGCGCCCTGCTCGACCAGGTGACCTTCCTGTTGCGCGAGGGGGCGAGCGTCGGCATCCACCTCGTCATCGCGGGCGACCGCTCGCTGTTCTCCTCGCGAATGTCGACGCTCGTGGACCGCAAGATCCTGCTCAACCTCGCCGACCGCGGCGAGTACTCCAGCGAGGGCGTCAACGGCAAGAAGCTGCCGGAGGAGATCCCGCCCGGGCGCGGCTTCTGGAACCAGAGCGCGGTCGAGGTGCAGGTCGCGCTGCTGACGGATGCGGCGAGCGCGCCGGACGAGCAGGCCACCGGGCCGGCGCAGGCGGCGGCGCTGCGGGCGATCGGCGAGCGGGCGCGGGCCGCGATGACCGAGCAGGACCGCGACCGCCGGCCGTTCCGCATCGACGCGCTCCCTGCCCACATCGACGAGGAGGACGCCTGGCGGCTGGTTCCGGAGCCCGACCGCCGACCGGGCTTCGCGCTCGTCGGGGTCGGCGGCGACGAGCTCACCGGCTACGGCGCCGCGCTCTTCGACGACGAGCCCGTGTTCCTCGTCGGCGGCGCCCCCCGCTCCGGCCGCAGCACGCTGCTGACCACGATGGCCCGCTCACTGCTGCGCGGCGGGGTGCGGCTGCTGCTGTTCGCGCCGCGGCCCTCGCCGCTGCGCGCCCTCGCGGACGAGCCGGGCGTGATCGGCCTCGTCACCGACGCCGACCCGGCCGAGGCCGACATCGCGGCGCTGCTGCCGGCCGACGCGACGGACACGGTGGTCGTCATCGACGACGGCGAGCTGCTGCGCGAGACCGGCGCCGACCCGGTGTTCCGCGCCCTGCTCGCCACCGGACGCGAGCGGCGCCTCGGGCTCGTGCTCGGCGGTCTCGCCGACGAGATCGGCGCCGGCTTCCGCGGCTGGCAGGTGGAGGCGAAGAAGTCCCGGCGCGGCATCCTGCTCAGCCCGCGCTCGCTCGTCGAGGGCGAGCTGCTCGGCATCAAGCTCAGCCGCAACCAGGTGGGCGGTCAGCCGCAGCCCGGTCGCGGGCTGTACCTCGGCCAGGATCTCACGGCGCGACCGCTGCAGCTGCCTCAGCTGCCGTGACCGACGGCCCGGCGAGCTGCGTGACCGCCATCGCGTGCCCGCCGAAGGTGACGATGTCGCCCGAGCGGATCGGGGTGCGCGCCCCCGGCGCACAGTCGAACAGTCCGGCGGCCCCGCGCTGGATCGCCACGCCGTTCGTGGAGTAGCGATCGCACACCCACAGCCCGCCGTGCTCGTCGATGCCGAAGGAGAGGTGCACGCGGCTGAGCTCGCGGCGGGGATCGTCGAGCCTGACGAAGTGGACGATGTCGTCGGCCGGCTCGGTCTGCGGGTCGCGGCCGATCACCCCGGGGCCGCGGATGTCGATGAACCGGCCGTCCTCGAAGGTGAACCGCGCGACCGCGTCCGACGCCGCGCCCGCCTCCCGGTAGCCGAACTGGCCCTGGGACTGCTCGCGCTCGGCTGCGGCCACCACCGCGGCGACCGCGCGGGGGGCGGGCACGGGCGTGACATGCACGCTCGCCATCACCCCCTGGGCGCGCCAGCGCTGCAGGTCCGCGACCGAGACGGCGGGGCTCTCCGCGCTCGCCGTGCCGCGCGCTCGCCGCCACCTCACGGCGTCGCCTCCGCCGGAGCGGGCACCGCGGCCGGCGCCTGGCCGACCCGGATGGTCGCGGTGACCGCGTCGAACAGCTCGAAGAGCTCCTCGGCGAGGTCGAGATCGGGCGAGGAGGCGCTCACGAGCAGCATCCCGCCGTCGGGCGCGCGCACGAAGGTCTGCATCGTGACGACCCGCACGACGCCGGTGTCGTCGGGCAGCCGGACGTCCTCGACGCCGTAGCTGCGCGGACAGCGTCCGAGCCGGGGGATGTCGACGACCACGACGCTCGACCAGGTCGCCTCGTCCCCGGATCGGCGCGGACCCGTGCTGGTGGCGATGAGGCGCTCGATCACCCGCTCGGAGGCGTCGCCCGCGCCGGGCGGCGGCGGGACGGCGGTGACGGTGAGGCATCCGGTGACGGTGGTGTCCTCGGCCGGCGTGACGAAGGCGCCGGCGTAGCGGGCCCCCGACTGCCAGGCATTGCGGGCGTAGCGGCGCAGCGTCCGGACGATCTCGCCGCGGTACCGCCACAGCTCGGGGGTCTCGCGCACCCGCGCGCCGACCAGGTCCCGGATCGCGGTGTCGCGCCGATCCGGCCGGAGCTCGAGCTCGAACCACGACCGCGGCGTCGTGACCGTGAAGTACGTCGTCACCGTCACCGCCTCCCCGCCCATCGCGACACCGGCCGCTGCCCCACCGGCACTGTCCGTCGCCACCGGCGCTGTCTGCCGCCACCGGCCGCACCTCGACCCTAGCCGCGGCCGGCGCCCGAGGGCTCGGGCCTGTGGATGGCCGCCTCGCCGCGGCGATCAGCCGAGGAAGCCGCGCAGCAGCGCCGCGGTGCCGGCGATGTGCTCGCGCGCCGCATCCTCGGCGCCGCGCTGGTCGCCGGTGAGGATCGAGCCGACGAGCGCCTCGTGCTGGGCGTTCGAGTGCTCGATGTTGGCGCTCAGCAGCGGGATCCGGTCGAGCAGCTCGTTGACGGCGGAGCGGTTGTCGGCCACGAGCGGCAGCAGGCTCGGGATGCCGGCGAGCTCGGCGATCATCAGGTGCAGCCGGGAGTCGAGCCGGCGGTAGTCGGCCGGGCCCGCCACGGCGCACTCGCGCATCCGCGCGTACAGGCTCTCCCGCTCGACGCCGGAGAGCGGGCGCGCGGCCGCGGCGCGCGCGGCCCCGGCCTCCAGGATGTCGCGCACGCCGAGCACGTCCTCGATCCGGGCCGCGCTCGGCGCTCCGGCCGGCACGCTCGGCTCGGGCAGGCTCTCGGCGACGAAGGTGCCGCCGTAGCGTCCCCGTCGCGAGTGCAGGTAGCCGGCCTCGGCGAGCGCCCGGATCGCCTCGCGCACCGTGTCGCGGCTCACCGAGAAGCGCAGCGCGAGCTCCCGCTCGCTCGGCAGCGCCTCGCCGGTGGCGACGATCCCGAGCCGCACGGTCTGCAGCAGCCGCTGCACGGTGTCCTCGAAGGCGTTGCCGGTGCGCACCGGCCGCAGCAGCGCCTCCACGGCGCCGGCGCCGGCGGCGCTCTCGCCGGCACCGGCTGGGCCCTCGCCCGGGCGGGGCTCGTCCGTGTCGGCGCTCACCGCGGCATCCCCGCTCGAGACCCCGGGCTCACAGCGGCGTGACGTAGGCCGAGGCGATGCCGCCGTCGACCAGGAACGTCGAGGCGGTGATGAAGCTCGCGTCGTCGCTGACCAGGAAGGCGACGGCGGCGGCGATCTCCTCCGGCTCGGCGAAGCGCCCCACCGGCACGTGCACGAGCCGGCGCTGGGCGCGCTCGGGGTCCTTCGCGAACAGCTCGGCGAGCAGCGGCGTGTTCACCGGCCCCGGGCACAGCGCGTTGACCCGGATGCCCTGGCGGGCGAACTGCACGCCGAGCTCGCGCGTCATCGCGAGCACCCCGCCCTTCGAGGCGGTGTAGCTGATCTGGCTGGTGGCGCTGCCGAGCACGGCGACGAAGGACGCCGTGTTGACGATCGAGCCGCGCCCGCGGGCGGTCATGTGCCGCAGCGCCGCGCGCGAGCACAGGTAGACGCTCTTCAGGTTGACCTGCTGCACGCGCTCCCAGGCCGGCAGCTCGGTCGTCTCGATCGAGTCGTCGTCGGGCGGCGAGATCCCGGCGTTGTTGAAGGCGATGTCGAGGCCGCCGTACCGGGCGACCGCGGCGTCGAACAGCGCGTCCACCGCCGCCTCATCGGTGACGTCCACGGGCACGAACATGCCGTCGACCTCGGCGGCGGCGGCGGTGCCCGTCTCGACGTCGACGTCGCCGATGACGACCCTGGCGCCCTCGGCGGCGAGGCGACGCGCCGTGGCGAGGCCGATGCCCGAGGCGCCGCCGGTGATCACGGCGACCCGGCCGGCGAGCCGCTGGCTGAGGTCGATGGGGGGGATGGGCATGGGGCTACTCCGTGCTACTCCGTGCTGATGAAGACGTTCTTGGTCTCGGTGAAGGCCGCCGCGGCGTCCGGGCCCAGCTCCCGGCCGATGCCGGAGCGCTTGACGCCGCCGAAGGGCGTCGAATAGCGCACGCTCGCGTGGGAGTTGACGCTCAGGGTGCCGCTCTCCACCGCGCGGGCGACCCGCAGGGCTCGGCCGATGTCGCGGGTGAAGATCGAGCCGGAGAGGCCGTAGACGGTCGCGTTGGCGAGCGCGATCGCATCCGCCTCGTCATCGAAGGGCAGCACCGCGACGACCGGCCCGAAGATCTCCTCGGTCACGAGCCGGTCGTCGCGCGAGTCGGGGATGACGACCGTGGGCGGGAACCAGAACCCCGGCCCCTCCGGCGCGCTGCCGCGGAAGGCGACCTGCCGGTCGTCGGGCACGAAGCCGCGCACCCGCTCCCGGTGCGCGGCCGAGACCAGCGGCCCCATCCGGGTGGCCTCGTCGCCGGGGTCGCCGACGCGGAAGGCGGCGACGGCGGGCTCGAGCAGCTCGAGGAAGCCGTCGTAGACGGAGCGCTCGACGAGGATGCGGCTGCGCGCACAGCAGTCCTGGCCGCTGTTGTCGAAGACCGCGGACGGCGCCGTGCTCGCGGCGAGCTCGAGGTCGGCGTCGGCGAAGACGATGTTCGCGCTCTTGCCGCCGAGCTCCAGGGTGACCGGGGTGAGCTGCCGGGCGGCGAGCTCCATCACCCGGATGCCGGTCGCCGTCGAGCCGGTGAACACCAGCTTGCGCACGTCCGGATGCCCGGCGAGCGCCTCCCCGGCGACGCGGCCCTCGCCGGGGAGCACGGTGAGCAGTCCCTCGGGCAGGCCGGCCTCGACCGCCAGCTCGGCGAGTCGCAGCGCGCTCAGCGGCGTCCACTCGGCGGGCTTGACGACCACGGCGTTGCCGGCGGCGAGCGCGGGCGCGAAGCCCCAGGCGGCGATCGTCATCGGGAAGTTCCACGGCACGATCACGCCGACGACGCCGTAGGGCTCGAGGAACGTCACGTCGATGCCGCCGGCGACCGGGATCTGCCGGCCGGTGAGCCGCTCGGGCGCCGCCGAGTAGTAGGTGAGCACCTCGGCGACGTGCCCGGCCTCCCAGCGCGCGCCCGCGATCGGATGACCCGAGTTGCGCACCTCGATGCGAGCGAGCTCCTCGGCGTGCTCGCGCACGGTGGCGGCGAAGGCGCGCAGCACCTCGGCGCGGCCGGCGGGGGCGAGCGCCGCCCAGCCGCGCTGGGCCGCCGCCGCCCGCCGGACGGCGTCGTCGACGTCCGCCGCGGTCGCCGCCTCGAGACGGCCGATGGGGCTGGCGTCCGCGGGGTTGACGAGCTCGAGCGTCGTCATGCGAGCGCTCCGCTCAGCGCCGGCGGCGCCGCCAGCCCTGCCGCCCGGCCGGCGGCCGACAGCCGGGCGGCCCGGTGCTGCCCGGCGGCATCCACGAGACCGGCGAACAGCCGCAGGTCGGCGGGGTCCTCCTCGGGATGCCACTGCACGGCGAGGCCGAACGCGGCGCCGGCGAGCTCGATCGCCTGCACGGTGCCGTCGTCGCTGCGCGCCGTGACGGCGAGCCCCTCGCCGAGCCGGTCGACGGCCTGGTGGTGGTAGCTCTTCACGGCGAGCGCGCCCTCGTGCCCGAGCAGCCCGGCGAGCGCGCTGCCCGCCTCGACGCGCACCTCGTTGACAGCGAACACCCCGCCGCCGAGGTTGTAGCGGTCGCTGCCGACCACCTCGGGCAGGTGCTGCACGAGGGTGCCGCCGCGGCTCACGTTGAGCAGCTGCAGGCCGCGGCAGATGCCGAGGAACGGCAGGTCGCGCGCGATCGCGGTGCTGAGCAGGGCGTCCTCCCAGGCGTCGCGCTGCGGGCGCGGGACATCCGTCATCGGATGCGGGGCCTGGCCGTAGCGGGCCGGGTCGACGTCCTTGCCGCCGGTGAGGACGAGGCCGTCGAGGCCGTCGAGCACTCTCGCGGCGATCCGCTCGTCGACCGGCTGCGGCGGCAGCAGCACCGGGACGCCGCCGGCGCGGACGACGGCGTCGAGGTAGACCCGCGGCAGGAACGATGCCTCGACGTCCCAGACGCCCGACCGGGCGCGCTCCAGGTAGGTGGTGAGGCCGATGACGACCGCCCCGGAACCGCCCGGAGACTCGGAGCCGCCCGGTGCTCTAGAGCCGCTCAAAGCCCCGGATCCTCTCCCAGTCGGTGATCGCCGCGTCGTAGGCGGCCTGCTCCACGCGCGCGGCGTTGAGGTAGTGCTCGACGACCTCGTCGCCGAGGGCGGCGCGGGCGATGGCCGACTCCTCGAACAGCGCCGCGGCCTCGCGCAGGCTGCCGGGCAGCCGCGGCCGCTCGGAGGCGTAGGCGTTGCCGGCGACGAGCGGCTCGAGCGCGAGCTCGTTCTCGACGCCGTGCAGGCCCGCGGCGATGATCGCCGCGACGGCGAGGTACTGGTTCACGTCGCCGCCGGCCACCCGGTTCTCCACCCGCAGCGACGGGCCATGGCCGACGACGCGCAGCGCGCAGGTGCGGTTGTCGAGCCCCCAGGCGATCGCCGTGGGCGCGAAGGAGCCGTCGACGTAGCGCTTGTAGGAGTTGATGGTCGGTGCGAAGAGCAGCGTGAGCTCGCGCTGCGCGGCGAGCAGGCCGGCGATCCAGTGCTCCATGAGCGGCGAGAAGCCGTGCTCGCCGTCGCCGGCCATGGCGGGGGTGCCGTCGAGGCCGCGCACCGAGAGGTGGATGTGGCAGGAGTTGCCCTCGCGCTCGTCGTACTTCGCCATGAACGTCAGCGCCTTGCCGTGCCGGTCGGCGATCTCCTTGGCGCCGTTCTTGTAGATCGCGTGGTTGTCGCAGGTGGCCAGCGCGTGCGCGTAGCGGAAGGCGATCTCCTGCTGGCCGCGGTTGCACTCGCCCTTGACGCCCTCGCAGTACATGCCCGCGCCGTCCATGCCGAGCCGGATGTCGCGCAGCAGCGGCTCCATCCGGCTCGAGGCCAGCAGCGCGTAGTCGATGTTGTAGTCGGACGCCGGGGTGAGCGCCGTGTAGCGCTTCGCCCAGGCATCCCGGTAGCCCTCGTCGAAGACGATGAACTCGAGCTCGGTGCCGACGTAGGCCACCAGGCCCCGCTCGGCCAGCCGGGCCAGCTGGCGTTGCAGCACGGCCCGCGGCGACTGCTCGACCGGGGCACCGTCCGGCCAGCGCAGGTCGGCGATCACGAGGGCGGTGCCGGGCAGCCAGGGCGCCAGGCGCAGCGTGGACAGGTCCGGCACCATGACCATGTCGCCGTAGCCGCGCTCCCAGGAGCTGATGGCGTAGCCGTCCACGGTGTTCATCTCGACGTCGACGGCGAGCAGGTAGTTGCAGCACTCGGCGCCGTGCCGGGCCACCTCCTCACGGAACAGCCGGGCGCTCGTGCGCTTGCCGACCAGGCGGCCCTGCATGTCGGCGAAGGCGACGATGACGGTGTCGATCGCGCCCTCGTCGACGAGCGAGCCCAGCCGTTCGAGAGTCAGGTTGCCGGAGGGGGGCAGGTCGCCGGATGCCGGCGCGATCGTTCCGCTCATGCCGAAAACCCCCTCTGATGACGGATTTCCGACCATTACACCACAGTGATTTCGCGATGTGCCCGTGATCGCGGCGGCCATCCGCGGCTGTTGTAACGCGATGTTTACGCCCAAAGGTAGACAACAGGTACCAATAGCCGACACGCTGTCCTCCATCGTGCAGGCGGAGATAAAGCACGGCCGCACCCAGGACTGGAGGATTCGATGACGGAGGCGACCAAGGCATCCGGAGCCACCTACCGCAAGGCCGAGGAGGGGTACTTCGAGAAGCGGCAGCTCAAGCGCAGCGCCGGCGTGTGGGGGCTGTGGGGCCTCGCGGTCGCGGCCGTCATCTCCGGCGATTTCTCCGGCTGGAACGCCGGCATCGGCTTCGCCGGCATGGGCGGCTACATCATCGCCTTCGTGCTGCTCGTGGTGATGTACTACGGCCTGATCTTCTCCATCGGCGAGATGAGCGCCGCCATGCCGCACACCGGCGGCGCCTACTCCTTCGCGCGCAGCGCGATGGGCCCCTGGGGCGGCCTCGCGAACGGCCTCGCCGAGACCGTCGAGTACGTCGCGACCACCGCCGTCGTGGTCTATTTCACCGCCGCCTACGCCGATCAGATCACCGGCGACCTCTTCGGCCTGCACCTGGCGTCCGCACTGTGGTGGGCGATCCTCTACGCGGTCTTCATCGCCCTCAACGCCGCCGGCGCGGCCGTCTCGTTCCGCTTCGCCGTCATCGTCTCGATCATCTCGATCGGCATCCTCATCGCCTTCGGCGTCATGGCGCTCGTCACCGGCTCGGTCGACTGGGGCAGCCTGTGGAACATCCCGATCGACGAGGATGCCGTGGGCTCGAGCGCCGTGCTGCCGAACGGCATCCTGCCGCTGCTGTTCGCGCTGCCGTTCGGCATGTGGCTGTTCCTGGGCATCGAGGAGCTGCCGCTCGCGGCCGAGGAGTCGCACACGCCGGCCAGGGACATCCCGCGCGCCGGCGTCTGGGCCCGCGGCACCCTCATCGTCACCGGCCTCATCGTGATGTTCCTGAACACGGGCGTGCTCGGCGCCGCCGACACCGGCGCCTCGGGCGAGCCGCTGCTCGACGGCTTCCGGGCCATCCTGCAGAACGACCAGCTCGCGGCGCTGCTGTCGCTCTTCGCGCTCATCGGCCTGCTCGCCTCGCTCATGGGCATCATGTTCGCCTACGGCCGCAACATGTACTCGCTGTCGCGGGCCGGCTACTACCCCAAGTTCCTCTCCTACACCGGCACGGCGCAGACCCCCTGGGTCGCGCTCATCGTCGGCGCCGTCATCGGCTATCTCGCGCTCGTCGTCGTGGACGCCGCGGGCGGCACCGGCAGCTCGGCGGGCAGCATCGTGCTGAACATCGCCTGCTGGGGGGCCATCGTCTCCTACTGCCTGCAGTCGGTGTCGTTCATCGTGCTGCGTCGCAAGTTCCCGGCCGCCAAGCGGCCCTACCGGAGCCCCTGGGGGCTGTTCGGCGCCTGGGCCGCCCTCGTCATCGGTGTCGCGACGTTCATCGGCTTCCTCGTCAACTCGGCGTTCCAGCTCGCGATCCTGGCGATCATCGTGGTCTACGTGCTCATCTTCCTGGGCTTCGCCCTCTACGGCCGGCACCGGCTGGTGCTGAGCCCCGAAGAGGAGTACGCGCTCTCCGGCGGCCTGCACGGCGACCCGCAGCAGGAGGGCTACGACGCGATGGAGGGCGAGGTGTTCGAGCGCGGCTGAGGCACGCCGGCTCTTCCCGCGCGCGGACAGGGGCGCGCGCGGGTGCGGATGCCGCCGGGGGGGCCGGGGCATTCGGGTTCGACGGGGGCCCCGTCGTCCTTCGCGGTGGACGGCGGGACCCCCGTGCGGGCCCGTGCGGGATGACCCTCCCGGGGCCCGTCGGCCGCCCCCACAGGGCGGGGCAGCATCCGGAAGCGAGCACCCAGGAACGCGCCGAGGGCCCTGTCTCCCGTCGTCAGCGCGACGGGAGACAGGGCCCTTCAGGCGGTCCCGGAGGGGATCAGCGGGCGACCTTCTTGGCGGCGCTCGCGCGCACGACGGTCGTGTAGCCCGACTTCTTGCCCGACTTCTTGCCTGACTTCTTGTAGGTGATCTTCACCACCAGCCTCTTGGCGCGGTCCTCGGCCTTGATCGTGTAGACCTTCGAGGTGGCCTTGGCGATCTTCACGCCACTAGCGGTACCACCGGTACTTCACGGTGATCGTCTTGCCGAATCCGCTGGCCCGCGCCTTGACCTTCTTGCCCGTCTTGAGGGTGCCGGTGATCCTCGGCGTCACGGTCTTCTTGAACGTGGCCGCCGCAACCTTGCCCGCCGCGACCTTGCCCGCCGGGGCGCGCGTGACCGTCTGGTCGGAGGCCCTGGGCCTGTGCCCGGTGGCCCGCACGCTCGGCACGCGGCCGACGTCGGCCGCGACGATCGTGTAGGCGGTGCCGGTGGCGCCCGCGGTGGCGGAGGTGTCGCGGTACCACTGGTAGCTCACGCTGTCGACGTCCCAGGAGCCGACGCTCACGATGAGGGTGTAACCGTACCTCGCGGTGCCGCTCACGGTGACGGTCGGCGTCGTGCTGCTCGTCGTCGTGGCGGTCGTCGTGGTCGTGGTGCCGTTCGTGCCGTCGGTGCCATCCGTGCCATCCGTGCCATCCGTGCCGTCGGTCCCGATGTTCTGCAGCAGGCCGGGGGGTCGAGGCCGGTCAGCAGGTCGTCGATGCCGAGCCCCTCGAGGGCGTCACTCGTGACGGTGTCGAGATCGAGCCCGGTGAGCGTCTCGATCTCGGTGATCAGGTCATCGGCCGGCGTCGCCGCCAGTTCCCGAGATTCCACATGGTTGTGCCTCCTTGTCGCATGTCCGACACCGCTCCCCTGCAGCGTCGCCGACGCATCCGATGCGAGTGGGACTTTCCCAGTCGGCGATCACGCTACGTCCCCCGCCCGGCGTCGCCGCGGAGTTCTCGGTTCGATGGCACGACGCCGTGCGGACTCGAAAAAATTCCAGGACCGGCGTCATGGTCGCGGGCTCGACGGGTTCGTCACCCGGATGCTGTGCCGAGAGCGACGGTGCTCGTCACGGTGTCCACCACGGCCCTCGCCGCCAGCGTCCGGAGCGGCTGCCGTGGGTCGCGGCGCACCGGGCCCGTCGGGAAGTTTGTGCGGGGGGTCGGTGTGATCGGCGCGGCCGGAGTCGCGCGGGGAGACGAGTCACGCGATGAACACCGATACGACATCGACAACGGGAGACAGCGAGCAGGTCGGCCCGCGAACGGGTGAGGTCCTTCTGGCTCCGCCGGATGCGACGGCCGGGGCGGACCGGTTGGTCGCTGCCGCGCGCGCAGGGCATCGACCTGACCGGCCGCTTGCGACGGTGCAAACCTGCGTCGTGCATCTGGTGCGCAACTCGCTGCGGCACGCGTCGAAGAAGTACTGGTCGAAGATCACCGGGCGGTTGCGTGAGGTGTACACCGCCCCGACAGTCGCGCGGCGGAGGCGAGGTTCGCGGAGTTCGCCGACCAGCGGCGGGGCGGGTATCCGGCGAGACGCTCGTGACGTTCCAGGAAGAAGCCGCTGACAGCCGCCCGGAGAGCGGATGGTCCCCCGACCGCCGCTCAACTATTCCGCCGGTTGCCTCGGCGCATGCTGCCCAGCCGACAACAGGTCGACTACCCCATTTGGCTCATGCGCCACTACGCCGACGCCCCCTCGCCCTCGGGCTCCTCGGGCGCCCCGTCGGGGGCGACCAGCACCCGGCCGGCGAGGTACACCAGCGGAGACGCCCCCGCGAGGCTGCTGGCCCCGAGGACCTCGAGCACGATCGCGCGATGATCGCCGAGCTCCTGCTCCGACACGATCCGGCACTCGAGCCAGAGCCGCGCGCCCCGCACGAACGCGGCGCCCTCCCGGCTCCGTGCGATGTCCACGCCGGCGAAGCGGTCACCCTCGCGCGAGGCGAGAGCCCGCACCGCGGCGGCGTTGGCCTCGGCGAGCACCGAGACCCCGAGCCGGGGCGCCGCCGCGATCCTGGGCCAGGTGCGGGACTCCCGCTGCACCGCGAGGAGGGCCAGCGGCGGGGCGAAGGAGGCGCCGACCGAGAGGGAGGTCGCGACCATGCCCTGGGGGGTGCCGTCGACCTCCGCGCAGATCGCCGCGATCCCCGTCGGGAGCTGGGCGAACATCCCGCGGACCGCCGCCGGGTCGGACGGCGCCGGGGGCACGGCGACCACCGGGATCGATCCGTCGTCGCGGTCGAGCACCACATCGGCCCAGGGATGCGTCCATCGGCGCGTCTCGCTCATCCTCGGCTCCCTCCTCCCGCGACCCCGCGCTCAGGCGGGGATCGTCGCCTCGACCCACGCCCAGCTGGCCTTCGCCGAGGCGAAGGGCTCCATGCTGGCCTTGTCCACCTCGACGATGACCCAGCCGCCGAAGTCCGCCGGCAGCGCGCCGAGGATGCCGGTCAGATCGAGCTGGCCGAGCCCGGGCTCGAGGAAGAGCCCGCGGTCGCTCGCCGTCCGGTACGGCGTCGGTGTCGCGCGGCTCGCGGCGGCGACCCCGAGGTCGAGATCCTTGATGTGGAGGTCGACGAGACGGTCCGCGTGCCGGCGCAGCATCGCCGTGGGATCGATCCCCGCCCAGGCGAGATGGCCGATGTCGAACGAGGCGCCGAGCAGCGCCGCGGGGATCGCGGCGAGGGTCTGCTCGATCTCGTCCTCCGTCTCGATCCAGGTGCCGACGTGGTTGTGCAGCCCCGCCCGGACGCCCTCGGCCTGCAGCACGCAGGCAGCCTCGCCGAGGAACTCGATCTGCTCGTCGAGCCGGTCCTGCGCGAAGCCGGCGCCGACCGCGACCGTCTCTCCGGTGCGCGCGAAGCCAGGCCCCCAGCCCACCTCCGGGGCGAGGAAGACGGTGTCGAGTCCGGCGTAGTTGCTCTCCTCCGCCTTGCGTCGGATGCCATCGAACCAGTGCACGCGCTCGGCCGAACCGGCGGGCAGGCTCACCCCGTGGTCACGGGGGATCGGGATCGAGGCGTAGCCGGGCGCGAGCGCGAGACCCGACTCCTCGATCATCCGGGCGAAGTCCTGCAGGGTCTGGGTGGCGAGCACCTCCATCATGACGGCGCCGAACCCGGCCTCACGGATCTGGGCAAGGACGCCGGGGTAGTCGGCCCGGAACGACGGGTCGGCGTAGCGCCAGAGGTCCTCGCTGTCCGGATCGTCCGGATCGGCCTTGACGTTGATCCACTGGATCGCGTTGAGAGCGATGCGATCGCGGCGCACGGGGATGCTCATGCGGGCTCCTGTCCGGGGGCCGTGCCCCTGGCGTTGTAGACGGTGATGCCGCCGGCGTCGACGGCCGCGCGGTAGGCGCGGAAGACGGCGAGCGCCTCGTCGCGGAGCACCCCATCGACGACGCGGATGCCGCGGGCCTCGAACTGGGCGGCCCAGTCGTCGCGCATGGGCCCCTCGTCGAAGGTGGTGATCTCCTCGAGCTCCGGTCCCGAGCCGGCGACGACGAGGGTGCGGACGCCGGACCACATGGCGGCGCCGTAGCACTGCACGCAGGGCCTCCAGTTGACGACGAGCTCGTGATCGGGCAGCCCCGCGGCGCCGAGGTCCCAGCCACCGAGAGCGCGCTGGGCCGTCCCGAGAGCGGTCATCTCCGCGTGGCCGGAGGAGACGCCGGAGGCGAGCACGACGTTCACCCCGACCGACACGATCCGTCCGGTCGCCGTCTCGGCCACGAGGGCCGCGAACGGCCCGCCGTTCCCCTCGCGCCAGTTGCGGTCGGCGAGGGCGTGCACGAGGCGCATGCGCTCGGCACGGTCGGGGATCGACTCGGGCACCCCCTCCAGGGTGTCGCCGATCCAGCCGGGCAGGGCGATCGTGTACTCGGATGCGGTCAGTCGCATGGGCGTCTCCTTCGGAGCGGTCGGTTCAGACCTCGTCGAGCACGCGGACGGCCGCGCGCGCGGCTCGGACGGCGGTCACGGTGCCGGTGAGGGTCGCGTTCGCGACGACCGCGGTCGGCACGACGCCGTTCCCGGCAAGGAACAGGTTTTCGAACCCCCAGACCCGCCCGTCCGGGTCGCACACGCTCGTCCCATCGTCGGCGGCGCCGGCGCGCACCGTGCCGGTCTGGTGCAGCGAGGATCCCGGCGGCAGGACGGCGGACTCGGTGGCCGGGTCGAAGTCGCCGAACCGCCGGGCGAGCGCGGTCATCTCGACCCGGGCCCGCTCGATCAGGGCGCGGTCTGCGTCGGAGTAGCCGAAGTCGATCTCGAAGCGCGGCATCCCGGTCAGGTCGGACTCGCCCTCCAGGAACCGGATGCGGTTCTCCGGCCGGGACCGCACCGGGGTGTAGAGGGAGAGGCCCACGGAGTGCGCGAGCGGGGCGCCCGCCTCGTCGAGGTAGGTGGTGTCCATGATCTGCCCGTGGAAGGGCTGCGCGGGCCCGTTCTGCGGCAGCCAGAGCGAGTCGGTCGCGAACTCGCCGGGAGCCGGGAGCGGGAGCTCGTCGATGGCCAGCCCGAAGCGGTCGAGGTCCATGAGCGCGCGCCCGGTCACGAAGGCGTGCTCGTTGAGGTACCGCCCGAGCGCCGCGGGCCGGATGCCGGAGGCGAACAGCAGCTGCGGGGTGCGGAAGGCGTCGGCGCAGACGACCGTCGCCGCGGCCTCGATGACGCGGCGCTCGCCGGTGGCGACGTCGGCGACGACGGCACCGCGCAGCCGGCGCCCGTCGTGGTCGAGGGCGACGGCCAGGGTGCCGGACAGGAGCGTGAAGGTCTCGTCGCCGCCGGACGCGATCGGCGGGAAGATCCGGCTCGGCCCGGTGCGAAGCAGCGTGCCGTCCGGGCCCGGGGTGACCGCCATCGGCATCGGCTGCGGCGCGCGCTCCGCCGGCCCGGCGTCCCGGTAGCGGCGCTCCAGCGCGGCGAGCACGATGCGGCCGGGAGCCGTGGGACCGATCGCCGTCGGCCGCACCTGGAGCAGACGGCGCGCGGTCTCGAGGTCGGCGTGCCAGCCGTCGGGATCCCCGAAGTCGAAGACCTCGGCGCCGGCGGGCCAGGGTGTCGCGGCGGTCCAGTGCGCGCCCATCCCGCCGACGTTCCAGGCCGCGGCGGCCATCGGCATCGCGGACGTCCCGTCGTGCAGGGTCGAGAGCAGGTGCATCCCCGGCTCGAGGCCGGCGACGTCGTGCGCTCGACTCGGCGCGGGGGCGGCACCGGCGTAGAAGCCCTGGATGCCGCTGGAGACGCGCTCGTTGTACCGCGACCAGAGCTCCGGCTCGGCGACGTCGTGCAGGTGGAGTCCCGGGGTCCCGCCGATCGCGGGTCCGCCGTCGACCATGACGATCCGCCTCGTCGGCGCCGACTCGCGGACGAGGCGGGCGACGGCGGAGCCCATGATGCCGCTCCCGACGATGAGGACGTCGGCGGCCGGCTCGGATGAGGTCATGGGGTGGTGCTCCTTGCGATGAGATGGGTCAGACCACGATCGGGCCGTACAGCTCGGCGTCGATCCGGTCGAGCGCCAGGCGCACGGCGCCGAGGATGGGGGCGTCGGCGCCGACGGTGCTCGCCGCGAACTCGACGTCCGGGGCGCCGAGCTCGCTCAGCCGCTCGCGGACGAGCGGGACGAGCAGCTCGGCTCCGGCCTCGAGGCCGCCGCCGAGGACGACGAGCTCCGGCGCGATGGTCCAGGCGATCACGTCGATGACGTCGGCGATCTCCACGGCGAGCTCGCGCGCGGCGGCACAGGCCGCGGGATCGCCGTCGAGGGCGGCGCGGACCGCCGCCATCCCGCGCTCCCGGTCGGTGGCGAGCGGCGAGCTCAGCCGCCCGATGAGGTGCTCGGGATCGCGCTCCAGGCCGAGCACCCGCGACTCGATGAGCTCTCCCGCGGCGCCCCCCGCGCCGCGATGCAGCTCGCCGCCGACGATGAACCCGGCACCGCTGCGCTGCCCGTGGATGAGCCAGGCGATGTGCCGGCGCCCGCGTGCCGCGCCGTCGCGGAACTCGGCGAGCGCCGCGAGGTTGGCGTCGTTGTCGGCGACCCACGGGATGCCGAACTCGGCCGACAGCGCCGTGCCGAGACCGAAGCCGCTCCAGCACGGCGCGTTGACCAGTCGGCGCACGACGCCGGCGTCGGGGTCGATGACACCGCCGGCGGCGATCCCGCCGGCGCCCAGGCGCTCGATCGGGACGCCGGCGTCGTCCGCGGCCGCGCGCACGGCGGCGGCGGCGTGGGCGACGGCGCGCTCGGGCGCGAAGTAGTCGTCGCCGAGCACGCGCTCGGCGCGGCCGAGCACCCGCCCGTGCAGGTCGGCGACGACGCCGTGGGCGAGGTGGGTGTCGATCCGGGCGCCGGCGACGAGGCTGCGCTCGGCGACGAAGCGGAACCGCCGGGCCGGCCGGCCGGCGACTCCGCTGCGCGAGGCGGCCTCCCGTGCCCAGCCCTCCGCGACGAGCTCCGCGAGGATGAGCTCGACGGTCCGGCGGCTGAGGGCGGTGTGCGCGGCGAGGGTCTGCAGGGTCGCCTCGTCGTCGTGCCCCGCGAGGGCGCGCAGCACGACCGAGGTGTTGACCCGGCGAACGGCCGTCTGATCCAGCCCCGGCACCTCAGCCCTCCGATCGTCGGTCGAGAACGATCATGCACCCTCCGCGGACGGGGGCAGGACGGCGTCGTAGGCGCCGCGCACGACGACCGCCTCGCCGTCGGCCGTGTACACCCGGGCCGGGTCCCCGGCGACGCCGCCGGCGCGGGGCCAGGCCGGCTCCTCGCCGCGGACGACGGCCAGCAGGTCGCCGTGCATCGCCGCCTCGAGGCCGCGCGGCGGCCGGTCGCCGAGCGCGGCAGGCACCCCCTCGGCGTCGAGGTTGCCGAACAGGAACGGGACGTCGATGCAGTGGGTCGCGCCCTGAGTGACGGGCGAGGGCCAGTCGAAGCTGTAGAGCCAGGTGCCCGCCGCCGCGTCGGCGCGCGCCGCGGCGCTGCGGACGCAGGCGGCCCGGAACAGGGTGTCGGTCACCCGTGTGCCCGCGGCCTTCGCGGCGAGCGCCTCGGGACTGTGCGGCTCGGGCCGTTCCGGATCCTCCGGGGTGGGGCCGCCGTCGAACTCGTCGGCGGTCGAGCCCGCGATGAGCGGGACGTCGGTGCCGAGGTGCCGCAGTGCCGCCGGGATCGGCTCCGGCAGCACGTCGTCGCCGTGCACGGGGCCGAGCGGCGTCGGCCCCCCGGCGCCGCCGGCGTCGCGCAGCCGGAGGATCGCCCGCACCGCGTCGCCGTCGTCGCGGGGGCCGAAGCCCTCGGCCGTCGCCTCGACGCCCATCTCCGCCGCGATCGCGATCGTGGAGGCGCGGGCAGCCGCCCGCTCGAAGCTCAGGTCGATGCCGGAGACGCTCACCGCGGCCCGGAAGAGCCCGGCCGCGAGGGGCGAGGCGAGCAGCGCGAGCACGGCGCCGCCGCCCGCCGACTGCCCGGCGATCGTGATCCGCTCGGGGTCGCCGCCGAGGGCCGGCGCGTTGTCGCGCAGCCACCGCAGCGCGAGGATCAGATCGCGCAGGCCCCGGTTGTCCGGCGCCCCGGGGATGACGCCGAAGCCGTCGACGCCGAGGCGGTAGGAGGCGACGACGACGATGACGCCGTCCCGCGCGAACGCGCCGCCGTCGTACCACGGGCTCGCGGGCGAGCCGGCGATGTAGCCGCCGCCGTGGATCCAGAACAGGACGGGCGCCCCCGCGCAGCCCTCGGGGGCGAAGATCTCGAGGTGGAGGGTGTCGTCGCCCGGCACGCAGGGCTCCGGGATGGTCGTCGTCGCGAACAGCGGGACCCGCTGCGGAGTGGCGCCGTGCCGGCTCGCGTCGAAGGGCACCGTGAAGCGGGCTCGCGGCCGGGGCGCGGCGAAGCGCAGCGGGCCGATCGGGGCCTCCGCGTAGGGCACGCCGAGGAGGCGGCGGACACCGCCGTCGGCGGTGCCGGCGATCGGGCCCGCCGGTGCGTCGATGATCACCGGCTCGCTCACTTCAGCCCCGTCGCGGCGATGCCCTGCACGAAGTAGCGCTGCAGGAAGAGGAAGAGGACGAGCACGGGCAGCATGACGACGACGGCGCCGGCCAGCACGAGGCCGTAGTCGGTCACGTTCTGCGCCGCCTGCTGCGTCGCGGCGAGGCCGACCGGGAGCGTGTACGTCGACGACTGCTGGGCGACGATGAGCGGCCAGATGAAGTTGTTCCAGGAGGCGAGGAAGGCCATGATCGTCACCGTCGCGAGCGCGGGGCCGGCCAGCGGCAGGAAGATCTGGGCGAAGATCCGCGCCTCGCTCGCGCCGTCGATCCGGGCGGCCTCGAGCAGCTCGTCCGGGACGCTCGCGGCGTACTGGCGCACGATGAACACCGAGATCGGGAGCACCGCGCTCGGCAGTGCGATGCCGACGAGGGTGTTCACCAGGCCCAGGTGCACGGTGATGACGAACTGCGGCACGAAGGTCGCCGAGAACGGCATCATGAGCGCCACCAGGACCGCGCCGAAGGCGATCCGCTTGCCGCGGAACTCGAGCTTCGACAGCGCATAGCCGGCGAGCGCTCCGCCGACGACGTTGGCCGCGACGGTGATCGCTGCGACGACGAGGCTGTTGACGAGGAAGCCGCCGAAGCCGGCCGTGGAGAACAGCCGGCCGTAGTTCTCGAAGGTCACGGACGAGGGCAGCCAGGCGCCGGGGTCCGAGCGGAAGTCGGTCATCCCGCGCAGCGAGCCGGACAGCACCCAGACGAAGGGCAGGATCGTCACGATCGCCGCGACGACGAGCACGACGTAGAGGACGACGACCGGCACCCGGCGCGCGCGGCGCTCCCCGGCGGCGAGCGCGCTCACGCGCGGGGCCTCAGGGCGCGGAACTGCACGAGGCTGAACACGGCCACCAGGATGAGCAGGACGTAGGACGCGGCGGAGGAGACGCCGAAGTTGCCGAAGCCGAACTGGTCGTAGGTGTAGAGCGCGATCGACTCGGTCGAGCCGAGCGGGCCGCCGCTCGTCAGCAGGTAGGGCTCGTCGAAGACCTGGAGGTAGAACACCGAGAGGAGCACCGACACGAGCAGCGTGGTCGGCATGAGCAGCGGCAGGGTGATCGACCACAGCCGGCGGAAGCGGCCGGCGCCGTCGATCGAGGCGGCCTCCTGCACGTCCTCCGGCACCGACTGGAGGCCCGCGAGGAACAGCAGCATGGCGGTGCCGAAGTTGCGCCAGACGCCGAGCAGGATGACGACCGGCATGGCGAGGTGCACGTCGCCGAGCCAGTTCGGGCCGGCGAGGCCGATGTTCGCGAGCACCGTGTTGATCGTGCCGTTCTGGTTGAAGGCGTACTGCCAGATGAGCGCGACCGAGACGACGTTGGTCACGACGGGGGCGTAGAACAGGCCGCGGAAGACGGTGCGGAGCCGGCGGATGCCGGAGTCGAGCGCGAGGGCGAGGGCGAAGCCGATCGCCATCGTCACCGGCACGCCGACGACCACGAAGACGAGCGTGTTCAGGATCGCCCGCAGGAAGCCGGCGCTCCCCAGGATCGCGAGGTAGTTCTGGAGGCCGACGAAGTCCACGTTGAAGGGGTCGCGCAGATCCGTGCTGCGCATGTCCGTGAGGCTGGTGGCGAGCGAGACGACGATCGGCAGCGCCGTGAAGAGCAGGAACACGACCCCGAAGGGGGCCATGAACGTCCAGGCGATCGCGGTGTGGCCCGCCCCGCCCCGGCGGCGCCGCTGACGCGACGCCGCCGGGGCGGGTGCGGCCGAGAGGGCCATCGTCAGCTCCCGACACCGATGGTGTCGGCCTGCGACTGCAGGTTCTCCGCCGCCTGGGCGGCGGTCTCGTCGCCGCGGGCGACCGCCTCGAGCTCCGTGCCCATCGCGGTCGACAGCTCGCTCCAGGTCGACGCGGACGGCATGGGATCGATGTTCTTCAGCTGCTCGAAGAAGGCGTCGTAGAGCGAGTTGTCCGTGATCGACGAGTCCTCCCACGCGGCCTCGACGGCGGGCATGCTGCCGAAGGCCTTGAACTGGGCGACCTGGGTCTCCTCCTGGGCCATCTCGCGCACGACCTTCCAGGCCGAGGAGGCGTTCGTCGAGTCCTTGTTCACGACCCAGCTGCCGCCGCCGAGCTGGCCCGAGCCGTTCGTCGGCCCCTCCGGCAGCACCGCGGTGGCGACGTGGTCGGCGGTCCAGCCGTCCTGATCCGCCGTCTGGTCGAGCGAGGCGATCACCCACGGGCCGGAGATCATCGAGCCCGTCTTGCCCTGCACGAAGTACGGCTGGGCGTCGAGGAACTGCGGGGTGTCGACCGCGGCGACCCCCTCGAGGAACGGCTCGGTCTCGTGCTCGATCGCCGCGATCACCTCGCTGTTGTCGAGGTCCCACTCCGTGCCGTCGGCGTTCAGCAGCGTCGAACCGGCCTGGTGGGCCGAGACGGCGAGGTCCTGCCCGTTGTAGGTGTCCCAGCCGACGTCGCCGCCGAGGCCGTAGGTGGCACCGCCGGCCTGGAGCGCCTTGTAGAACGAGAGGGTCTGATCCCAGGTCGTCGGCACGGTCGCGCCGCCGGCTGCGGCGAGGTCCTTCCGGTAGATGAGGACGCGCGTGTAGGCGTACCACGGCACGGAGTAGACCGTGCCCTCCCACTCCCCGGCGTCCCAGGCGGCGGGGAAGAAGGTCGACGAGTCGACGAGGCCGTCCGGCACCGCGGCGAAGGCGCCCGAGGAGGTGAACTGGGTCTCGGCCTCGGCGTAGACCTGCGCGATGTCGGGCAGCGTGCCGGAGGACATCGCGGTCTGCAGCTTCGTCACGTACTCGTCGGACGGGATGAGGGTGACCTGCAGGTCGAGGTCCGGGTTCTCTTCTTCATAGCTGGCGAGGACCTCGTCGAGGACGGTCGCGTCGCCGTCCGGGGCCCAGAGGGTCACGGTCCCGGTGGCGGGCTCGTCGTCGATGGGCGTGGAGGAGGCGGTGCTGTCTGCGTCGCTGCTGCGGCCGCAGCCGGTGAGGACGAGGACGGCGGCGAGCGTCGCCGCGGCGAGGGCGGCGATGCGCGGGCGCCGGTCGGTGCGTTGGATCACGGGGGCTCCCAGGGTTTGGCGGTCGGACACGGAGGTGTGGCGTTTTGCGGAGAAGTTGCAAAATTGGGACCGGAGTCCCTCGCCTTCAGTGTGGACGGCGGCTGTTACCGACGGGTTTCGGCATGTTGCCGATTCATTTCAGTTATCGGATGGTCGCTCACCGAACGGTCACGATGAGCGCGACGACCCCCGTGTCGCGCGGTGTCGCGAAGCGGTGCGGGGTCGTCGCGTCGATCCAGGCCGTGTCGCCGGCTCCGAGCGCGATGCGGGTCCGTCCGCAGCGCAGGGTCGCCCGGCCCTCGAGGACGTGGATGACGTCCTCGCCGGAGTGCTGGAAGGGCGCCTCGTCGCGGTGGCCGGCGGGGTGCTCGACCCGGTAGACCTCGATCCGGCGCCCCGGCGCCGCATGCAGCAAGAGCGTACGGACGACCTCCTCGGTGCCGGCCTCCTCGGTGCCGGCCTCCGCAGCGGGGAGCGGCATCCCGTGCGAGGTCGGGACGGCCGGATCGTCACCGGCGGGCAGGAGGTCCGCCGGGCCGACGCCGAGGGCCTCGGCGATCGCGTAGAGCGAGAGCACGCTCGGCAGGGTGACGCCGTTCTCGATCTTCGACAGGAGCGGCTGCGAGACGCCGGCGAGCCGGGCGAGGGCGCGCGCCGAGAGCCGGCGCCGGAGACGCAGCGAGCGGACGGCCGCGCCGACACCGTCCGCGGCCACCGGGGCGGACCCGGCTGCGGTCACGGCGCGGACCCGGACGCGGCGTGCGCCGAGCCGGCGGAGGCGCCCGCCACGATCAGCAGGGCGACCCCGCCGGCCCGCTGCGGCGCGGCGAGCCGGTGGGGCACCGCACCGTCCAGCCAGAGCCCCTCGCCGGCGCGCAGCCGGGCCGCCGGCTCGCCCTCGCGGAGCACGTCGAGCCCGCCCTGAAGCACCTGCACGAAGTCCTCGCCGCCGTGCACGTGCGGCCGGGGCTCGGCCTCGCCGGGAAGAAGCTCGACGCGGTGCACCGCCAGATCGCGATCCGCCCCGCCGAGGAGCCGCCGCCCCGGCGGCTCCTTTGGGCGGCGCGGACGCATCCCGGTCGCCCCCGGGACCCGCTCGACCCGCTCGGTGACCGGCAGCAGCCGGGCCGTCGGCACCCCGAGGGCCTCGGCGAGCAGGCCGAGAGTGCGCAGGCTGGGGAAGATCCGGCCGTTCTCGATGTTCGAGACGAAGGGCTGCGAGGTGCCGATCCGCACGGCGAGATCCCTGGTGCTCAGCGCGAGCGCGATCCGGGCGGCCCGCACCTCGGCGCCGATGCGCGCCGCCACGGCGTCGCGACGGTCCCGCGCCGTCTCGGATCCCGCCATGGTTCCCGACTGTAGCCGGGCCGGGCCGGGCCGGGAGCGGAACTTGCCCCGCCTCGACACCGCGAATAGCATCCAGATGATCACCGACAGTTATCGCCCGATGTCGTGCGACCTCAGCGAAAGGCGCCACCATGCCCAAGCAGCTCGTCCTCGGGGCCTTCGAGGAGTTCACCCCGAACTTCATCGGCAACTCCTGGCACCACGAACGCGGCGACACGAGCGCCTTCGCGACCCTCGGCTTCTGGCAGGAGCTGGTCGGCGCCGTCGAGGCGGCCGGCTTCGACTTCTTCTTCATGGCGGAGGCGATCGGCTACCCCATGAACGATCACGGGGAGGTGCCGGAGGCCGTCATCCGCGAGGCGGTGCAGTTCCCGGTGCACGACCCCGTCGCGATCATGTCGGCGCTCGCCGCGACCGTGCCGCGGATCGGGCTGGTCGTGACCGCGTCCACAACCGCGCAGAACCCGCTGCTGAACGCCCGGACCTTCACGACCCTGGACCACCTGACCGAGGGCCGGATCGGCTGGAACATCGTGACCAGCGACAACCAGCAGGCGCTCGTGCGGCTGCTCGGTCTCGACGGCGTCACGCCCCACGACGAGCGCTACGCGCGCGCCGAGGAGTTCCTCGAGCTCGAGCTCGAGCTGTGGGAGGGGGCCTGGGACGACGGCGCGGTGCTCGCCGACAAGGCCACCAAGACCTTCAGCGACCCCGCCAAGGTGCACCGGGTCCGCCATGACGGCCGCTACTTCCGCTTCGACGGCTACTTCCCCGCGACGCCGTCACCGCAGCGCACCCCGACCCTGTTCCAGGCCGGGACCTCCTCGGCCGGGACCACCTTCGCCGCGCGCTACGCCGAGTGCGTCTTCACCCAGGAGCGCGAGCCCGCGCGGCTCGCGACGGCGGTCGCCGGCCTCCGCGAGAAGGCGGTCGCCGCCGGACGGCCCGCGGACTCCATCAAGGTCGTCAACGGCGCGAGCTTCATCCTCGCCGACACCGAGGAGGAGGCCGCACGGCTGCGCGAGGAGTTGAACCGCACCCCGACGCGCGAGGCCGCGGCGGCGCTGTTCCTCGGCTGGTCCGGCGTCGACCTCGCCGCCTTCGACCTCGCCGCGAGCCTCGACGACGTCTCGACGGAGGTCGGCCAGACGATGGTGAACCTCTGGCGCAACCCCGACGGCACGAGCCCGAGCATCGGCGAGGTCCTCGACTCGCTGCCCTCGACCATCGGCGGGGTCAAGTTCACCGGCACTCCCGACTCCGTCGCCGACCAGGTCGAGGCCTTCATCGAGCAGACCGACGCCGACGGCTTCCTCGTCGAGAACTGGTACGGCGGTGCCGAGGGCTACGCCGACGTCATCGAGCTGCTCTTGCCGCGGCTGCGGGAGCGCGGGATGCTGCCGCCCGCGCCGCGCCGCGGGACGATCCGCGAGATGCTGACCGGGACCCCGACCCCGGAGCTGCCGGAGTGGCATCCGGGGCGTAGGTACCGCCGGGAGTGACCCGCCGAGCGGCTCGGCCGCTCGAAGAGGATGTGAAGAGCTCTCTCGAAGAATCCCACGGTGCCCGTCGCCCCGTCCAAAGCGACGCGGTCACCACGATCCGCAGTCCAAGATGACCTCAGGGCGGTGGACAGACATCGCACGAAGACAGGGCATGCTTCGATTCCAGCCTTCGCGTCGCTCGCCCCGAAGCCAAACCGCACACGACGCTCGACAACAACAAACCGCCGGAACCGACAACCCGCCCGATTATTCCGCACCCACCCCGCTCACCGCACCCGCAGAAAGGAATGGTGGCCGCAGTGCGCCCGGCAAGAGTGCACCCCCTGGGACTTGAACCCAGAACCCACTGATTAAGAGTCAGTTGCTCTGCCAATTGAGCTAGAGGTGCGCAGGCCCGTCAGGCCGAGGCACAACGTTAGCATGGGCGGGATGTCCGAACGAACCGATGCCGTCCCCGCCAGCCAGCAGCCCGCCAGCCAGCAGCCCGCCGACCTGCAGCCCGTCCGCCTGCAGCCCGGCGATCCCGCCCCCGCCTTCTCGCTCCCCGATACCGACGGCTCCACGGTCGCCCTCTCCGACTACGCCGGCCGTCGCGTCATCGTCTACTTCTATCCCGCGGCCGGCACACCCGGCTGCACCGCGCAGAGCTGCGAGCTCAACGAGGGCGCGCCCGCCCTCGCCGCATCCGGCTACGCGGTCGTCGGGATCTCGCGCGACCCGGTCGCCACGCTCATCGGCTTCCGCGAGCGACACGGCATCGCCTTCCCGCTGCTGAGCGACCCGGAGCTCGTCGTACACCGCGCCTGGGGCGCCTGGGGCGAGAAGAACTCCTACGGCCGGATCGTCACCGGCGTGCTGCGCTCCACCTTCGTCGTCGGCCCCGAGGGCCGCATCGAGCTCGCCGGCTACAACGTCAAGGCCACGGGCCACCTGGGGATGCTGCGCCGGCGCCTCGGCCTCGGCTGAGCACGCCGCGCGCTACTCGCCCCGCCCGCTCAGCGCCGCGACCACCGGCGGGCTGAACACCAGCACGAGCGCCGCGAGCGCCGGCACCGCCACGAGCACGGCGAGCACGGGCATGCCGGACTGCGCCGCGGTCAGCGCCACCGCGCCGAACAGCACCTGCACCACGATCGACGCCCCACGGGTCCAGGCCCGGCCGGTCCGCACCGCGCGCCACATCACCAACAGCCACACGGCGGCGAGGAGGCAGAACCCGACGAGCGCGATCGCGCTCGGCACCGAGAACGCCGGCGTGGTCAGCAGCTGGGTCACGAGCACGCCGGCGGCGACGACGAGCGCCACCGCCTCGAGCCCGATGACCACGGCGAGCGCCCGGACGAGCGGATGCCGCGCCGTGACGGCACGCCGGCCCGGCGCGATGTTCTCAGCCATGTCTTACTTTCGAACCATTGATTTGCCTCTACCAGTGTGGCACTCTGTCTGAGGTCGTTTTGGCGCCCCCAACGGTGTGAGCGCATTCCCCCGCGAACTTCCTCGCCGTTCTTCGCACCCGAATTCCGGGCATTAGCCCGTGCATGCAACACCGAAGGAGCACCACCTATGGATTGGCGCGACAATGCCGCCTGCTTGACTGCCGACCCGGAGCTGTTCTTCCCGGTCGGCAACACCGGCCCCGCCGTCGACCAGATCGACAAGGCGAAGGCGGTCTGCTCGCGCTGCGCCGTCACCGAGATGTGCCTCCAATACGCTCTCGAGACCAGCCAGGACTCCGGGGTCTGGGGCGGCCTCTCCGAGGACGAGCGCCGCGCCCTCAAGCGCCGCGCCGCCCGCGCCCGCCGCGCCTCCTGAGCCGCCGCGCCTCCTGAGGCCGGCCCTCAGTCCTTGACCACCCAGGTGAGCGGCACCTCGATGGTCACCTCTGTGCCGCTGCCCATCAGGGTGTGCCAGTCGATGGAGCCGCCGAGCTCCCCCTGGATCAGGGTCCGCACGATCTGCGTGCCGAGACCCGCCCCCACCTGGCCCTCGGGCAGGCCGACGCCGTTGTCGCGCACCTTCACCCGCAGCGTCTCCTCGTCGCGCTTCGCGACGATCTCGACGACCCCGTCGGTGCGGCCGGCGAGGCCGTGCTCCACGGCGTTCGTCACGAGCTCGGTGAGCGCGAGCGCGAGCGGCGTGGCGTACTCGCTCGGGATGACGCCGAAGCTGCCCTTGAACGCCGGACGCACCATCGTCGAGTGACTCGACGCCACCTCGGCGATGAGCAGCAGCACCCGATCGAACACGGCGTCGAAGTCGACGTTCTGGCTCAGCCCCTCCGAGAGCGTGTCGTGCACGACGGCGATCGCGGCCACGCGGCGCATCGCCTGGGTGAGCGCGTCGCGCGCGACATCCGAGTGCGTGCGGCGGGCCTGGATGCGCAGCAGCGAGGCGACGGTCTGCAGGTTGTTCTTCACCCGGTGGTGGATCTCGCGGATCGTCGCGTCCTTGGTGATGAGCTCGCGCTCCTGGTGGCGCATCTCGGTGACGTCACGGCAGAGCAGGATCGCGCCGGTGCGCTCCCCGCGCGATCGCACCGGGATGGCCCGCAGCGTCACCGTCACACCGCGCGACTCGATGTCGGTGCGCCAGGGCGCGCGGCCGGTGACGACGAGCGGCAGCGACTCGTCGACGACGCTGCGACCGTGCAGCAGCAGGGTCGTCACCTCGGCGAGCGACTCGCCCTCGAGCTCCCCGGCGAAGCCGATGCGGTTGAACGCCGAGAGCGCGTTCGGGCTCGCGAAGGTGACGACGCCGTTCACGTCGAGCCGGATCAGCCCGTCCGAGGCGCGCGGCGCGCCGCGGCGCGGCCCGCTCGGCGAGCCCGGGTCCGGGAAGTCGCCGGCGGCGATCATCCCGAACAGGTCGTTCGCGCAGTCGTTGCTCGTGAGCTCCTGCCGGCTCGGCGTGCGCGCCTCGCTGAGGTTGGTGTGCCGGGTGATCACCGCGATCGGGAACTCGGTGACCTCTTTCTCGCTCGGGCTCAGCCGGCGGATGACGGGCACCGCGCGCATCCGCGTCGGCGTCTCCTCGTACCAGGTGGGCGTCGCCGAGTCGACGATGCGCGCGGTCTCGAACGCCTCCGTCACCTGTGCGCGCCACTCGGGCTTGATCTCCTGGCTGACGAAGTCGCGGTAGAACAGCGTCGCGCTGCTGGAGGGCCGCGCGTGCGCGACGGCGACGAAGGAGCCGGGCTCGTTCGGCACCCACAGCACGATGTCGGCCAGCGCCAGGTCGGCCAGCAGCTGCCAGTCGCCGACGAGCATGTGCAGCCACTCGACGTCGGCCTCGCTGGAGCGCCCCTGCGCGAGCACCAGGTCACTGAGCGTCGACACCGCACCAGCGTAGTCGCCGGGACCGCTCAGCCGGCCGGCAGCGGTGCCAGGGATGCCGCGAGCGAGCGCAGCGCGGCCCGGGCCGCCGACCGCGGCGCCACCTCGGCGAGGGTGCGGCCGCTCAGCAGCGCCGCGTCGAAGGCGCCGCGGTCATCGGGCACGAGGGCCACCGGGCGGATGCCGCCGAACCGCTCGAGCGTGCGCTGCACCTGCGCCGCGGGCGCCGCGCCGATGACGCTCGCCCGCAGCCGGTTCATCACGACGCTCACCGTCTCGGAGCCGCACAGCGCCACCAGGTCGGCGTGCGCGCGCAGCAGCCGCGCGATGCCGACCGGGTCGGCGGCGCCGACCGCGACGACCCGGTCGGCCTTCTCGATGGCGGCGACGGTGGCGGCGTTGCGCCGCGGCGCGAACAGGTCGCTGACGATCTCCTCGTCGGTCTCGATGCTCGGCCCGGTGTCCACAACCGTGACGTCGACCCAGTCACGGCAGGCGTCGATGACCCGGCCCACCCGGTCGCCGCCGAGCTCCGGCCAACGGCTCGGCCGCCCGATGCCGGTGAGCACCCAGAAGCCGGCCGTGCCCACCGGGCACCACTGCCCGACCCGCTCGAGCTCGTGGGCGTCGAGCCCGCCCGCGGCCGCGAGACGGCAGGCGGCCGCGAAGCCGGGCGCCTCGTCGAGCAGGCCGAGCGTCGGCGCGACCGCGGCGCCGTGGGTGTCGGCGTCGGCGAGCGCGACCCGGCGGCCCTCGATGGCCAGCTCCGCGGCGAGCGCGATCGCGACGCTCGTGCGGCCCGGCGCGCCCGGCGGGCCCCAGACCGCGATGACGCTCCCGCGCACCCCGCCCCCAGCGGCCACCGGCGCGGTCCCGCTCGCGATCGCCTCGATGTCGCTCCAGGGCCGGGCCGCGTCGACGATCTCGAACAGGCCGAGGCCGATCGCGTGCCGCCGCTCCGCGTCCGACCCGGCGAGCACGACCAGGCGGCACCCGGCGTCGTCCGCGGTCGCGATCAGCTCCGCGGTCAGCAGCCCGGACCGGGCGCGGACCACCGCGACATCCGGATGCAGCGTCGTGATCGCGTGCAGCAGCCCGGCGAGGTCATCGGGGCTCGCCACCGTGCTGTGCCCCCAGCGTCGCGCCTCGAGCGCGAGCGCCTCGGCACTCGGGCCGGCGACGACGAGCCGCACCTCAGCCCCCGCCCGCCGGCGACCCCAGCGGCACCGCCACCGGCACGACGGTGATCGCGGCGTCCGCGGTCTGCGCCTCGAGCACGGCGGCGACGTCGTCGCGGGGCACCAGCAGCTCGACCTCGGTGCCCTCGTCGACGACGAGCCCGCTCGCCGAGCGCACCTCGGCGACGGTGACCCCCGCGGAGACGACGGCCGGCGGCACCGTCCCGCCCGCGGCATCCCGCACCCCCGCCGCCCAGACGTCGACGGACGAGCCGGCCTCGATCGCCCGGGGCAGCGAGCCGGAGACGGCGACGACGAGCGTCGTCGCCTCCGCGCCGGCCGCCGTGCCGACGGCGCTGCGCGGCACCAGCTCGCCGGCACCCACCACCCGGGTGGCGAGCAGGCCGTCCACCGCCTCCTCGGGCCCGAGGTACAGCGCGCGGGCATCGGGTGCGGCGACCCGCCGGACCACCAGGTCCGCGGCCTCGATGCGCTCGCCCGGCATGATCGCCTCGCGGGCCGCGACCACCTCGACCCGGCGGTCGGCGCCGACGACGACGAGCACCGTCCCGGTCACCGCGAGGACGATGAGCCCCACGCCGACCGCGAAGCGGGGGTCGAACCAGAAGTGCCGCCTGCGCGCGCCACCAGCCATCCGAGACCTCCCTCCGGCGAGCTGCGACCCATGGTGATGAGGGACTCGACCCGGACCGTGCAGTTATCCACACGAGCCGGCCGGTCGCGGCGAGGGATGCGGGACCCGCGCGCATAATCGGGGGATGAACCCGAGCGGCTCCGACGGTCCCGGCCGCTTCCTCACCCTCGCCGACACGGCGGCCCTGCTGAACATCTCGGTGCACCAGGCGTACGCGCTCGTGCGCAGCGGCGAGCTGCCCGCGATCAAGCTCGGCGGCAGCGGCCAGTGGCGCATCGAGCGCAGCCGGCTCGAGGCGTTCATCGAGTCGAAGTACGAGGAGTCCCGGCGGATGAGCCTGTGGCACCAGGGCGACTACTCGGACGACCTGCCCGAGCTCACGATCGACCGTCGGCGGCACTGAGCCCGGCACCGCGCCCTCGACGGCGTCACAGCAGCACCAGCAGCACCCGCTCGAGCGGCACCGTCCGGTAGCCGGTCACGGCCGACTCCCGACGCGGCGCGGCGGCCTCGTGCAGCGCGAGGTCAAGGTGGTCGCAGCCGACCCGGTCGATGGTGCCGTGGCTGACCAGGTCCCCGCCACGCTGCACGACGTCGAGTCCCGCCCGGCGCCGGGCCAGGTCGCGCAGCACGAAGGCGAGGCCGAGCCGCGCGGCGAGCGGCTCCTCGCCTCGCCGCGCTGCGAGGCTCGCGCGCAGCCGGTCCCCATCGAGCAGCACAGCGGCGACGGCCGACAGCGGCACGATCGCCTGACGGCCCGCGGTGGAGCCGTCCCGCACATCCCCAGACACCCAGTCCTTGCCGATCGCGACGATGCGCAACGGCAGCAGCCGGCCGTCGACGAGCTCCAGCCGCACCGGCTCGGCCGCACCGCGCAGGGCGACCAGGCGATCGCGCAGGCCGAGCCGGGCGATGCGCAGCCGCTCCTCCTGGGCGCGCAGGTCGGTCTGCTCCGCCTCGAGACCCCGCTCGAGCTGGCTCTCCAGGTCGTCGAACAGCTCGTCCCAGCGCATCCGCCCACGGTAGGCATCCGGCCAGTCGCGGCCGCGGGACGCTCCACAGCGCGCCGGTCCGCGCCGGCGACGACGATCCACAGCCCGGACAACGAGTGGACACGCTCTCACATCTGTGGTTTATTTCTTGCTACCCCCCGTTCGGGGGCCCCCCGAACGGGGGCCGGGGGTCACGCCTCAACAGCACCCCGACAGCACCTCGACAGCACCGGCTCGACAGACGGGACCCAACGTGACCAGCGCACTCGCCACCCACCCGCACCGGCCTCTCCCGATCACGGCAGCCCACCAGCCGCTGCCATCGAAGCCGATCCGCTCGCGCTTCCTCGCCGACGAGTTCTTCGGCCAGCAGCCGACATCCACCCTGGACCTGCCCGACCCGGCGCCGCTGCTGGAGAACCTCACCCGCTGCGTGATCGAGATCCTCGCCGGCGCCCGCGACCTCGAGCAGATCATGCGCTGGGTGAGCGAGGAGGTCTATCGGCACCTGCTCAAGCGAGTGATGATCTCGCAGCGCGCCCGCCAGGCGAAGGGTCTCGTGCCCAGCCGCCCGGGCTTCGCCATCGGCTCGACCACCGTCTGCGAGCCGCGCGACGGCGTCGTCGAGGCCGTCGTCATCGTGCACAGCCGGGCGCGCACCCGGGCGGTCGCCATCCGGCTCGAAGGGCTGGACCGACGCTGGCGGGCCACGGCGATCAACGTGCTTTGAACCTATGGCACGCCGCCGCCCCTGCGGCACGCGGATTCGGCGGCGCGAGGGCGGGGTCCATGGCGCGCCGCAGGGGCGGCGGCGCGCGGGCGATCAGTGGCCGCGGCGCTCCTGGGCGCGGCGCTGTGCGCGGTTCAGCGGCGCGTCCTCCGCCGAGCCCTCCACGCGCTGGCCGAAGGCACCGCGGGAGGCGGCCGCCTGCTCGGGCTGCGCGGGGGCCGTCACCGGGTTGGCGCGCGCAGCCCGCTGGGCGCGGGCGGTCTCGGCACGCTGCAGCTGACCGCGCTGGTTGCGCACCTCGACGTCGCCGGAGGCGTCATCGCTCGGCGCCGAGTAGCTGAGCCGCTCGGCCGGGGCGAGCGCACCGCCGAGACCGCGCGCGGCGACCTGCGGCGCCGAGGCGCTCGCCTCCCCCCCGGTGACCTCCACCTCGAGGTTGTACAGGAAGCCGACCGACTCCTCGCGGATCTGCCCCATCATCGTCTGGTACAGCCCGAAGCCCTCGCGCTGGTACTCGACGAGCGGATCGCGCTGCGCCATCGCCCGCAGGCCGATGCCGTCCTTGAGGTAGTCCATCTCGTACAGGTGATCGCGCCAGCGGCGGTCGATGACGCTGAGCACCACCCGGCGCTCGAGCTCGCGCATGGCCGGGCTGCCCAGGCTCTCCTCACGGTTCCGGTAGGCGATGCGCGCGTCGGAGAGGATCTCGCGCTTGAGCAGCGCGTCCGTCACCCGGCCCTTCGCGCCCGCCTCGGTGAGCACCTCGTCGACGGTGATCGAGATCGGGTAGATGGTCTTCAGCTCGGTCCACAGCGCCTCGAAGTCCCAGTCGTCCGAGCTGCCCTCGGCGGTGTGGGCGTCGACGATCTCGGTGAGCACGTCCTCGACGAACCGGCCGACACGGTCGGCGATGTCGTCGCCCTCGAGGATGTGCCGCCGGTCCGAGTAGATCGCCTCGCGCTGCCGGTTGAGCACGTCGTCGTACTTGAGCACGTTCTTGCGGATCTCGGCGTTGCGGCTCTCGACCTGCGACTGGGCCGAGCGGATGGCACGGCTGACGACCCTCGACTCGATGGCCATGTCGTCGGGCACATTGCCGCGGGCCATGAGCGCCTCCGCCGCGCCGGAGTTGAACAGCCGCATCAGGTCGTCCTGCAGCGAGAGGTAGAAGCGGCTCTCGCCGGGGTCGCCCTGCCGGCCGGCCCGGCCGCGCAGCTGGTTGTCGATGCGCCGGGACTCGTGGCGCTCGGTGCCGAGCACGTAGAGCCCGCCGGCCTCGACGACCCGCTCGGCCTCGGCCTCCACCTCGGCCTTGACCTCGGCGAAGACGGCATCCCACTTCTGCTCGTAATCCTCGGGCGTCTCCACCGGGCTGAGGCCCATCGCGTTCATCCGGGCGACGGCGAGGAACTCGGCGTTGCCGCCGAGCATGATGTCGGTGCCGCGACCGGCCATGTTCGTCGCGACCGTCACCGCGCCGTGCCGGCCGGCCTGCGCGACGATCGCGGCCTCTCGGGCGTGGTTCTTCGCGTTGAGCACCTCGTGCTTGACGCCGCGACGGGCGAGCATCTTCGACAGCAGCTCGCTCTTCTCGACGCTCGTGGTGCCCACGAGCACCGGCTGGCCGTTCGCGTGCCGGCCGACGATGTCCTCGACGACCTGCTCGAACTTGCCCGTCTCGTTCTTGTAGACGAGGTCGGGCTGGTCCTTGCGGATCATCGGCCGGTTCGTCGGGATCGGCACGACGCCGATCTTGTAGGTGGACATGAACTCGGCCGCCTCGGTCTCGGCGGTGCCGGTCATGCCGGAGAGCTTCGAGTAGAGCCGGAAGTAGTTCTGCAGCGTCACCGTGGCGAGCGTCTGGTTCTCGGCCTTGACCTGCACGCCCTCCTTGGCCTCGATCGCCTGGTGGATGCCCTCGTTGTAGCGCCGTCCCACCAGGATGCGGCCGGTGTGCTCGTCGACGATGAGCACCTCGCCGTTCATGACCACGTAGTCCTTGTCGCGCTTGAACAGCGCCCGGGCCTTGATCGAGTTGTTGAGGAACGAGATGAGCGGGGTGTTCGCGCTCTCGTAGAGGTTGTCGATGCCGAGGTAGTCCTCGACCTTCGCGATGCCCGGCTCGAGCACGCCGACCGTGCGCTTCTTCTCGTCCACCTCGTAGTCGACGCCCTCCACGAGCCGGGTCGCGATCGTGGCGAACTCCGCGAACCAGCGGTTCGCCTCTCCGGATGCCGGGCCGGAGATGATGAGCGGGGTGCGGGCCTCGTCGATGAGGATCGAGTCGACCTCGTCGACGATCGCGAAGAAGTGGCCGCGCTGCACCATGTCGCTGGCCTGCCAGGCCATGTTGTCGCGCAGGTAGTCGAAGCCGAACTCGTTGTTGGTGCCGTAGGTGACGTCGGCGCTGTACTGCTCGCGGCGCTCCGCCGGGGACTGGCCGGCCAGGATGCATCCGGTGGTCATGCCGAGCGCGCGGAATACCCGGCCCATCAGCTCGGACTGGTAGCTGGCGAGGAAGTCGTTGACGGTGACGATGTGCACGCCCCGCGAGGCGATCGCGTTGAGGTAGGCCGGCAGGGTCGCCACCAGGGTCTTGCCCTCGCCGGTCTTCATCTCGGCGATGTTGCCCAGGTGCAGGGCCGCCCCGCCCATGAGCTGCACGTCGAAGTGACGCATGCCGAGGGTGCGGCTCGCGGCCTCCCGCACGGCCGCGAAGGCCTCCGGCAGCAGGTCGTCGAGGGACTCGCCGTTCGCGTAGCGCTCGCGCAGCTGCGCGGTCTCGTTCCGCAGCTCCTCGTCGCTGAGGGCCTTGAAGTCGTCCTCCAGGTGGTTCACGGCCTCCGCGTAGCGCTTGAGCCGACGCAGCGTGCGCCCCTCGCCGACGCGGAGCGCACGCTCGAGAACGTTGACCACGGCACTTCTCCCCACCGCCGCGTCCCGCGGCGTATCCGGCTGGAAATCGACACCAAGCCTAGACGGCCGCGGGACGCGCGGGATGGGAGTCCGCCGTCAGCGCACCGCGCGCAGCGCCGTGGCCACCTCCTGGTGCTCCTCGGCCTCGGTGTCGAGGGCGATGACGCCGTAGTCCCAGCCCTTGCGCCGGTAGACGACGCTGGGCCGGCCGCTGTCCCGGTCGATGAACAGGTAGAAGTCGTGCCCGACGAGCTCCATGTAGTACAGCGCGTCGTCGACGGTCATCCGGGTCGTCGCGAACACCTTCTCGCGGATGACGACGGGGCAGTAGCCCTCCTCGTCGTCCTGCTGCGCCTCGCCGACCACCGGGATCTGGCCGGTGCGCACCGCCTGGAGCACTTCGGCGTCCACCGGGACGATGTCCAGCCCCAGGAACTCGCTGCCGGCGGCCTCGCGCAGCGAGGTGGGCCGGTGCTGGCCCCGGTGCACCTTGCGGCGGTCCTTGGCCTGGCGGATCCTCTCCAGGAGCTTCGCGAAGGCGAGGTCGAAGGCGACGTACTTGTCGGCGCCGCTCGCCTCGGCCCGCACCGCCGGGCCCGGGCCGAGCAGGGTCAGCTCGACCCGGTCGTCGCCGGTGGAGCCGCGCGTCTCCCGGTGACGGGAGAGCTTGACCTCGAGAGCGATGGCGCGCTCGGCGAGGGCCTCCACCTTCTGGGCCTTCTCCTCGGCGTACTCGCGAAAGCGATCGGTGACCCCGAGGTTCCGTGCGGTGATGACGGTGTCCATGGCGACCTCCAGTCCGGATCGGCGCGCCGCCCGGGGGGTCCAGGCGGTTGTCCTCTCGCGCCTTTGCCGCGAGCGTAGCGCCCCGGCCGGGCGGTGTCACCGTCCGCTCGCCGAGTTACGAGCCGGCGCACTGCCCGCACCCAGGCTGGGCCGGCGCGCACCGGCGCGGGGCCTCTCAGCGGCCGTCCGCGTGCCGGGGTGTCGAGGCGAGCGCCACCGCGCCGGCGACCGTCCCGCCGGCCGCCCGCACCGCGCGCGCCGCCTCGTCGAGGCTCGCGCCGGTGGTGACGACGTCGTCAACGAGCAGCACCGGGATGCCGGCGAGCGGACGGCGGGCGCGCATCGCGCCCGAGCGCGCCCGGGCGCGCTCGGCGAGGCCGAGGCCCTTCTGCTGCGGGCCGGGCGCCACGACGAGCAGCCGCGGCGACCGGTAGCCAGCCGCCCGCAGCAGCGTCGGCACCGGCTCGAAGCCGCGCCGCCGCCGGGCCGCGGCGCTCGAGGGCACGGCGGCGATCACGACGCCCGGCCCCGGGGGGACGGGGCCCGGCGCGAGAAGGGCCGGCGCGAGAAGGGCCGCGAGCGGCACGGCGAGCTCGCGGGCGAGCACCGTGCGGCCGTCCTCCTTGTACGCCAGCAGCACCCGGCGCACGACGCCGCCGTACTCGTGCGCTGCGCGCACGAGGAGACCGCCGGGGGTGCGGTGCTCGATCGCCGGGCGCGGCGCGAGCGCGGCGCGGCATCCCCCGCACAGCGCCCGGTCTGCCCGGCCGCAGCCGGCGCAGCGCACCGGCAACACGACGGCGAGCGCGTCGAGCGCCGCCTCGCGCCATCCGGATGCCACGACGGCACCCTGCCGCGCCGGCGGGTGCGCCGGCGCGCGCCCGGCCGCCCCGGGGATGGCCGGGCGCTCAGCCCGGCTGCTGGGTGAGGAGGGCAGTCGCGCTCACGCCGGTGTCCTGGAACGTGATGCTGCGCTCGGCGACGACGGCACCCTCCGTGGTGAGCACCCGGATGCCGTCGACGCCGGTGCTGCCGCCGACGATCGTGCGGGCGCCGTCGACGGTGCCGATGCGCTCGGCGATGCCGCCGACCGTGTAGCTCGTGACGACCGCGGTGTCGCCGCCGGAGATCGTGGCGACCGTGTGGTCGTCGACCCAGGCGGCGTCGATCGGGGTGCCGCCGGCGACCGGCAGCTCGATGCTGCGCGTCGTCGTCGGGATGCGCCCCTCGGAGGAGCGGGCGATGCCGACGACGAACAGCTCCGCCCCGGAGCCGTCGGTCGCGCTGAGGTAGAGCAGCAGCCGGGTGCCGTCGCGCGAGACGTCCAGGGAGACCACCGAGCAGCCGCTCGGCACGAGCGTCGCCGGCATCTCGGTGACGGCGCCGTCGCTGCCGATGGCGCGCACGGCACCGCTCGCGCCCACCGTCCAGATGTAGCCGTACTGGTCGAGCGAGGGCGCGATGAGACCGCTGCGACTGTCGAGAAGGGTGGCGCGGCCGCCCTCGAGCCGGTAGACGCCGCCGCTGGCGAGCACGGCCGCGGTGCCCGAGTCGATCGCGTAGGCGCCGCCGGTGATGTCGCTGAGCCCGGATGCCGCGTCGGTGACGCCGTCGATGCTCGTCGCCGAGGTGCCGGCGAGCACGAGGCCGTCGTCGTCGACGACGAGCGGGAGGGTGCCGACATCCGGGTCGAGCACCGCGGTGCTGGCCACCGAGGGCACGTCGAGCTCGACGCCGCCGACGGTGAGCACGACCGAGAACACCGAGGTGTAGCTCGACAGGCTCGCCGTGATCTGGTCGCGCATGAGCGCGCGCGCCTCCAGGGACAGGTCGTCGATGGACTGGGCGCCCGAGCCGGCGTCCTCGAAGTCGACCGTCGCGGTGCCCGACTCGACGGAGACCGTCGAGGCGAGCTTGGCGCCCTGGGGGAAGGCCGTGGCCGTGGCCTGGGCGAGCAGGTCCCCGGGTCCGGCGAGCAGCCCCTCGACGATGCGGGAGCCGGTGAGGGTCGACACCGGGTACCAGCGCACGTCGGGGACGAGGTAGCGGTAGTCCGGGTCGTAGAAGTAGAGCTCGTACTGGCTGAACACGCTCGCGAACACGTCGGACGCCAGCACGATGCCGTCGTCGAGCTGGTCGATGCGCCACTCGCCGTCCTGCTGCACGAGCTCGAAGCCGCGGCTGGCCTGGGTGGTGGTGCCGTCGTCCGTGTACTGGCCGGAGCTGTCAACGCGCGCCGTCTGGCTGAAGGAGTACAGCCGCGCCGAGGAGTCTCCCTCCACCTGCTCGAGGCTCGCGGTGCCGGAGCTGATGGCGACGGCCGCCGTCGGGTCCCAGGACGTCTTCACGCTGTCGGCGAGGAACTCGCGGGCGATCGCGAAGTCGTCCTCCGCGCTCGTCTGCGCCTGGATGAAGCCGAGCACGATGTCGTCCGGGCTGGCCCCGGCGGCCGGGCCCGCGGGCGAGAACGAGACGCTCGCGTCGCCGCTCTGCGCGATCTCGTCGCCCTTCTGCACGGTGCCGGAGTCCGGCACCGCGGCGCAACCGGCCAGCAGCAGCGTCGCCGCGGCGAGGCCGAGCGCGAGCCGCCGCGTCACGACTCCTCCCGCGGCGGCACGGCGTCGGCGGGCGGCAGCCCCACCGGCCAGGAGTCGAGCGGCGCTCCCCGCCGCCGCGGGATCGTCAGCCGGAAGCAGGAGCCCTGCCCCGGCTCGCTCCAGACGTCGATGAGACCGCCGTGCAGGGCGGCGTCCTCCTGGGCGATCGCGAGGCCGAGACCGGTGCCGCCGGTGCTGCGCTGCCGGGACGGGTCGGCGCGCCAGAACCTGTCGAAGACCCGCTCGAGCTGCGCCTGCGTCATCCCGACGCCGTAGTCGCGCACGGCGACGGCGACGGCGTTCGCATCGCTGTCGACATACACCACGATCGGCCGGCCCTCGCCGTGGTCGACGGCGTTGCCGAGCAGGTTGACCAGGATGCGACGGATGCGACGCGGGTCGACGTCGGCGTCGAAGTAGCCGCCGGGGGCGACGAGCCGCACCTCGGAGCCGCGCGACTGGGCGAGCGGCGCCACCTGGTCGATCGCCTCGCGGGCGAGGACCACGAGGCTCGTCGGCTCCGCCTCCATCTCGACGGCGCCGGCGTCGTAGCGGCTCATCTCGAGCAGGTCCGCCAGCAGCGCCTCGAAGCGCTGGACCTGGTCGTGCAGCAGCTCCACGGTGCGTCCGCTCGTGGCGTCGAAGGAGGCGCGGTTGTCGTTGAGCACGTCGCCGGCGATCCGGATCGTGGTCAGCGGCGTGCGCAGCTCGTGCGAGACATCCGAGACGAAGCGCTGCTGCACCTGCGAGAGCGTGGCGAGCCGGGTGATCTGCTGCTGCATGCTCGCGGCCATCTCGTTGAACGAGCGGGCCAGCGTGGCCATGTCGTCGTCGCCGTGCACCGGGATGCGGATGTCGAGCTCCCCCGCCGCGAGCCGGGTGCTCGTCGCCGCCGCCGTGCGCACCGGGCCGACGACGAGCCGGGCGACCAGCCAGGCGACCGCGGCGACGAGCAGCACGAGCGCGGCGAAGCCGATGAGCAGCGTCTGCCGCATCAGGTCGAGGGTCTGCTGGGTGTCGACGAGGTCGAACACCAGGTAGAGCTCGTACTGGCCCGCCCCGGGGAGGTCGACCGTGCTGCCGACGACGAGACCGGGATGCGTGGAGCCGTCGCCCTGCGGCAGCGCGATCGACTGCCAGTGCGTGCGCCGGCCGTCCCCGTCGTCGTCGGCGACGGCGTCGCGCAGGTCGGAGCCGATGAGGTCGGTGTCGAAGCCGAGGGTGGCCCGGTCGGCGGGGGCGTCGGCGACGCTGCCCTGGCCGGGCGTGCGGAACACGGCGGCGGCGACGATCGAGGAGGACGTCGCGAGCGCGCGGAACGCTGCGGCCATCGTCGACTCGAGCGCCGGCTGGGCGTCCACGGAGGCCTCGAGGGCGGTGAAGCGGCTCTGCGTGGAGACGTTGGCGCGGCTGGCGATGTCGAGGGACTGGCTCACCCGCGCGTCGAACAGGTTCTGGCCGATCGAGTACTGCATGTAGCCGCCGATAACGAGCACGGCGACGGTGGACAGGGCGAGGGCGATCGCGACGATGCGCACCTGCAGTGAGGTGCTCCACAGCCGCGGCAGCCGGCGCAGCCGGCCGCGCCAGTCGGATGCCGGCCGTGCGCCCATCTGCTCAGACGACCCCGCCGGCCCGGTAGCCGACGCCGCGCACCGTCGTGACGATCCGGGGGCTGTCCGGGTCGAGCTCGACCTTGGCGCGCAGCCGCTGCACGTGCACGTTCACGAGCCGGGTGTCGGCCTTGTAGTGGTAGCCCCAGACCTGCTCGAGCAGCATCTCCCGGGTGAACACCTGCTGCGGCCGGCTGGCGAGGGCGAGCAGCAGATCGAACTCGAGCGGGGTGAGGCCGATGCGCGTCTCGCCACGGCGCACCTGGTGGCCGGCGACGTCGATCACGAGGTCGCCGACGCGCAGGATGTCCGAGTCGGTGACGGGGACGGGCCGCAGCCGGGTGCGCACCCTGGCCACGAGCTCCTTGGGGTCGAAGGGCTTGACCACATAGTCGTCGGCACCGCTCTCGAGCCCGGCCACGACATCCGTGGTGTCGCTCTTGGCGGTGAGCATGATGATCGGCACGCCGGACTCCTCGCGGATGCGCGCGCACACCTCGATGCCGTCCATGCCCGGCAGCATCAGGTCGAGCAGCACCAGCTCGGGCCGCTCGGAGCGGAACGCCTCGAGGGCGGCGGCGCCGTCGCCGCAGAAGCTCGGCTGGAAGCCCTCGCCGGTCAGCACGATGCCGATCATCTCGGCGAGTGCCGTGTCGTCGTCGACGACGAGGATGCGAGCGTTCATGTGTTCCGGTCCCGGGATCCGCGGCGGAGGCTGGGCACAACCCTAGGCCATGTGACAGCCTGGCTATCAACTGCTGCGAAAGGGTCACGGATGACGGAGCCGAGCGGCTGGGCCGCGCCCGGCGGTGCCGCCGGACACCCCTCCGGCGGCCCAACGACCGGCGGCTGGACGCCGCCGTCCGGGGAGCGGCCCGGCGCCGGGGCGGCGCCCGACCCGGGTGCCGGCCCGACCGCCGGCGGCTGGGCGCCGCCGCCCGCGCCGGGCCTGGTGCCGCTTCGGCCGCTGACGCTCGGCGACATCCTCGGGGGCTCTCTCCGGACGATGCGCCGCAACCCGCGTGCCACCGTCGGCGTCGCGCTGCTGCTCTACCTCGCCGTCACGCTGCTGGCCGGCGGGGTGGTCGCCGCCGTGGTCGCCTGGGCGATCGGCCGCATCTCGATGTCCTCCGGGCAGGCACAGGACGACATCGTGGCCGGCAGTGTGCTCGGCGGCGCTCTCGCGCTGCTCGTGCCGGTCGGGGCCGGCGTTGTGCTCTCCGCGATCCTGCAAGGGCTGGTCTCGCTCGAGGTCGCCCGCGCGACGCTCGGCGAGAGGCTCGGCGCGCTCGCGCTGCTGCGGCTCGCGCGCGGGCGCATCGGCGCGCTCGTCGGCTGGTCGGCGACGCTCGCCGGGGCCGTGCTCGCCGCCGTGCTCTGCGCCGTCGCTCTCGTCGGGCTGTGCCTCGCCGTCGGCGGTGTCATCGGCATCGTCGTCGGGGTGCTGCTCGGCCTCGGCGCGGCGGCGGTGCTGCTGGCCGGCTACCTCTGGCTCGGCACCCGGCTCTCGCTCGTGCCGAGCGCCCTCGTCATCGAGCGTCTGCCGTTCGGTGCGGCCGTGGCGCGCTCCTGGCGGCTGACCGCGGGGGCTTTCTGGCGCACGCTCGGCATCGAGCTGCTCGTGCAGCTCATCGTCGGCACCGCCTCGCAGGTGCTCAGCATCCCGATCGGCATCGCCTACGCGCTGACGATCACGCTCGTCGACCCGCAGGGCGACGAGACGGTGCTGATCGCCGTCTCGGCGGGCTTCGAGGTGCTCTCGGTGGGCCTCAGCGTGGTGCTCGGCGCCATCGGGGCGGTGCTGCAGGCCGCGGTCGCGGCGCTCATCTACATCGACCTGCGGATGCGGCGCGAGGGTCTCGACCTCGAGCTCGCGCGTTTCGTCGAGGAGCGCAGCACGGGCGCGGCGCCCGCGGCCGACCCGTTCGCGCCGCCGGGCACGGCGCCGGCGGGCG
>JASGFF010000009.1:0-49209 GCA_047605685.1 Microbacteriaceae bacterium
GCTGGTCCCACCCCCCACTTGGGGGCGGCCGCGACGGTCCGGCGCGGCAATTCGCGACGGCTGGTCGGGCCCCGGCGTCGCGCGGGGCCCGAGCGGCTGGGCGGCACCGGCGGTGCCCGTGCGGCGGTGTCCGTGCGGGGTGCCCGTGCGGCCGGGGCTCCCGGGCGGAGCGACGCGCCCGGCTTGGCGCTGCGCGCGGCGCCGGGGGAGGATGGAGCCCATGAACGACAGCGCCACGAGCGCGCCCGAGACCGCCGACCCGGCATCCGGTTTCACCCTCTGGGCAGTGCTGCGCCGCAATCCCGACCGCCCGCCGGGGGACGGAACCCTCGACGAGGCCGTCGCCGCCGTGGAGGCGGCCGGCGTCGTCATCCGGGGCTTCTACGACGTCTCGGGGATGCGCGCCGACGCCGACCTGATGATCTGGCTGCACGGAGCCGATGCGGCGACGCTGCAGCGGGCTCTGCGCGAGCTGCGCCGCAGCGCGCTGCTGGCGGGACTGCTGCCGACCTGGAACGCCCTCGGCGTGCACCGCGACGCCGAGTTCAACCGCGCGCACGTGCCGGGGTTCCTGCGCGGCGAGCGGGCGCGCGACTGGCTCGTGGTCTACCCCTTCGACCGCTCCTACGACTGGTACCTGCTCGAGGACGCCGACCGCCGGCGGATGCTCGCCGACCACGGTCGCAAGGGCGCCGCGTTCACGAGCGTCGTCGCCAACACGGTCGCGGGCTTCGCCCTCGGCGACTACGAGTGGATCCTGCCGATGGAGTCCGACTCGCTCACCGACCTCGTCGACATGATGCGCGCGCTGCGGGCCACCGAGGCGCGGCTGCACGTGCGCGGCGAGGTGCCGTTCTTCACCGGCCGCCGCATCCCGGCCGCCGAGGTGCCGGAGGTCCTGCGATGACCGGCCGCGAGGCTCGCCGGCTCGCCGGGGGACGCTCGTGACGATCACGAACGGGGGGCTGGTGCGCGCCGCCGCGTCCGGGCAGGCCGCCGCGGGCGAGCCCTTCGTCACCGAGCCGGTCGGCTACGACGCGATCCTGCTCGCGAGCTTCGGCGGGCCCGAGGGGCAGGACGACGTCATCCCGTTCCTGCGCAACGTGACCCGCGGCCGCGGCATCCCGGACGAGCGCCTCGAGGAGGTCGCCCACCACTACCGCCACTTCGGCGGGGTGAGCCCGATCAACGCCCAGAACCGCGAGCTCAGGGCGGCGCTCGAGGCCCGGCTCGCCGAGCGCGGCATCGCGCTGCCGGTGATCTGGGGCAATCGCAACTGGCGGCCGTACCTCGACGACGCGCTCCGCGAGGCGCACGAGCGCGGATTCCGCAAGCTCATCGCGATCGGCACGAGCGCCTACAGCTCGTTCTCCTCCTGCCGGCAGTACCGGGAGGACTACGCGATGGCCCTCGAGGCGACGGGCCTCGAGGGCGAGCTGGAGATCGACAAGGTGCGCCAGTTCTTCGACCACCCCGGCTTCGTGCGGCCCTTCGTCGAGGGCGTGCGCGCGGCGCTCGCCGGCTTCCGGGCCCGCGGCATCGGGTCGGATGCCACGCGCGTGCTGTTCTCGACGCACAGCATCCCGACGACGGATGCCGAGCGCAGCGGCCCGGACGGCCACGCCTACGAGCGCCAGCACCTCGCCGTCGCCGAGCGCGTCATGGCCGAGCTCGGCACGCCTGTCGGCTGGCGGCTGGTCTACCAGTCGCGTTCCGGGCCGCCCACGCAGCCCTGGCTCGAGCCCGACGTCAATGACGTCATCGCCGCGCTCCCGGACGAGGGCGTGACGGCGGTCGCGGTCGTGCCGCTCGGCTTCGTCTCCGACCACATGGAGGTGCTCTGGGACCTCGACACCGAGGCGAGGCAGACGGCGGAGGATGCCGGGCTCGCCTACACCCGCACCCCCACCCCCGGGGTGCACCCGGCTTACGTCGACGGCCTCATCGACCTCGTGCTCGAGCGCCGCGACGGCGTGCCGCTCGGCGAGCGCCCCGCCCTGACGGCGTTGGGCCCCTGGTACGACACCTGCCGGCCGGGATGCTGCGAGAACGTCCGCGCCGGCTTCAAGCCCGCGCTGTGCGGGATCGCGCCGTGAGCGGTGCGCCGAATACCCCGCGCGCCGTGAGCGGCGCGCCGGGCCGGCAGGCCCCGGCTCGGCGGGCCCAACCGCTGCAGACCCCGGCCGGCCCGGGTCCGATCCGCCTGGGAACGCGGGGCAGTGCCCTCGCCCTCGCCCAGTCGCAGCAGGTGGCCGAGGCGCTCGCGGCGCGTTCGCGGCGCGAGGTGGTGCTCGTGCCGGTGACGACGCAGGGCGACACCTCGGGGGCGTCGCTCGCCCGGCTCGGCGGCACCGGCGTGTTCGCGGGGGCGCTGCGCGAGGCGCTGCGGGCCGGGGAGGTCGACGTCGTCGTGCACTCCCTCAAGGACCTGCCCACCGCCCCGGCCGAGGGGCTGGCCCTCGGCGCGGTGCCGAGGCGCGCCGACCCCCGCGACGTGCTCGTCGCGCGCGACGGCCTCAGCCTCGAGACGCTGCCCGCGGGTGCCCGCGTCGGCACCGGCTCGCCGCGCCGGCGCGCCCAGCTGCTCGATCGGCGCGCGGACCTCGAGGTCGTCGACATCCGCGGCAACGTCGACACCCGGCTCGCGCGGGTGGCGGATGTCGCGACCGGCGACCGTCTCGACGCGGTCGTCCTCGCCGCGGCGGGCCTCGGCCGCCTCGGCCGCTCGGAGCTCGCGACCCAGCTGCTCGACATCGACCTCTGGCCGACGGCGCCGGGCCAGGGCGCGCTCGCGATCGAGGTGCGCCGCGGCGAGGAGCGGCTCGTCGCCGCCCTCGACCACCGGACCTCGCGCACGATCGTGGAGGCCGAGCGCGGTGTGCTCGCCGAGCTCGAGGCCGGCTGCGCGGCGCCGGTCGCCGCGCACGCGCTCGTCGACGACGGCATGCTGTTCCTCTCCGGCCGGGTCTACGCCCCGGACGGGTCGAGCCGTCTCACCGCGAGCCACGCCCTCTACCTCGACGACACGCCCACGCCGGCGCTCGACGTCGCCGCCCGGGTCGCCGCGGAGCTCGTCGCGCTCGGCGCCCGAGAGGTCGCGCCGCTGTGATCGTCCGTGCCGCTGTGATCCGCACTGTGATCCGCACTGTGATCTCTCGCACTGTGACCTCCCGTGCCGTGCCCGTCCCCCGTGCCGCGGCGGCCGGTCTGTACGGGCCGCGGCGGGCGGCATCCGCACGAACCGGCCGCTCGCCGAGCGGGCCGAGCGGGGGCGGGCCGAGCGGGGGCGGGGCGTCCGGGAATGGGCCGGGCCGGAACAGGCCGGCCGCGGCGGGTGTCGGCGGGGGGACCCCATGACCGGCCCGATCCGCCCGCGGCGGCTGCGCCAGTCGCCGGCGCTGCGCCGCCTCGTCGCCGAGACCCGCCTGCACCCGGCCGAGCTCGTGCTGCCGGTGTTCGTCGCCGAGGGCATCGCCGAGCCGCGGCCGATCTCGTCGATGCCGGGCGTCGTGCAGCACAGCCTCGACTCGCTGCGCGCGACCGTCGCCGAGGCGGCGCGCCTCGGCCTCGGCGGCGTGATGCTGTTCGGGGTCCCGCTGCCGGAGCACAAGGATGCCGTCGGCAGCGCCGGCACCGACCCGGACGGCATCCTGCAGCGGGCGACGCGCGCCGCGGTCGCCGAGGCGGGCGACGCGCTCGTGGTGCAGACCGACCTGTGCCTCGACGAGTTCACCGACCACGGCCACTGCGGCGTGCTCGCCACCCTCGCGAACGGCGATGTCGTCGTCGACAACGACGCGACGCTCGAGCGCTACGCCGAGATGGGTCTCGTGCAGGCGGAGGCGGGCTCGCAGCTGCTCGGCCTCTCGGGGATGATGGACCACCAGGTCGCCGCGGTGCGCGCGGCCCTCGACGGCGCGGGCCACGAGCTCACCCCCATCCTCGCCTACTCGGGCAAGTACTCCGGCGGCTGGTACGGGCCGTTCCGTGAGGCCGTGGGCTCGAGCCTCACCGGCGACCGTCGTGCCTACCAGCTCGACACCGCGAACGGCCGCGAGGGCGTGCGCGAGGCGAGCCTCGACATCGCCGAGGGCGCCGACATCGTCATGGTCAAGCCGGCCTCGCACTTCCTCGACGTGCTCGCCGCGACCGCCGCCGCGAGCCCGGTGCCCACCTGGGCCTACCAGGTCTCGGGCGAGTACTCCATGATCGAGGCGGCCGCCGCCCGCGGCTGGGTCGATCGCGAGCGGATGGTCCCGGACAGCCTGCTCGCGATCAAGCGCGCTGGCGCCGCGGCTATCCTCAGCTACTACGCGCTCGACGTCGCCCGCGGCCTGCGCCCCTGACCCCCGGGGAGGTTCGACCGGCATCCGGGGAATCGGAAGCCGGGGAATCGGGCGGCACGGCAGGGAGGATGACAGCATGACGACCATGACGCTGACGAACGAGTCCGCCTTCGACCGCGCCCGGCGGGCCATCCCGGGGGGCGTCAACTCGCCCGTGCGCGCCTTTGGCTCGGTCGGCGGCACGCCGCGCGCCATCGTGAGCGTGCGCGGGGCGTTCCTGACCGACGTCGAGGGCCGCGAGTACGTCGACCTGGTGGCCTCCTGGGGTCCGGCGATCCTCGGCCACGCGCATCCCGCGGTCGTCGCGGCGGTGCAGGCAGCCGCCGCCCGGGGGCTGAGCTTCGGCGCGAGCACGCCGGCCGAGACCGAGCTCGCGGAGCTCGTCGAGCGCCGGATCGCCCTGCCCGGGCCGGGCGGGCTCCGCCGTCCGGTGGAGCGGCTCCGCCTGGTCTCGACCGGGACCGAGGCGACGATGACGGCCATCCGCCTCGCCCGGGGCGTGACCGGCCGCGACCTGCTCGTGAAGTTCGCCGGCCACTACCACGGCCACTCCGACGGCCTGCTCGCCGAGGGCGGCTCCGGCGTCGCGACGCTCGCGCTGCCCGGCTCGGCGGGCGTGCCCGCGCCGATCGCGGCGCAGACGATCGTGCTGCCCTACAACGACGTCGCCGCGCTCGAGCTGCTCTTCGCGAAGCGGGGGCAGCAGATCGCGGCGGTCATCGTCGAGGCGGCCGCCGCCAACATGGGCGTGGTGCCGCCCGCCGCCGGCTTCACCGCGGCGATCCGCCGGCTCACCTCGGCCAGCGGGGCGCTCATGATCCTCGACGAGGTGCTCACCGGGTTCCGGGTCGGTCCGGCGGGCTGGTGGGGGCACGCGGCCGAGGGCTGGGCCCCGGACCTGTTCACCTTCGGCAAGGTGATCGGCGGCGGGATGCCGCTCGCGGCCCTCGGCGGCGCGGCGGAGATCATGGAGCGGCTCGCCCCCACCGGCCCGGTGTACCAGGCGGGCACGCTGAGCGGCAACCCGGTGGCGGTCGCCGCGGGGCTCGCGACGCTCCGGAACGCGGATGCCGCGGTGTACCGCCGCCTCGACGAGGTGGCCGCGGTGATCTCCGCCGAGACCAGCGAGGCGCTCTCCGCGGCGGGTGTGGCGCACGTCGTGCAGCGCGCCGGCAACCTGTTCTCCTTCGCGTTCCGCGAGACGCCGCCTGGCGACTACGCGGAGGTCCTCCACCAGGAGGCGTTCCGCTTCGGCCCGTTCTTCCACGCCATGCTCGCGGCCGGCGTCAACCTGCCGCCGAGCGTGTTCGAGGCCTGGTTCGTCACCGCGGCCCACGACGACACGGCGGTGAGCCGGGTGCTCGAGGCGCTGCCCGCGGCGGCGCGTGCCGCGGCATCCGCCCGCCCGGCCTGACGGTGTCGCCCGCCCGGCCCGACGGCGCGTTCCCCGGCCCGCCGCACCGGAGCTGCCTGAACACCGGATGAGCGCGGGCCGGATGGCCGATAGCCTGGGGCTCCGGCATCCGCTTTACGGGCCGTTCCGGCCTCGGCGGCTCGGCCGGACATCCGTCTCACCTGGCGAGGAGTTCCCATGAAAGGCAAGATCCTGCTGGCGACCGGACTCGCGGTCGGCTACGTGCTCGGCACCCGCGCAGGGCGGGAGCGCTACGAGCAGATCGCGGCGTTCGCGTCCCGGTTCTGGAACGATCCGCGCGTGCAGAGGCAGGTGCACACCGCCGAGGACTTCGTGAAGGACAAGGCCCCCGACGTCGCCGGCTTCGTCGCCGACCAGACGAAGAAGGCCGCCTCCGCGGCGACCGGGCGGGGCCGGAGCACGGGCACCCGGGCCACGTCCACCCGCGCCTCGGGCACCCGGGCCACGGGCACCCGAACCCCGAAGCCGCGCGGCCGCGGCTCCGCCTCGGGCTCGTCCGCCTCATGACCGAGACGCCGTCGCGGGAGCGCCGGGGGCTGTTCCGACTCATCGCCGAGCTGCCGCGCCTCGTCACCGACCTCGTCCGCGCCGAGCTCGAGTCGCTGAAGAACGAGATCGTCGGCAAGCTCAAGGCGCTCGGCGTCGGCGCGGGACTGCTCGCCGCCGCCGCGCTCGTGCTGCTCTACGCGCTCGCCGCGCTCATCGCCGCCGCCGTCCTCGGGATCGCGGTGGCGCTGCCAGCCTGGGCGGCGGCGCTCATCGTGGGCGGTGCGCTGCTCGTGATCGCCGTGGTGCTCGTGCTCGCGGGGGTCGCAAGCCTTCGACGCGGCATCCCGCCCGCCCCGACCGACACGATCGCGAGCGTCAAGGAGGACGTCGCCACCATCAGGGGAACCCGGAAGAGGAGGGTGTGACATGTCGAATGCAACCGGATCGGGCGCGGTCGAGCCGTCGCTGGACCGCCGGATCGTGGCCGCCCGCGCCGAGCTCGAGGAGACGCTCGACGCGATCGAGGACAAGCTGAACCTCCCGAGACACGCCTCGCGCCTGGCCGGGCGCGCGCGGGCCGCCTACCGGCGCAACCCGGTGCCGTGGATCGCGACGGCCACGGCCCTGGCCCTCGCGGTGGCCGGCGCGGTGGCCTGGGCGGTGTTCAGCGACGATTAGACGCCCCTAATCGCGGGCGGCATCATAGGAGGCATGGCAGCCACCGAGCGTCCTCTGGCGGGCTGGCGGGTACTCGTCCCGCGGGGCGGCAAGTGGGGCGACAGCGTCGCGGCGCGGCTGCGCGGCCTCGGCGCGGTGCCGGTGATCGCCCCGCTCATCAACTTCGCGAGCACGGACGAGCCGGAGGCCCTCGCCGCGGCGCTGCACCGGCTCGGCGGCGGCCACTACGACTGGCTCGTGATCACGAGCGCGACCACCGTCGACGTGCTGGTGAGCTCGGGGGTGGTGGTGCCGGAGACGACCCGGATCGCCGCGGTGGGCGAGACGACGGCATCCGCTCTGGCGTTCGCCGGCTACCGGGTCGACTTCGTCCCGGAGGACAACTCGGCGCGCGGCATGGTCAAGGAGTGGCACACGGATGCCGTGGGCCGCGTGCTCGTGCCGCACTCCGACATCGCGGAGCCGACGATCGTCGCGGGACTCTCGGACCGCGGCCTCGACGTGGAGTACGTCGCCGCCTACCGCACGGTCGGCGTGCCGGTATCCGATCAGGTGCGGGCGGATGTCGCCTCCGGTCGCATCGGCGCGATCCTGGTGACCAGCGGCAGCGTCGCCCGGCAGATCGCCGCCCAGCTCGCCCCGCTGCCGGCGTCGACGGTCGTCGCCTGCATCGGCCCTCGCACCGCCTTCGACGCCCGCGGCGCCGGGCTGAGCGTTCACACCATCGCCGAGACGCGCTCCGCGGAGGCCCTCGTCGACGCTCTCGTCGAGCACGTGGCGAGCGGCGGCTGAGGCGAGGCGGGCCCGCGCCGAGGTCTCGGCGCTCGCCGCGGCTCGCCTCAGCGGCCCAGCACCCCGATGACGGTGAGCACCACGCCGATGAGTGGCAGCGCCCCCTGCAGGATCGCCGCGCGGGCCAGCCCGGGGTTGGACAGCACGAGGACCGTCGCGGCGAGAGCCATCGAGATGCCGCCGAACAGCTCGAGCGCGATGCCCGCGGCCGCGAGGGAGCCGCCGGCGAGCAGGATGATCCCGGCGAGCACCTCGACGGCGAGCAGGCCGTTGTAGAAGCCCTGATTGTAGGCCATCGGCCGGATGGCGTCGGCCTCATCCTGGCTGCGCACGCCGAAGCGCCGCCATGTGGTCGGCAGCGGCCAGGAGATCGACTCGAGCCAGAAGATGTAGAGGTGGACGAGGCCGGCGAGACCGAGGAACACGGCGCCGGTGACGAAGAGAGCGGGCACCGCTCGATTATCCCGGCTCCTGCCGCGCCTCGGTGTCGCCGGCGGGGCCGCTCCGCCGCACGACACGGCCCAATTGGGACGTGTCGTGCGGCCAAACGTCCCAATTGGGACGAACGGGGCGCGGGGAGCTGCGCCCGCTCAGCGGCGCGCGTCGACCACGGTGCGGCCGCGCACCCGGCCGTCGAGCACACGCCCGGCGACCTCCGCGGCCGCGGGGAGCGGCACCGTCTCGGTGAGGGCGTCGAGCAGCGCGGGGTCGAGGTCGCTCGCGAGCCGCCGCCAGGCCTCCAGCCGCAGCGGCCGGGGGCAGAACACCGAGTTGATGCCGCGCAGGGTGACACCGCGCAGGATGAACGGCATCACCGTCGTGGACAGCCGGGCGCCGCCGGCGAGCCCGCAGGCGGCCACGACGCCGTCGTACTCGGTGTGCGCGAGAGCGTTCGCGAGCGTCGCGCCGCCCACGCCGTCGATGACGGCGCTGAACCGCGGGGTCGCCAGCGGCCGGCTCGGCTCGGCGAGCTCGGCCCGGTCGATCACCTCGACGGCGCCCAGCGAGCGCAGGTAGCCGGCCTCGGCCGTGCGACCGGTGGAGGCGACCACCGGCAGTCCGACGGCGGCGAGCAGCGCGATCGCGAGCGAGCCGAGCCCGCCGGAGGCGCCGGTGACGAGCACCGGAAGACCGCCGCCGGGCGCCGAGCCGGAGACGGCCGCGTGCTCCTCGACGGCGAGCACGGCGAGCATCGCCGTGAAGCCGGCCGTGCCGATCGCGGCCGCCTGGCTGTCGGTGAACGCCTCCGGCACCCGCAGCAGCCACTCGCCGCGCACCCGGGCCCGCTCGGCGAGGCCGCCGTCGCGGCTCTCGCCCAGTCCCCAGCCGTTCACGAGCACCCTCTCGCCGGGGCTGAAGCCCGAGCCGGCGTCCGCAGCGGCCACCGTGCCGACGAGGTCGATGCCGGCGACGCAGGGGAAGGCGCGGATGACGCCGGGCCGGCCGCCGAGCGCGAGCGCGTCCTTGTAGTTGACGCTCGAGAACGCGACGTCGATCGTGACGTCGCCCTCGGGCAGCTCCGTGTCGCCGCGCTCGACGAGCGCGGCCGGGGCGCCCTCCCGCGGGACGATCCATGCACGCCAGGTCATGGACTCATCCAAACAGCAGGCGGGCCTCCTCGTACCGGTCCTCGGGCACGGTCTTGAGGGCTCCCAGGGCGTCGGCGAAGGGCACGGTGGTGATGTCGGTGCCGCGCAGGGCGACCATGTGCCCCCAGCTCTCGCTCATCGCCAGGTGCAGCGCCGCCATGCCGAGCCGGGTGGCGAGCACGCGGTCGTAGGCGGTGGGGGTGCCGCCGCGCTGCACGTGGCCGAGGGTCGTCGCGCGCGACTCGATGCCGGTGCGCTCCTCGATGAGCGGCGCGAGCAGCTCGCCGATGCCGCCCAGGCGCGGCCGGCCGAAGGCGTCGAGACCACGCTCGGAGTGCGCGTCGTCCATGGAGTCGAGGGCGAATCCCTCCGCCACCACGACGAGCGGGGCGCGCCCGCGGCCGCGGGCCGAGTCCACCCAGGCGCAGATCTGGTCGAGGCTGGTCCTCTTCTCAGGGATGAGGATCGCGTGCGCGCCCGCGGCCATCCCGGAGTGCAGCGCGATCCAGCCGACGTGGCGGCCCATGACCTCGGCGATCATGCACCGGCCGTGGGCGTCGCCGGTGGTGCGCAGCCGGTCCATCGCGTCCACGGCGATCTGCACGGCGGTGTCGAAGCCGAAGGTGTAGTCGGTCGCGGAGAGGTCGTTGTCGATCGTCTTCGGCACGCCCACGATGCGCACGCCCTCATCCGTGAGCCGTTTGGCCGCGGCGAGCGTTCCCTCGCCGCCGATCGTCACGAGGGCGTCGATGCCGTGCGCGGCCATGACCTCGTTGACCCGGGCGACGCCGCCGCCCTCGAAGGGGTTGGTGCGGCTGGTGCCGAGGATCGTGCCGCCGAGCTTGTGGATGCCCATGATCTCGCGACGCCCGATCGGGATGCTGTCGTCGTTCACCAGACCGCGCCAGCCGTCGCGGAACCCGACGAAGTCGTCGCACCGCCCGGTCTGCTGACCGGTGTAGACGATGCCGCGGATGACGGCGTTGAGGCCCGGCGCGTCGCCGCCGCTGGTGAGGATGCCGATCTTCACGGTTGTCATCATGCCGTATGCACACCGCGAGGCCGCGCCGGGGCGAAGCGGGTGGATCTGTGGACAAACCGTTGCGGCGGGCGGTTGGGGATCAGTACAGTCGCGAACGCCTCAGTTCCCCCGACCCGGCAGGAGACCCCATGACCGCCTACACGCCCGAGCCCGCACCCGCCGCCCCCGTGCCCGCACCCGCCGACTATCCGGGCAAGACGCTCGGCATCGTCGGCCTCGTCCTCGCCTTCGTGTTCTCTCTCGCGGGCATCATCGTCAGCGCGATCGCGTTCAAGCAGTCGAAGGACGCCGGCTTCCCGAACACGCCGGCGAAGGTCGGCCTGATCCTGAGCATCGTGTTCTTCGCCCTGAGCGTCATCTGGGTGGTGTTCGTCATCATCGTCGCGGTCGCGGCGAGCTCGACCGACTACTACTCCAGCTACTGAGCCCTCCCGCTCCGGCGGGCCCCCGGGGGCCCGCCGGTAATCTCGGGTGGGCCCCGGGGGCCCGCCGGTAATCTCAGCCGGGTGCACATGATCTTCCGCACCCTGTTCTGGATGCTGCGCAGCCGCCGCCTGCCCCGCCTCGGCGTGCACGACGTCGGCCGCATCCGGATGCGGGCGCGGCTGACCGACATCGACACGCTCGGCCACATCAACAACGGCAACTACCTCAGCCTGATGGATCTCGGCCGCGTCGACCTGATGATCCGCTCCGGCGCCTGGGACAGGCTCATGCGGCTGCGGGTCTACCCGGTCGTCGCGAGCTCGACGGTCAGCTACCGACGGTCCATCGACCGCGGCGTGGCCTTCACGCTCGAGACCCGCATCGCCGGCTACGACGAGCGCGCCGTGTACATCGAGCAGCAGTTCGTGGTGGACGGCGAGGTCTACGCGCGCGGCCTGGTCCGGGGGCGCTTCCTGCGCCGCGGCGGCGGCACGGTGCCGACCGCGGAGCTCGTCGCCGCCCTCGGCGTCGACCCGGCCGAGCGTCCGCTGCCGGCCTGGGTGCAGCGCTGGGCCGCGGATGTCGCGCTGCCCTCCACCCGGCAGCCGGCGCCCGCCGACTGGTCCTGAGGCCGCGGGCCGGGCCCGAGGCGCGGCCGGGATGCGGCCCCGCCCCGGCCGCGGGCCGCCCGGCTGTGATCTTTGTGGTCTTATTGACCTGGGGAATCGAATTGGTCCGGTGATCTCATGGGCGCGGTGATCTCATCGCCCCGGTGATCTCATTGACCCAGTGATCTCATTGACCCGGAGGCGCAGACTGGGCGCACCATCGTGGGGCGCAGCCGGCGCAGCGGGACGATCGGAGGACAGGTGAGCACGCTGAGCCCGAACACGCCGAGCCCGAACACGCCGAGCCCGAACACGCCGAGCCCGAACACGCCGAGCTCTGGCACGCCGAGCCCGAACACACCGAGCCCTGGCACGCCGTCCCTCGCCGAGCGGTCCGTCGGCACCGTCGAGCGCTGGCTGCGCGAGAGCGCCGGCAACCGGCCCGACCCGAGTGCCGCGCGGCTGGCCGGGGTGCTGCGCGATCCGGCCGGGCTCGACTTCACGATCGCCTTCGTCGACCGGGTGGTGCGGCCCGAGGACCTGCGGGTCGCCGCCCGCGAGCTGCACCGGCTGCGCCGTGGCATCCCTCGCTTCCTGCCGGCACCGCTGCGCGCGCTCATCGCCGTGGGCGCGACCCTCGCGCCGGTGCTGCCCTGGCCGGTCGTGCCGATCGCACGGGCCGTGCTGCGCCGGATGGTCGCCCACCTCGTCATCGACGCCTCGGAGGCGAGGCTCGGCTCGGCCATCGCCCGGCTGCGCGCGGACGGCAGCGGCCTGAACATCAACCTGCTCGGCGAGGCCGTGCTCGGCGAGGCCGAGGCGGACCGCCGGCTCGCCGGCATCCGTGCGCTGATCGAGCGCGAGGACGTCGACTACGTCTCCATCAAGGTCTCCAACGTCGTGAGCGGCCTGAGCATGTGGGCCTTCGACGAGGAGGTCGAGCGGGTCGTGGCCCGGCTCGTGCCGCTCTACGAGCTCGCCGCGGCATCCGAGACGCCCACGTTCATCAACCTCGACATGGAGGAGTACCGCGACCTCGACCTGACGATCGCCGTGTTCACCCGGCTGCTCGAGGCGCCGGCGCTCCGCGGGCTCGAGGCCGGCATCGTGCTGCAGGCGTACCTGCCCGAGGCGCTCGCGGCGATGCAGCGACTGCAGTCCTGGGCTGCCGCGCGCCGGGCCGCCGGCGGGGCCGGCATCAAGGTGCGGCTGGTCAAGGGTGCCAACCTCGCCATGGAGCGCGTCGACGCCACGCTGCACGGCTGGCCGCTCGCGACGCTGCCGAGCAAACAGGCGACGGATGCCAACTACAAGCGCGTGCTCGGCTGGGCGCTCACCCCGGAGCGCACCGATGCCGTGCGCCTCGGTGTTGCCGGCCACAACCTCTTCGACATCGCCTATGCCTGGCAGCTCGCCCGCGACCGCGGCGTCTCCTCCCGGGTCGAGTTCGAGATGCTGCTCGGCATGGCCACCGGCCAGGCGGCCGCGGTGTCCCGGGATGTCGGAGCGCTGCTGCTGTACACCCCGGTGGTGCACCCGGGCGAGTTCGACTCCGCGATCGCCTACCTGGTGCGCCGGCTCGAGGAGAACGCCGCGGAGGAGAACTTCATGTCCGCGGTGTTCGACCTGGACGACCCCGCGCTGTTCGCCCGGGAGCGCGACCGCTTCCTCGCCGCCCTGGCCGAGCTGGAGCAGGACGGTGCGGATGCCCCGCCGCCGAACCGGGTGCAGGACCGGCGCAGCCTCGACGCCATCGCCGAGCTCTCCGGAACCGCCTTCGCCAACGAGCCGGACACCGATCCGGCGATCGCCGGCAACCGCACCTGGGGCCGGGCGATCATCGCCCACAGCGCCGGCAGCGAGATCGGCGTCGCCGGCGCGGCGGCGGCGCGCGTCACCGGCGGCGAGCAGATCGAGCGCATCGTCGCCGAGGCCCGGGCCGCGGCCGGCGAGTGGGCGGCGCGCGGGGCGGAGGCGCGTGCCGCCGCGCTGCACGCGGCCGGCGAGACGCTCGCCGCGTACCGCGCACGGCTCATCGAGGTGATGGCGGCCGAGACCGGCAAGGTCATCGCCGAGGCCGACGTCGAGGTGAGCGAGGCGGTCGACTTCGCGCACTACTACGCCGGTCGGGCGATCGAGCTCGAGGCCGTCGAGGGCGCCGTCTTCGAGCCGAGCCGGCTCGTCGTCGTCGCCCCGCCGTGGAACTTCCCGGTCGCGATCCCCGCCGGCGGGGTGCTCGCCGCGCTCGCCGTCGGGGCCGCGGTGATCCTCAAGCCCGCGCCGCAGGCGCGGCGCTGCGCGGCGGTGCTCGCGGAGGCGCTCTGGGAGGCCGGGGTGCCGCGCGCCGTGCTGCGGCTCGTGGACGTGGACGAGGGCGCGCTCGGGCAGCGGCTCGTGGCGCATCCGGCCGTCGACCGGGTGGTCCTCACCGGCGCCTGGGAGACCGCGGAGCTGTTCCGCTCCTGGCGGCCCGACCTGCCGGTGCTGGCCGAGACGAGCGGCAAGAACGCGATCGTGGTGACGCCCGCCGCGGACCTCGACCTGGCGGTCGCGGATGTCGTGAAGAGCGCCTTCGGGCACGCCGGGCAGAAGTGCTCGGCGGCATCCCTGCTGATCCTGGTCGGCTCGGTCGCGCGCTCGGCGCGCTTCCGCCGCCAGCTCGTCGACGGCGTGCGCAGCCTGTGCGTGGGGGTGCCGAGCGAGCCGCGCTCGCAGATGGGCCCGCTCGTCGAGCCGCCGCGCGGCAAGCTGCTGCGCGCGCTCACGAGCCTCGAGCCCGGCCAGTCCTGGCTCGTCGAGCCCCGCCCGGTCGACCCCGCCGATCCGCGGCTGTGGACGCCCGGGGTGCGCCTGGGCGTCACGGCCGGCAGCGAGTTCCACCTCACCGAGTTCTTCGGCCCGGTGCTCGGCGTCATGACGGCGCGCACCCTGGAGGAGGCGATCGAGCTGCAGAACGCGCCGGCCTACGGTCTCACCGCCGGGCTGCACTCGCTCGATCCGGCCGAGGTCGCGCTCTGGCTCGAGAGGGTCGAGGCCGGCAACCTCTACGTCGGCCGCGGCACCACCGGGGCGATCGTGCGGCGGCAGCCCTTCGGCGGCTGGAAGCGCTCGAGCGTCGGGGCCTCGGCCAAGGCCGGCGGGCCGAACCACCTGATGAGCCTCGGCGAATGGCTCCCGGTGCCGGCCGAGCCCGGCGACTCGCTCTCGCTCGAGGGGCTGTGCGCGCCGGTGGCCCGACTGCTCGAGGCATCCGGCCCGGCGCTCGCCTTCGAAGAGTTCGACATGGTGCGCCGCGGCGCCCTCTCGGACGAGCGCGCCTGGAGCTCCGAGCTCGGCCTCGCCCGCGACGTCTCGGCGCTCGGCGTCGAGCGCGATGTGTTGCGCTACCGGCCGGCGGCCGTGCAGCTGCGGCTCGCCGAGGGCGGGGCGCTCGCCGAGCTGATCCGGGTGCTCGCCGCGGCGCGGCGGGCCGGCGCCCCGGTCGCGGTGTCGAGCGCCGTCCCGGTGACCGGTCGGCTCGCCGCCCAGCTGCGCGGTGCCGTCATCGAGACGGACGCCGCCTTCCGCGCTCGGATGGCGCGACTGATCGGCGTCGCGGGGCCGGGCGGCTCCCCGGGGCCGCGCGGCCCGGGGAGCCTGCACGGCGAGGGCGGCGCCCTCGGCTCCGTCGCCGGCCAGCCGGTGCGGCGCATCCGGCTGATCGGCGGCGACGCCCGGGCGCTCGCGACGGCGCTGCACGGCAGCCCGGACGTCGCGATCCACGCGGGTGCCGTCACCGCCGCCGGCCGCGTCGAGCTGCTGCCGTTCCTGCGCGAGCAGGCGATCTCGATCACGAACCACCGCTTCGGCAACCCGTACCCGCCGTTCGCGGCGCTGCTGCCGGTCGGCTAGCGGCGCCGGCAGGGCGGTGCTCAGCCGGGGATGCGGCGGACGAGCCGGCTGAGCACGATCGCGCTGCGGGTGTGGTCGACGTTCGGGGCCCGGCGCACCCGCTCGAGCGCGCCCTCCAGCGAGGGGATGTCGCGCGAGCGCATGTGCACGATGGCGTCCGCCGATCCGGTGACGGTGCCGGCGTCCACCACCTCGGGCACGCCGGAGAGGATGCGCCGCAGCTCCGCGGGCGCGACGGTGCCGCGGCAGAACAGCTCGACGTAGGCCTCGGTGCCGAGCCCGTCGAGGGCCGGGTCGACGTCGACGGTGAAGCCGCGGATCACGCCGGTGGCGAGCAGCCGGTCGACGCGGCGCTTGACGGCGGAGGCGGAGAGGCCGACGACGGTGCCGATGTCGGCGTAGCCGGCGCGGGCGTTCAGCCGCAGCTGCTCGACGATGCCGGCGTCGATGGGATCCACGCCGGCAGCCTAGCGGCGGATTCTTGCGCCGCGCGGCCGGAATGCGAAACGATGCCGCGTGAAACGCGCGAACGCTCGCGTTGTGTGCGTGTGACACTGGCGCCGTGACTCTCATCGACTCCGCCGCTCCCGCCGTGCGGCCCGCCGTCCCCGCCGTGCGGCCCGAGCGTGCCGCCTCGCCCCGCACCGTGCTCATGTGCCGGCCCGAGCACTTCACCGTGAGCTATCGCATCAACCCCTGGATGCACCCGGCGCATCCCACCGACACCCGCCTCGCCCTGGCCCAGTGGGACGCCCTGCGCCGCCGCTATCTCGAGCTCGGCATCGAGGTGCTGCTCATCGAGCCGATCCCGGGACTGCCCGACATGGTGTACGCCGCGAACGGCGGCTTCGTGCTCGACGGCGTCGCCTACGGCGCGCGCTTCGCCCACGCCGAGCGCGCCGCCGAGGGCCCCGCCTACCGGGACTGGTTCGCCGCGAACGGCCTGCGGGTGCACGAGAGCGCGCAGGTCAACGAGGGCGAGGGCGACTTCCTGCTCGCCGGCGATCGGGTGCTCGCCGGCACCGGCTTCCGCAGCGTGACCGCGAGCCACGCGGAGCTCTCCGGCCTGTTCGGCCGCGAGGTGGTCTCCCTCCGTCTCGTGGACCCCCGGTTCTACCACCTCGACACCGCGCTCGCCGTGCTGGACGCCACGACGATCGCCTACCTGCCCGGCGCCTTCGACGCGGCATCCCGGGCCCGGCTGCAGCGGCTCTACCCGGACGCGATCCTCGCGACCGAGCAGGACGCCGCCGTGCTCGGCCTCAACTGCTTCAGCGACGGACGCCACGTCGTCATCGCCGAGCGCGCCCGCACGTTCGCGGCCCAGCTGCGCGAGCGCGGCTTCGAGCCGATCGGCGTGGACCTCTCCGAGCTGCTGCGCGGCGGCGGCGGCGTCAAGTGCTGCACCCTGGAGCTGCGACTCATGAGCGAGCTGCGACCATGAGCGCGCCCGCCGCCCCGTCCACCGTCCCCGACGCGGCCACCGCGGTGGCCGCGTCGCACCTCGCCCGCAACTACGCCCCGCTCCCGGTGACGATCGCCACCGGGAGCGGGGCCTGGGTCACCGACGTCGACGGCCGCCGCTACCTCGACTGCCTGGCCGGCTACTCGGCGGTGAACTTCGGTCACTCGCATCCGGGCCTGCTCGCGGCGGCGCGCGCACAGCTGGAGCGGGTGACCCTGACCAGCCGCGCCTTCGGCAACGACCGGCTCGAGCCGTTCGCGGCGGAGCTCGCCGCGCTCGCCGGCAAGCAGCTCGTGCTGCCGATGAACACCGGGGCGGAGGCCGTCGAGTCGGCGATCAAGGTCGCGCGCGCCTGGGGCCACCGCATCAAGGGCGTGCCGGATGGCGCGGCCGAGATCATCGTGATGGCCGGTGGCTTCCACGGCCGCACCACCACGATCGTCGGCTTCTCCACCGACCCCCAGGCACGCGCGGGCTTCGGCCCGTTCACCCCCGGCTTCGTGACCGTGCCGTTCGGGGACGCGCAGGCGGTGGCATCCGCCATCACGCCGCGCACCGTCGCCGTGCTGCTCGAGCCGATCCAGGGCGAGGCCGGCGTCATCGTCCCGCCCGCGGACTTCCTGCCGCGGGTGCGCGAGGCCACCCGCCGCGCGGGGGTGCTGCTCATCGCCGATGAGGTGCAGTCGGGGCTCGGCCGCACCGGGGCCACCTTCGCCTGCGACCGGGTGGGCGTCGTGCCCGATCTCTACCTGCTCGGCAAGGCGCTCGGCGGCGGCATCGTGCCGGTGAGCGCCGTCGTCGGCGACGAGGACGTGCTCGGCGTGCTGCGGCCGGGGGAGCACGGCTCGACGTTCGGCGGCAACCCGCTCGCGGCCGCGGTGGGCCGGGAGGTGGTGCGGATGCTCGCCACCGGAGAGCCGCAGGCCCGGGCCGGTGAGCTCGGCGCCCGGCTGCAGGCGGGCGTGGACGCGCTGGTGGGGCGCGGCGTCGCGCGCTGGCGCGGCGCGGGGCTGTGGCTCGGCGTCGACGTCGACCCGGGGCTCGCGAGCGGCCGGCGGGTGTGCGAGCTGCTCGCCGGGCGCGGCGTGCTCGCCAAGGACACGCACGGCAGCACCATCCGCCTCGCCCCGCCCATCGTCGCGAGCGAGGACGACATCGACTTCGCGGTGGCGGCGCTCGCCGCGGTGTTCGCCGAGCTCGACGGCTAGCCGCGGCGCCGGCTCAGGATGCCGCGACCGCCGGCTCGCGCTCGAGCAGCGGGAACAGCTCGACGGCGATCCGCTCGAGCTCCTCGTCGAGCGGCGAGGCCTGTACGAGCAGCAGCGTGACGCCGGCGCGCTCGAAGGCGCGGATGCGCTCGGCCACCTGCTCGGCGGTGCCGACGAGCCCGGGCCGCAGGCCCCGGGTGCCGACCGAGTACTCGCGCCGGCTGAGCTCGACGTCGAGGTGCGAATTGGCCACGAACTGCTCGAAGGAGGCGTAGCCGGGGGAGCCCGGGTCGATCGTGGTGATGCGCTCGAGCTCGGCCCGGGCCTCGGCCTCGGTGTCGCGCACGATCACGTAGCCGGCCATGCCGACCTCCGCGAGGCCGGCGCCCTGCAGCCGTCGGCGCCGGGCGTCGACGTCGGCGATCTTGGCGCGCACCTCCTCGGGAGTGCCGCCGTGGATGACGTAGGCGTCGGCGAAGCCGGCGATCGCCTCCCGGCCGTCCTGGCTCTCGCCGCCGGCGAAGATCAGCGGCGGCACGGCCGGCTTGGGGCTGAGGACGGCGCCCTCGACCGTGTAGAACCGGCCGGCGGCCGAGAACGGCTGCTCGCTCCACATCCCCCGCAGGACCCGCACGAACTCGGTGGACTGCAGGTAGCGCTCCTCGTGCGCGGCGAAGCTGCCGCCGTACTGCCGGGCCTCCTCGGCCCACCAGGCGGAGACCACGTTGAGGCTGAGCCGCCCGCCGCTGATGTCGGCGAGCGTCGCCGCCGTCTTGGCCACGACGGTGGGCAGGTGGAAGCCGGGGCGCACGGCCGTCATGATGCGCAGCCGCTCGGTGACGGCCGCGATGGCCGCGGACAGCGACCATGCCTCGAGGCTCGGCGCCTCGACGCCCTTGCGGTCGTTGAGGTACAGCTCCGGCACGAGCGTGATGTCGTAGCCCAGCCGGTCGGCGAGCTGCGAGACCCGCTTGACGTAGCGCCAGCTCGCCTCCATGTCGCCCTCCTCGGCGACGTTGCGCAGGAAGCCGCCGTAGACGGGGGTCCAGTATCCGATCCTCATGCGAGCGTGCTCTCCGTGGTCGATGGGGCGGGGGTCGATGGGGCGGGGGTCGATGGGGCCGTGGTCGCCGGGTCCGTGGTCGCCGGGGCCCGCCCCGGCACGGCGACCGCGAGCGCCTGGTGCAGGTCGGCGATGAGCTCCTGGGGGTCCTCGAGGCCGATGGAGAGCCGGATCGTGCCGCGGCCGATGCCCGCGGCACGCAGCTGCTCCGGGGTGTAGCGGCTGTGCGTCATCGTCGCCGGGTGCGCGACGAGGCTGCGGGCGTCGCCGATGTTCGCCGCGAGCGTGAACAGCCGCAGCGCGTCGATGAACGGGCCGACCCGGTGCTCGGCCGCGTCGATGTCGAAGGAGAACACCGCGGGCACCGCCCGCAGCAGCCGGGCGGCGCGGCGGTGGTCCGGATGTGTCGGCAGCCCGGCGTGGTGCACGCGCGCCACCGCGGGATGCCGCTCGAGCGCGGCCGCGATCCGGACGGCGCTCTCGGCCTGCCGCTGCACCCGCAGGTCGAGGGTCTCGATGCCCTGCAGCACCAGGAACGCGCTGTGCGCCGAGAGCGCCGGGCCGAGGTCGTGGGCGAGCCGGGCCCGGGCGTAGGCGATGTAGGGGCTCGTGCCCGCGGGCGCGTCGGTGGCGAACACCAGGCCGCCGAAGCGGGCGCTCGGGCTCGTGAGCTGCGGCCAGCGCTCGGCGTCGCGCCGGAAGTCGAAACTGCCGGCGTCGACGACGAGGCCGGCGAGCGCGGCGCCGTGCCCGCCGAGAGCCTTCGTCGCGGAGTAGACGACCACGTCGGCGCCGTGCTCGATGGGCTTGAGCAGCGCGGGGGTGGCGACGGTGTTGTCCACCACGAGCGGCACGCCCAGCGCGTGCGCGGCATCCGCGAGCCGCCGCAGGTCCGGCACCGAGCCGAGCGGGTTGTCCACCGACTCGACGAACCAGGCGCGGGTCTGCGCGTCGCTCGCCGCGCTCCAGGCGTCGACGTCGTCGGGGTCGACGAACGTCGCGCGGATGCCGAAGTCGGCGAACGTGTCGCCGATGAGGTCGGCGGTGCCGCCGTACACCCGGTTGCTCGCGACGATGTGCTGCCCGGAGCGGGCGAGGGCGAGCAGCGCGACGGCGGTCGCGGCCTGGCCGGAGGCGAGCGCGAGGGCCGCGACGCCGCCGTCGAGGGCGGCGATGCGGCGCTCGAGCACGGCGTTCGTGGGGTTCCCGGTGCGGCTGTAGAGGTTGCCGGCTCGCTCGAGGGCGAAGATCTCGGTCGCGGCCCGGAAGTCGGCGAAGTCGTAGGAGGCGCTCTGGTAGATCGGCACCACGGTCGGGTTCTCGGGGGTGCCGGACCGGTACCCCGCCCGCACCTGGGCGGTGGCGGTCGTGCTCATGCCGCCGGTGCGAGCGCGACCGCGCCCCGCTGGAGCACGGCACCGGCGCGGCGCTCGAGGAACTGCACGATCTCGGCGCTTGTCGAGCGGTGGCTGACGTCGTTGAGGATGTCGTGCAGCCCGCCGTGCACGAGCACGGTCTCCGGCTCTGAGTGCAGCCGGCGGCCGATGGCGATGGCCTCGTCGGCCGGCGTGATCCGGTCGGCCGTGCCGTGCAGCAGCAGCGTCGCGACCTCGAGGCGGGTCGTCGCGAGCCGTTCGGCCACCTCGGGGCCGAAGCGCTGGACGCTCGTCGCGGCGAGGTCGGCGCCGGTGTCGGCGAGCCGGCGCCGGTGCACCTGGCAGGCGGAGCGCTCGTCGAGGCGGGCGTCGCCGTCGCTCACGGCGGCGGTCGCGAGGCCGCCGAGGCCGGCGAGCACGACGCCGCTCGCGCCGAGCCGCTCGGCGAGCAGTGCCGCGATGAGGGCCCCGGAGTCGGCACCGAGCAGGGTGAGCGGGCCGAACTCGCCGGTGCCGGCCGGTGCGGCCGCCGCCTCGAGCCAGGCGGCGTCGACGAGCGCCGGCGCCGGCAGTTCGACGACGGTGACCGTGTAGCCGTCGTAGGCGATGCGCGCGCCGAGCCGCTCGTACAGCCCGGCGTTCTCGCCGCGGCCGGGCAGCACGAGGAGCTCGCCGCGGGAGCGTTGGCTGTTCTGCGCGGCGAAGCGCGCGGCCACGGTGAGGGGGTGGACGGCGTTCATGCGTCTCCTTCGGGGCTGGCGGCGGGGGCTGGCGGTCGGCCGGGTCGAGCGGTCCGACCGAACGGGCCGGCGGGGCAGGCATCCAGCATGGCCGAGCAGTGGGACATTTCCAAGAACTGGATGTCTTGTGATGACACATTTCTGCGGCCGGTCGGCATTGACCGGCGATGTGTCCCGCGGCGGCGCGCTCTGTGCCGAGGCGCGCGTAGGATCGTCCGACGGGCCCGAGCCCCGTGAGGAGGTCGTCATGTCCGTGCTGGACGCGTCGACGGCGGCGGTCTCACCCGAGTGGCTGCTCGAACGGATCCCCGGCCGCGGCGCCCAGGACATCGGCCGTGGGCTGGAGAGCCTCATCCTCAGCGGCGCCCTCGCCGAGGGCATCCAGCTGCCCACCATCCGCGCGCTCGCCCAGGCCGCCGAGCTGAGCGTCGGCACCGTGCTGACCGCCTGGAACCATCTGCGCGACCGGGGCCTCATCGACACCCGCCGTCGCGGCGGCACCGTCGTGCGGGCCCCCGCCGCCGCGACCGCCCCCCGCTCGGAGACCGTCGACTGGTCGCGCTACGACCTGCAGCAGGGCGCCCCCGACCGGGCCCTGCAGCCGGACCTCCGGCCGGCGCTGCTGGACAGCCTCACCGCCGACAACCTCAACGTGTTCGGCCGGGAGTACATGACCGAGCGGCTGCGCGCCGCCGTCGTGCCCGGCTGGCCGTTCCGCGCGGAGGCCTGGACCACGGCCGGCGGCGGCACCGAGGCGGTGCTGCTCGCGACCGCCGCCTGCGCGCCGCCGGGATCCCGGGTCGCCGTCGACGAGCCGGTGAGCCCCGGCTTCCTCGACACCCTGCGCGACCTGCGGCTCACCCCGGTGCCGGTCGCCGGCGACGAGCACGGGCCCCGGCCCGACTCGCTCGGCGAGGCCCTCGCGCAGGGGGTCGCCGTGTTCGTGCTGCAGCCCGGCGCGCCGTTCGCCCCGGGCGGGGCGCCGAGCGCGCAGCGGCTGGGCGAGCTCGCCGCCGTGCTCGGGCGTGCGGAGCACGGCGACGTGCTGGTCGTCGAGGACGACTCCCTCGGCCCGCTCGCGGCGTTCGAGCCGCCGACGCTCGGCGACCGGCTGCCCGACCGTGTGGTGCGGGTGCGCAGCTATTGCAAGGCCTACGGCATCGACGTGCGCACCTCGGTGATCGGCGGCCCGCAGCGCGTCGTCGAGCGGGCCATCGCGCTGCGCAGCCACGGCGTCGGCTCCAACAGCCGCATCCTGCAGAACACGCTCGCCTACCTCGTCGGCGACGCGGCGACGGCCGCGCGGGTGCGCACCGCCGCCGAGCGGTACGCGCTGCGCACCCGGATGCTCGCCGAGGCGCTGGGACGGCAGGGCCTCGTCGTGCACGCCGGTCCGGGCAGCGTCGTGCTGTGGGTGGAGGTGGCCGACGAGACGGACGCGCTCGTCGCCCTGGCATCCCGGGGCGCGCTCGTCGCGGGGGCGAGCCGGGCCTACGTCGCCCGGCCGGCCCGGGACATGATCCGGCTCTCCGCGCTGCAGCTGCCCGAGGACGACGAGCCGCTGTTCGCGCGCCTGGCCGAGGCGGTCGCGGAGGCGGCCCGCGGCCGGCGCGAGTACTTCGACTGAGCCGAGCCTTCGACCGGGCCGAGCCCTCGACCGGCCCTGCCTGTTGAGTTCTGCTGCGGGCCCCGGCTGTGCGACCGGGGCCCGCGCCACCTCTCGCCCGCCCCCGCTCAGCCGGCGAGGGCGCTCTCGCGGCCCGCTCGGCGCTCGGCGCTCCAGCGGTTCTCCGGGATCGGCAGGCCGAGGTTGCCGCGCAGCGTCGTCGCCTCGTACTCGGAGCGGAACAGGCCGCGCTCGCGCAGGATCGGCAGCACCTCCTCGGCGAAGCGGTCGAACTGGCTCGGCGTGCGGAACTGCACGTTCACGCCGTCGAGGGCCCGGGCCTCGAACCACTCCTGCAGGGCGTCGGCGACGGTCTCGGCCGAGCCGACGAAGGGCGAGGGGTGCGGCGCGGTGACGAGCTCCACGACCTGCCGCAGGGTGAGGCCCCGCTCGCGGGCGAGCGCCACGATCCGCTCGCTCGAGGTCTTGAAGCTGCGCGTGCCGACGCCCTCGGGCAGCTCGGGGAAGGGCGCGTCGAGGTCGTACTGGCTGAAGTCGTGCCAGCCGAAGGAGCGGCCGAACTGGGCGAGCGAGCGGGCGAAGTCCTGGTTGGAGCGGTGGATGGCGCGCTCCTCGTCCCGCGCCTGCTCGTCGCTGTCGCCGACGACGACAGAGACGCCGGGGAACACCAGCACCTGCTCGGGGTCGCGCCCGAAGCGCGCCGCGCGGGCCTTCAGGTCGGCGTAGAAGGCCTGCCCGGCCTCGAGCGAGGCCGCGTGCGTGAAGATGCCCTCGCCGATCGCGCCGCCGAGGTCGCGGCCCTGCTCGGAGTCGCCGGCCTGGAAGATCACCGGCTGCCCCTGGGGCGAGCGCTGCAGGTTGAGCGGCCCGGCGACGGAGAAGAACTCGCCGCGGTGGTTCAGGGCGTGCTGACGCTCCGGGTCGAAGAACACGCCGCGCTCGCGGTCGCGCGGGAAGGCGTCGTCCTCGTAGGAGTCCCACAGCCCCTGCACCACGCGCACGTGCTCGAGCGCGCGGCCGTAGCGGGTGTCGTAGTCGTAGTGCAGCTCGCGCGAGTAGTTGAGCGCGGTGCCCTCGTCGCCGCTCGTGACGACGTTCCAGCCGGCGCGGCCGCCGCTGATGACGTCGAGGGATCCGAAGCGGCGCGCGACGTTGAACGGCTCGTTGTACGAGGTGGTGAGCGTGCCGACGAGACCGATGTGCCTCGTGTGCACGGCGACGGCGGAGAGCAGCGTGAGCGGCTCGAGCCGGTTGAGGTAGTGCGGCGGCGAGTCCGGGGTGATGAACTGGCTGTCCACGATGAAGATCAGGTCGAGCCGGGCGCGCTCGGCGCGCTGGGCCTGCTCGATGTACCAGTGGATGTCGACGCTCGCGTCGCCCGGGATCTCCGGGTCCTTCCAGGTGCCGTGCGCGCCGGGGCCGCCGACGCCGGTGAGGATCAGGCCGAGCTTGAGCTGGCGGGGGGTCGTGGTCATGGCTGGCTCCGGTTCTTCGACGGTGCGGGGGGATGCTGCGGGGTGTTTCAGACGTCGGGGCTGCTGGTGTCGAGGCGGGAGTGCGGGCCGAGCTCGTGCCAGCCGCGGTCGTGGTAGACGAGGGGTCGGCCGCCGCCGGGCTCGCCGCCGGTCTCGAGGGCGCGCACGAGGTGCAGCGTCGCGGTGCCCGCCCGCAGCCGGTGCTCGATCTCGCCGCGGATCCAGGCCCGCGCCTCGCGCAGCACCGGCTCGCCGGTCGCGAGCCGGGCCCACCGCTCGGGGTCGGCGAAGCGGTCGCTGCCGGATCGCGTCGCCTGGCGCAGGAACTCCAGGCTCTCGCCGCCGAGGAAGTGCACGACGACGCTCGAGGCCCGCGCGAGCGTCGCCGCCGCCGTGGTCGCGTCGGAGATCGAGAAGCTCAGATAGGCGGGCTCGGCGCTCAGCGAGACGAGCGAGCTCGCCACGAAGGCGACCGGGCCCTCGCCGGCGTCCGCCGTCACGACGGCGACGCCCGCGGGATGGTTGCGGAAGAGCGCCGCGAACGTCGCGGCGCTGAGCGTCCGCGCCTCGGGCCGTCCGTGCGGCTGTGCCTGGGTCGAGGGGGCGGTGAGCGTCATGGATGCCTTCCTTCCGGACGGGCTCGGCGGCCGCGCTGTCCGGTCAGGCTCGCGCATCCCGGCTCTGATACAAAGCAACGTGACGCTGTGTGACATATGAGACATACGACCGAGTGGTGCCCGCGTGCCGCTCAGGCGCCCGCGAGCGCCGCCGCGCCCGGCCTCGCTGCGCCCAGCCCCCTCTCGTCCGGGCCCTTCTCGCCCAGGCCCCGCTCGCCCAGACCCAGGTTGCCGCGCAGCGTGTCGTGCTCGTACTCGCGGCGGAACCGGCCGCGGTCCTGCAGCTCGGCGATGAGGCCGTCGACGACGGCGTGCAGGCCGTCGGGGAGCGCGTCGACGTTGATCGTGAAGCCGTCCGCGGCATCCGTGTCCACCCAGTGCTCGATGTCGTCGGCGACCTGCTCGGGCGTGCCGACGATCACCCGCTGCCCGCCGGAGAGGTTGTTGAACAGCAGCTGACGGATGCTGAGCCCGCGGGAGCGGGCGTCCTCGACGAGCTGCCGGCGGCGCACGGTGGCGTGCGAGCCGCTCGCCGGCCCGGCGAGCTCGCCGTAGGGCAGCTCGCCGTCGAGGTCGTGGCCCGAGACGTCGAACTCGAGATAGTCAGAGAGCGCCTGGACGAGCGGCTCGACGGCCAGCAGCGCGTCGAGCTCGGCCTTGCGCGCGGCGGCGGCGGCCTCGGTGTCGCCCAGGATGACGTAGAGCCCCGGCAGCACGAGCAGCTCCTCGCGGCGGCGGCCGTTCGCCTCGGCCAGCGAGCGCACCTCCGCGACGAAGGCGCGGCTGAGCTCCGGGATGCGCTGTGAGGTGAACAGCGCGTCCGCCCACCGCGCGCCGAACTCCTTGCTCGCGCGCGAGGTGCCCGCCTGGAACAGCACCGGCCGCTGGCCGCGGTAGCCGCCGACCAGCGGCAGCACGCCGGCACCGCGGAAGTGCTCGCCGCGGAGGTCGACGGGGCGGGTGAGCCGCTCGTCGATGTAGCGGTCGGCGGCGGCGTCCGCCACGACGGCCTCCGGCGGCAGCGAGCGCCAGAAGCCGTCGACGAGCGACACGAACTCCTCGGCGGCCGCGTAGCGCTCGCGCTCGTCGAGCACGGCGCCCTCGGGCTTGCCGAGGGCGCGCAGCGTGCCCGGCTCCTGGCTCGTGATGATGTTCCACGCCGCGCGGCCGCGGCTCACATGGTCGAGCGAGGCGATCTGGCGGGCGAGCAGGAACGGGTTGCCGTGGATGGCCGGGTTCGTCGAGGCCAGGCCGATGTGCGAGGTCTCGCGGGCGAGGGCGGCGAGCAGCACCGTGGGGTCGAGGCCGCGCCAGGGCCGCACGCTGCCGGTGCGGTCCAGGCCGCCGAGCCGGTCGGCGACGAAGATCGCGTCGAAGCGGCCGGCCTCGGCGATGCGGGCGATCCCGGCGAAGTAGTCGATGCCGTCGATCCAGTCGGTCGTCGGCGCGAGCGTCTTCCAGGCCGCGTCGTGGCGGCCGGTCGACTGGAGGTTGAGGGTGAGACGGATCTGCCTGGTCATGTGCACAGCGAACGGCACCCGGCCGGCGAACAAATGCGCGTGACGTTTTGTGACATATAAGACATAGTTCGTCACACCGCGTGGACACGGCGCGGCGGCTCCCTAGCATCCAGACACCCGAACCACAGCCATCCCGGGTCGAGCACCGCCTCGGCCCCCGACCCCTGGGAGCAACACCGTGTCCTCATCCCCGCTCCGCCGCCAGCCGGCGCGGCGCGTCCTCGCCGTCCTCGCCTCCGTGGCCCTCGCCGCGGCGCTCGCGGCCTGCAGCGCGACCGACGACGACCAGACGGCCGCGACCGCCGGCGACACCGGCGTGCTCAAGTGGGCCGCCTCCTACAGCCCGTCGAGCTGGGACCCCGTGGTCGCCGGCAGCGGCGCGGGCTTCCGCATCAACGCGCTCGCCTACGCCTCGCTCACCGAGGTCGACGAGAACGGCGAGGCGGCCCCGGGCCTGGCGGAGAGCTGGGACTACAACGACGACGGCACCCAGGTGACGTTCCACCTGCGCGAGGGGCTGACGTTCTCCGACGGCACCGCCCTCGACTCCGCGGCCGTGAAGGCGTACTACGAGCGGGCGCAGACCCAGGAGGACTCCGCGCTGCTCGCGGAGGGCATCGCGCCGATCGCCTCGATCGACACGCCCAACGACCTCGACGTGGTGTTCAACCTCTCCGAGCCCGACTACCAGATCCCGCTCGTCGTCGCCGAGCGCGTCGGCCAGATCACCAACCCGAACAAGACGCCCGAGGAGCTCAACGCCTCCCCGGACGGCGCCGGGCCGTTCACCGTGGTCTCGATCGTGGCCGGAGCGAGCGCCGTGTTCGAGAAGAACCCGAACTACTGGGACGCCGACAACATCCACATCGCCCGCGTCGAGGTCACCTTCGGCGTCGACTCCTCCTCGATCGTCTCGGGGCTGCAGACCGGCGTCTACAACTTCTCCGACCTCGACCCCAGCCAGGTGGATGCCGCGGAGGCCGCCGGCCTCGACGTCGTGGAGCAGCCCGGCTTCAACGCGAGCAACCTGAGTGTGAACCGCACGATCGCGCCCTTCGACGACCCGCTGGTGTTCGAGGCCGTGCAGTACGCGATCGACCGAGACCAGCTGCTCGAACAGGCGAGCTTCGGCCACGGCACCACGACGACCGAGCCGTTCCCCGAGGGCTACATCGCCTACTCCGACGACGCGGCGAACCAGTACTCCTACGATCCCGACAAGGCCAAGGAGCTGCTCGCGGAGGCGGGCTACCCGGACGGCTTCGACGTCGACTTCGTGGTCTCGGCCGACACCACCCAGAACGAGCTGCTGCAGGCGCAGCTCGCCGCCGTCGGCATCAACGCGACGCTCTCGGTCGACACGAACTGGTCCGCCTCGTTCTTCGCCAAGAAGCTCACGCTGACCACCTACGGCACCACCGGTCGGGACTCGCCGATCCAGACGCTCACCGCGCACTTCAGCGCCGAGGGCGCGCTGAACTCCAGCGGCGTCGACGCCGGCGACGCCTTCCAGGCGGCGCTCTCCACGGCGCTGGCCACCCCGCTCGACTCGGACGACTACGCCACGAACATCCAGGCGGCCACCGCCGCGGGCCTGGCGAACACCGGGCTGATCTTCCTGGTGAGCCAGCCGAACCTGTTCGTCAAGACCTCCGCGGTCTCCGACATCCCGGCGATCCCGGCGTACGTCACCTGGACCGGCGTCACCATCGCCGACAGCTGAGCCGGATGGTGCGGGCGGCGCCGCCCGCCCGCACCATCCGCCCGGCCCGAACCCGCCCGATCAAGACCATCCGACAGCCAGACCATCCGATAAGGGGGCACCAGCATGACAGTCGAGGTCGACGCTCTTCCCCGGGCGTCCGGTCCCACCGCCACCGCACCATCCGCCCCGGCCGGTGCCCCGGCCCGGGAACGCGCGGCCGGCGCCCGCCTCGCGCGGCTGCGCCGGCTGGCCGTGCTCGTGCTGCGCCCGCTCGGCGTGTTCCTGCCGGTGCTGCTGCTCGGCACGTTCATCACGTTCCTGCTCGGCGCGCTCACCGGCCTGAGCCCGGCCTACGTCCAGCTCGGCGAGGCCGCGACCCCGGAGGCCGTCGCCCGGCTCAACCACGAGTGGGGCCTCGACCGCCCGTTCCTGGAGCGCTACCTGAGCTGGCTCGGCCAGCTGCTGCACGGCGATCTCGGCACGAGCTGGCTGAACGGCATCTCGGTCACCGACCAGCTCGTGCAGCGCATGGGCGTGAGCCTCTCGGTGGCATCCGTGGCGCTCGTCGTCGGCATCGTCGTCGGCAGCCTGCTCGGCGTGACCGCGGCCCTCACCGCCACCTCGCCGCTCGACCGCGCGATCACCGCCCTCGTCTCCGCCTTCTCCGTGCTGCCGCCCTTCATCGTCGGCATCACGCTCGTCGCGGTCTTCGCGGTCGGCCTGCGGCTGCTGCCCTCCGCGGGCTTCGTGCCGCTCGAGGACGGCTTCGGCTCCTGGCTCGGCCACATCATCCTGCCGGCCATCGCGCTCAGCCTCGACACGGTCGCCGCGCTCGCCCGGCAGCTGCGGGCCGGCATCGTCGGCGCCTACCGCGAGAACTACGTGCTCGGCGCGCTCGTGCGCGGGCTGAGCCCCCGCCGCGTCTTCCTCGTGCACGTGCTGCGCAACGGCGCCGGCCCCTCGCTGGCCCTGCTCGGCCTGCACTTCCCCAACCTGCTCGGCGGCGCCGTGGTCACCGAGACGATCTTCGCGCTCGCCGGCTACGGCGTGTTCGCGGCCGACTCGGCCCTGCACGGCGACGTGCCCGCCGTGCAGGGCGTGCTCGTCGTCTCGATCGTGCTCGTGGTCGTGTTCAACGTCATCGTCAACGTGATCCTCAACCGGATCGTGCCCTCGGCCGCGAGGGGGATCTGATGCTCGCCCGGCTGCGCACCCTGCCCGCGTTCTGGATCGCCGGCGCCCTGCTCGCCGGCGTCGTGCTGCTCGGCCTGTTCGGGCCGGCCCTCGCCCCGTACGACCCGCTCGCGGGCAGCGCCGAGACGCTCGCCGCGCCCAGCTGGGCGCATCCCTTCGGCACCGACTACCTCGGCCGTGACGTGCTCAGCCGCATCCTCGCCGGCGCCCCCGTGAGCGTGTTCGGCGCCATCGAGGTCGCCGGCATCGCCCTCGTCGTCGGGGCCGTGCCGGGGCTGCTCTCGATCTACCTCGGGCGCGTGTTCGAGTGGTTCGCGCTGCGCCTGATCGACACCCTCATCGCCCTGCCGTTCCTGGTCTTCGCCGTCGCCATGACCGCGCTGCTCGGCAACGGCGTCTCGCAGGCGATGCTGAGCGTCGGCATCCTCGTCTCGCCGGTGTTCTTCCGCGTCTCCCGCGCCGCCGCCCTCTCCGTGGTGCGGGCGCAGTACGTCGAGGCCGCGCAGCTCGTCGGCGCCTCGGCCGGCTGGGTGCTTGTGCGGCACATCGCGCCCAAGGTGATCGCGCCGCTCGGCGTGGCCGCGGCGCAGGCCGCCGGCACCGGCCTGGTGGTCGTGGCGAGCCTGACGTTCCTCGGCATCGGCGTGCAGCCGCCGGCACCGACCTGGGGCGGCATCCTCGCCTCCGACCTCGGCTACCTGAGCTACCAGCCCTACGCGCCGGTGTTCCCGATCGCGTTCATCGTCATCATCGTGCTCTCGCTCAACCTGCTCGCCGACGTGCTGCGCGACGCCTCCGGCCAGTCCGGGCGCGTGCTCGCCGGCCGGCGCCGGGCGCGGCGCGGCACGATCGCGAGGCCGCGCGTCGCGGCACAGGAGGGATGACCCATGGCCCCGAACCCGGTCCCGGCCGCCGAGCCCGTGCTCGTCGTCGACGGGCTCACCATCCACAACCGCCTGGACGACACGCCCGTCGTCGCCGGAGTGTCGTTCTCGCTCGCACCCGGCGAGGTGCTCGGCATCGTCGGCGAGTCCGGCAGCGGCAAGACGATCACCTGCCGGGCGCTGCTCGGCGCGCTCCCCGAACTCTTCGAGATCAGCTCCGGCTCGATCCGGCTGCTCGGCCGGGATGCCGCGAGCCTCGGCCGCCGCGACTGGACCGCGCTGCGCGGCGCCGGCGTCTCCGCGGTGTTCCAGGATCCCGCCTCCTACCTCAACCCCTCGATCGCCGTCGGCAAGCAGCTCGAGGAGGTGCTCCGGGTGAAGACCGGGCTGTCCCGCCGGGCAGCGCACGAGCGCTCGCTCGAGCTGCTCGAGCTCGTGCGCATCCGCGACGCCGGCCATGTGCACTCTCAGTTCCCGCACGAGCTCTCCGGCGGCATGGCCCAGCGGGTGCTCATCACGATCGCGATCGCGAGCGAGCCGGCGATCCTCATCGCCGACGAGGCCACCACGGCCCTCGACGTCACCGTGCAGGCCGAGATCCTCGACCTGCTCGCCGACCTGCGCGAGCGCCTGGGCCTGGCGCTGATCCTGGTGTCGCACGACCTGGCCGTCGTCGCGCAGCTGAGCTCGGAGGTCATCGTGATGCGCTCCGGCGAGGTCGTCGAGCAGGGGCCGGCGCGCCGGGTGCTCGCCGAGCCCCGGCACGAGTACACTCGGCTGCTGCTCGAGGAGCACCACCGCTTCGGCCTGGAGCGTTTCGTGGGCGCGGCGGTGGCGTCGTGAGCGCGCCGATCCTCAGCGTGCGCGGCCTCGACGTCGCCTACGGGCGCGGTGCGCGTCGCAAGCAGGCGCTTGCCGCGGTGGACCTCGAGGTGCACCCCGGTGAGATCGTCGGGCTCATCGGCGAGACCGGCTCCGGCAAGTCGACGCTCGCGCGCACGATCATCGGGCTCGTGCCGGCCGACGGCGGCTCGATCCGGTTCCGCGGCCAGGACTCCGGTGGCCCGGATGCGGGTGGCCGGGATGCCGGTGGCCGGGAGCTCGTCGGCCTCCGCGGCGGCGCTCTGCGCCGGCTGCGCCGCTCCGGCGCCATCCAGTACGTGTTCCAGGACCCGCTGCGCAGCCTCGACCCGGAGGTCCCGCTCGGCGAGTCGGTGGCGGAGCCGCTGCTCGTGCGCGGCGGGCTGGGCCGGAAAGGGCTGGGTCGGGCGACGGTGGCCGAGCGGGTCCGGGAGCAGTTCCGGCGGGTGAACCTCGACGAGGGGCTGCTGCGCCGTCTGCCCGGGGAGGTCTCCGGCGGGCAGCGGCAGCGGGCCGCGATCGCGCGCGCCCTCATCACCGATCCGCGGCTGCTCGTCCTCGACGAGCCGGTCAGCGCCCTCGACTCCGCCAACCGGGTGCAGGTGCTCGAGCTGCTGCAGGGCCTCGCCGGGCCCGAGCGCGGCATCGTCTTCATCTCGCACGATCTCGGCTCGGTGGCCGGCATCACCGACCGGGTCGTCGTGCTCTACCACGGGCGCGTCGTCGAGACCGAGCGCACCGAGCGCATCCTCGTGCGGCCCGCGCACCCCTACACGAAGCTCCTGCTCGGCTCGGCACCGACCCTCTCCGGGCACCGCTCGGAGCGCGCCTGGCGCGACCGACTGCGCGCCGAGCTCGGCTGACTGAGCTCGGCGGACCGGGCCCGGCCGTCCCGATCCGGCCGGCCGAGAAGAACCCCCGAAAGGACACCCCATGACGCACTCCTCCCGCGCGGCCGCCGACGCGGCGGCATCCACCGTGACGATCCCGGCCGGCCGGCCGCCGGCCGAGGTCGACGTGCTCGTCGTCGGCGCCGGCCCCTCCGGCCTCGGCACGGCCCTCGAGCTCGACCGGCACGGCGTGCGGGTCGCCGTCGTCGACGCGGCCACCGAGGCGACGCTGCAGCGCGCAGGGGCGTTCGGCCACTCGGCGCGCACCGTCGAGATCTTCCGACAGTGGGGGGTGGTCGACCGCATCCGGAGCGAGTGGACGTTCCCGCCGGAGTGGAACCGCGGCACCCTGCTGCTCACCTCGCTCGCCGGTCACGAGCTGCGCGGCTCGCAGCGCACGAGCTTCGGCCAGGCGCCCGCCGGCCCGCACTCCTTCGAGTCGAGCATCCGCCGGCCGCAGACCGTGCTGCAGAAGGTGTTCGCCGAGCGCCTGGGAGAGCGCGGCGTGCCGATCGCGGGCGGCTGGCGCGTCGTCGGCCTCGCCGAGGACGCCGAGGGGGTGACGGTCACCGTGCGCAGCGAGCCGGGTGGCGAGCAGCGCGGCATCCGCGCCCGCTACCTCGTCGGCGCCGACGGCTCGCGCAGCACGGTGCGCTCTCTCGCCGGCATCGCGCGCTCCGGCGAGTACGCCACCGAGCGCTTCTTCCGCATCGTCGTGCGCACCGCCGGCGACCCGATCGACGGCGTCGGCCGCTTCCCGAGCGCGACGAACATCATCGTGAACAACGCCTACTCGGGATTCCTCGCCGCGCTCGACTCCACGGACTGGCGGCTGCACGTGGGGCCGTTCCCACTCGACCACCAGCCGAGCGACGAGGAGTTCCTCGACGTCGCGCGTGTCGCCTTCGGCACCGACGTCGGCATCGAGGTGCTCACCGCGACGCCGTTCTTCAAGAGCACGCGGATCGCCGACGAGTTCCGTCGCGGCCGGGTGCTGCTCGTCGGCGACGCCGCGCACGTGCGCACCCCCGGCGGCAACCTCGGCGAGGGCTTCGGCGACGTGCTCAACCTCGGCTGGAAGCTCGCGGCGGTGCTCGAGGGCACCGCCGGCGAGGCGCTGCTCGACTCGTACCACGAGGAGCGGCACCGGCACAACGTCCGGGTCGCCGCGCACGCGCTCGAGCGCAGCCGGAGCAGCGACGCCGACCTGGAGCGCATCCGGGCCATCGGCGTGCCCGACGACGCCGACGACAGTGCCGAGGCCCGCGAGCGGCGCGAGCGCATCGGCGACATCCTCGCCGCCTCGCGCGGGGAGTACGCCCCCGGGGTCGCCTTCGACGAGCGCTACGACGCGTCGAGCGCCGTCTGGTACGACGCCGGGCAGGAGCACACGGACGCCGCCTGGGATCCCCGCGTCTACGCGCCGCTGGCCCGGCCGGGTCACCGTGCGCCCAACGGCGTCGTCGACCCCTACGGCGACACGCTCTACGACCGCCTCGGCTCGCACGTCGCGCTGCTCGTGCTGGGCGAGGACGTCGCGCTCGTGCCCGGCTTCCGGGCCGCGGCGGCGGAGCGCGGCATCCCGCTCGACGTGCTGCACCTGGGCGAGCTCGACGCGCGCTCGGCCTACGGCGCGGACTACGCGCTCGTGCGCCCCGACCACCACGTCGCCTGGCACGCCGACGCCGGCGAGGCGGTGGATGCCGGGGCGGTGCTCGACCGCGTCTATGGCCGCGTGAGCGCCGCGCTCGGCGAGCCCGCCCGGGCGGCCGAGGTCGATGCGGCCGCCGAGCCGGCGCTCGCCTGAGCGTCGCAGCCCGAACCCCGAAGGAGCGATCATGACCCTCAGCGCGTCCCCCGCTGCGCGGCCGAAGTCCGGCGGGTCGCCCGCCGAGCCCGCCGCCGACTTCGCCGCCGAGTGGGCGGCGTGGCGCGCGGCCAACGAGGCGCGCCGACGTGACCGCTACGGCTTCCTCTCCTACGCCGGCGTGTACCGGCTCGGCGCCATGCCGAGCGCCGTGCCCGGCCTGCCCGGCCGGTGGTCGCTCCGCGCCGAGGGCCCGGCCGTCGAGCCGAGCCCGGTCGTCGAGCTGGACGGGGACGAGAGCCTGGTCGTCGACGAGCGCGTCGTCACCGGGCGGCACGTCTTCGCGCCGCTGGCCGAGCGCGAGTTCCGGCGAGCGGCGCGCGCGGGCGATGTCGTCATCGAGCTGTCCAAGCGCGGCGGCATCGACCTGCTGCGCCCGCTCGACCCGAGCCACGGGCTCCGGGACGCCTACGTCGAGACGCCCGCCTACGCCCCCGACCCGGCGTGGCTCGTCGCGGGCGAGTTCCTGCCGTTCCCGGCGCCGCGGCCGACCGCGATCGATGCGGCCATCGAGGGCATCACCCACCGGCACGACGCCGTGGGCGAGGTGCTGCTCCGCCGGGACGGTGCCGAGCACCGGCTGCTGTTCCTCGCCGCGCCCGCGGGAGCGCCCGGCGCGGCCTTCGCGGTGTTCACGGATGCCACGAGCGGCGTCACGACCTACCCGGCGAGCCGCACGCTGCACACCGTGCTCCCCGCCGGCGGCGGCCCGGTGCTCCTCGACTTCAACCGGGCCGCGAACCTGCAGTGCGCCTACACCGACTTTGCGCCCTGCCCGCTCGCGCCCGCGCAGAACCGGCTGCCGTTCGCGGTGGAGGCCGGCGAGCGCACCCCGGTGTTCCGGGACCGGGCGCCGCGCTCGCGACGCTCGGTCTGAGCGCCTCGGTCCCGCCCGGCCGCCTCGTGTTCAGGCCGCCCGCCCGCCGCGTGTATAGCAATGTCTACCGCGGTATAGCGAATTGCTATACCGGCACATAATCTCCTATACATGGATCCCGTCCTCAATCCGTACTCCCCCGGCGCCGGACGCCCGCCGGTCGCCCTCGTCGGCCGGGAGAGGGAATTGAGGTCGTGGGATGTTCGTCTGCAGCGCATCGAAGGCCGGCGCAGTGCGCAGCCGGTGACGCTCTACGGTCTGCGCGGTGTCGGCAAGACCGTCCTTCTGACCGCGTTCGCTCAGCGCGCCGAGCAGCGCGAGTGGATTGTCGCGCGATTCGAGGCGGGCAGCGGCAGAACGCTCCGAGAGTCGCTCGGCGAGGGTCTGCACGGACCCCTTGCCGATCTGGCCCGTCCGTCTGCACCGGAACGACTGCTCAAGGCGCTCAAGACCGCTCTCAGCTTCAAGGCGTCCTACGACACCGACGGAACGTGGAGTTTCGGACTCGACCTCACCGGAGCCTCGGGTGGCGGAGCCGACACGGGCATCCTGGAGACCGATGTGCTGAAGCTGGTCCGCGATGTGGCCACGGCGACGGACACCGGCCTTGCGGTCCTTGTCGACGAGGCCCAGGAGCTCACCGGGGAGGAGTTGGCCGTCGTCGCGGCAACGGCTCACCGAGCCGGTCAGGAAGGCTGGCCGGTGCTGTTCGCGCTCGCCGGCTTGCCAAGCCTGCCCCGCCTGCTGGCGGAGGCGAAATCGTACACAGAGCGACTCTTCACCTTCGAGCCGATCCGCCACCTCGACGAGTCGATCGCCACGGCGGCGCTCACCGAGCCGGCGGCTGGCGAGGAGGTCTCCTGGGAGGCTGACGCCGTCGCCCTGATCGTCGACAGATCTTCTGGCTATCCGTATTTCCTGCAGCAGTTCGGCCAGGACGTCTGGAACACCGCCACGGCCAGCCCCATCACGGTCGCCGACGCACGTGCGGGCGTGGCGACGGGTCGTGCCGCGCTGGATAACGGCTTCTTCCGCGCCCGATGGGATCGAGCCACGCCCGCGGAGAAGCGCTACCTGCGGGCCATGGCTGTCGACGGCGACGACGGCAGCCAGTCCGGGGCCGTTGCCGAGCGTCTCCACCGCCCCTTGACGAGCCTCGGGCCGACGCGCGCGAAATTGATCGCGAAGGGCCTGATCTACGCTCCCGAGCACGGTGTCGTCGCCTTCACGGTTCCGCACATGGCCGAGTTCATCGGTCGCCAGCTCGAGGAGTGAGGGCCGCGGGGACGGCCGCGATCTCCCCCGGCTGACCCCCGTGGCCGAGCACCGTGACACCCGTCACGATGCCCGGCGCCTCAGGATCGCCAGGAGCGAGACGGCCGACGCGGTCCCCGCATGCCGGATAGCCTGTCCTGGTGGTCGAGCGTGCGGGATCCGGGGTGCTGACGGCGGAGCTGCTCGGCGGCGTCCGCGATCGCGCCGCCGGCTACGACCGCGACAACGCCTTCTTCGCCGAGGACCTCGCGGCGCTGCAGGCCGCCGGCTACCTGCGCTCGCGGCCGCTGGCCGAGACCGTGCGCGAGCACCGGCTGCTGGCCGCGCACGCGCCGGCGACGGCGCTCGGCACCGCGATGCACCTCGTGGTCGTCGGCATCGCCCGGGTGCTCGCCGAGCGCGGCGACGACTCGCTCGCCTGGATCGTCGAGGAGGCGGAGGCCGGCGAGGTGTTCGCCTTCGGCAACAGCGAGGCCGCCAACGACCGGGTGATGTTCGACTCGGTCACGACCGCCGAGCGGCAGGACGACGGCTCCTACCGCTTCACCGGCACCAAGATCTTCACCTCGATGACCCCGGCCTGGACCCGCCTGGCGCTGTTCGGCAAGGACCTCGCGCATCCCGACGGCCCGCGGCTGGTGCACGGGGTGCTGCGCCGCGAGGACGGCGGCTGGTCGAGCGTCGGCGACTGGGACAGCCTGGGGATGCGGGCGACCCAGTCGTTCTCCACCCGCCTCGACGGCGCGCCGGTGGCCGCAGCGCGGATCACCCGGGTGCTGCCGGTGGGACCGAGTGCCGACCCGTACATCTTCGGGCTGTTCGCGAACTTCCTGCTGCTGGTGTCCTCGGTCTACGCGGGCATCGCGGACCGGGCGCTCGAGCTGGCGGTCGCCCGGGTGCGCGAGCGCCGCTCGTTGGTGGCCGGCACCGCCTACAGCGAGGTGCCCGACATCCGCTGGCAGCTCGCGGATGCCGCGATCGCGCTCGACTCGCTGCGTCCGCAGCTCGAGGGGCTCGCCGCCGACGTCGACGGCCGTGTCGACCACGGTGCCGCCTGGTTCCGCTATCTCGTCGGCGCGAAGACCCGGGCGGTCGCCGTCGCGCGCGAGGTCGTCGAGGCGGCGCTGCGCAGCACCGGCGGGGCGTCGTTCGCCAACGATGCGGAGCTGTCCCGGCTGTACCGCGACGTGCTCGCCGGCGTGTTCCAGCCTTCCGACCCGGAGAGCGCGCACGCGACGGTCGCCGCCAACCTCCTCGACCGGTAATGCCGGCTCGACCGGTAGCGCCGGCCCGACTGGTCGCTGGCTGAACACGGCCTGAACAGGTGGCGCGACCCGCGTAGCGTCGAGACCGCCGGGTCCGCGAGGACACCGGTGCCCGCGACCGCCGGGCCCGCGCAGACGCAGCCGAGGAGAGGCAGATGTCACCGACGACGAGCACCCCCGCAGCATCCGCCCCCCGCCGGGTGCGCAGCCTGGTGCCGGCCCGCATGGACCGGCTGCCGTGGACCCGGTTCCACTGGATGGTCGTGTTCGGCCTCGGCGTCAGCTGGATCCTCGACGGCCTGGAGATCCAGATCATCGCCTCGAACGGCTATCAGGACAGCCTCGGCATGGACTCGGCGCAGGTGGGCGCCGCCGGCACCGTCTACCTCGTCGGCCAGGTGCTCGGCTCGCTCGTCTTCGGCCGGCTCTCCGACCGGTTGGGCCGCAAGAGGCTGTTCATCATCACGCTCGGCATCTACCTGGTCGGCTCCGCCCTCGCCGGCCTGTCCTGGGACATGTGGGCGCTGTTCGCGTTCCGCTTCGTCGCGGGCCTCGGCATCGGCGGCGAGTACGCCGCCATCAACTCGGCGATCGACGAGCTCATCCCCTCGCACTACCGCGGCCGCATCGACATCGCCATCAACGGCACCTACTGGGCCGGCGCCGCCCTGGGCTCGGTCGCGAACCTGTTCTTCCTGAACCCGGACGCCTTCGCCGAGAACCTCGGCTGGCGGCTGGCCTTCCTCATCGGCCCGGTGCTCGGCCTCGCGATGATCTACCTGCGCCGGCACATCCCCGAGTCGCCGCGCTGGCTGATGACCCACGGCCGCGCCGAGGAGGCCGAGCGCACGGTCGATGAGATCGAGGAGCGGGTCGAGGCCGCCACCGGCCGCCGCCTCGAGCCGGTGGACGAGTCGAGGGCCCTCGAGATCACGCCGCTCGCCCGGGTGCCGTTCCGGCGCATCGCCCGCTCGCTCATCCGCGACTACCCCAACCGCACGGTCGTCGGGCTCACGATGATGGTCACCCAGTCGTTCCTGTACAACGCGATCTTCTTCACCTACTCGCTCGCCCTGGAGAACTTCTACGGCATCGAGACGGATGCCGTGCAGTACTTCTTCTTCCCGTTCGCGGTCGGCAACCTGCTCGGCCCGCTGCTGCTCGGCCACCTGTTCGACGTCTGGGGGCGACGGCGGATGATCCTGTCCACCTACGGGCTCTCCGGCGTCATCCTCACGGTCTCCGGCTTCCTGTTCCAGGCCGATGTGCTCACCGCGACCAGCCAGACGGTGTTCTGGTGCGTGGCGTTCTTCTTCGCCTCGGCGGGCGCCTCCTCGGCCTACCTCACGGTGAGCGAGCTGTTCCCTCTCGAGATCCGCTCCCAGGTGATCTCGTACTTCTTCTCGCTCGCCCAGATCTGCGGCTCGGTGGCACCGCTGCTGTTCGGGACGCTCATCGGGGAGGGCGAGGACCGCGGCCCGATCGCGATCGGCTACATCGGGGCCGGGCTCGTCATGCTCGTCGGCGGGATCGTTGCCTTCGTCTTCGGGGTAGACGCCGAGCGGAAGTCGTTGGAGGAGATCACCGAGCCGATCTCCATCGTCGGGGAGCAGGGCGGGCGCACGGCGCGGCGTTGAGCCGGCGCGCGTCAGCGCTCGACGACCGGCGTCATCCGCTCCAGCTCCTCGCCGATGCCGATGTCCACGACGACGATCTCGCCCGCGCAGGACGCCCCCGGCTCGAGCAGCAGCCCGGCCTTGGCGCCGCCGAACGTCACCGTCACGGCCGCGCTCAGCACCGGCGGCGCCGGGATCGCCCCGGTGGTCGGGTCGACGCCGCTCGGCAGGTCGACGGCGACGACCGGCGGGCGGTTCGCCAGTGCCGCGATCTGGGCGACGGTCCCGGCCGCCGCCGGCCGCAGCGGCGGCGTCGCGCCGGTGCCGAGGATGCCGTCGACGACGACGTCCGCGCCGGCGGCCCAGGGGACCGGGTCCGCGACCTCGTGCGCACCGGCGGCGAGGGCAGCCGCGAGCCCGGTGCCGTGCAGGCGGCTGCCGAGGCGGGCGATGCCGACGTCCGCGCCGGCCGCCGCGAGCGCCGCGCCCGCGAACAGCGCGTCGCCGCCGTTGTCGCCGGCGCCGACGAGCAGCAGCAGCCGCCGCGGCGCGTAGCGGAGCCGGATCTCGTGCGCGAGCGCGGCGGCGGCGCGCTCCATGAGCGGTGCCCCCGCCTCGAGCAGCGGCCGCTCGGCGGCGCGGACCTGCTCGGCGCTGTAGCCCCTCACGCCGTCATCCCGCGCTCGGGGCCGGGTGCCCGGTGGCCGGGTGCCTGGTGGCCGGGAACCCGGTGGTGGCCGGCAGTCGCCGCCGCATGACCTCGATCGCGGCGGGGCTCTCGTCCACGAGCACGAAGCGGCGGCCGAGCGCCGCGGCCACAGCGCCGGTCGTGCCCGAGCCGGCGAACAGGTCGAGCACCCAGTCACCGGGGCCGCTCGATGCCTGCACGATGCGCCGCAGCACCCCCTCGGGCTTCTGGGTGGCGTAGCCGGTGCGCTCGCGGCCGTTCGTGGCGACGATCGTGTGCCACCAGACATCCGTCGGCAGCTTGCCGCGCGCCGCCTTCTCCGCCGTCACGAGCCCGGGGGCCATGTAGGGTTCGCGGTCGACGGCCGCGCTGTCGAAGCGGTAGCGCGCCGGGTCCTTCACGTAGACCAGGATCGTGTCGTGCTTCGTCGGCCACTTGCGGTGGGCCTTGGCACCGTAGTCGTAGGCCCAGACGATCTCGTTGAGGAAGCACTCCCGGCCGAACAGCGCGTCGAGGGCGACCTTGGCGTAGTGCACCTCGCGCCAGTCGAGGTGCAGGTAGAGCGTGCCGGTGGGATGCAGCAGCCGCCAGGCCTCGGCCAGGCGCGGCTCCAGGAACTCCCAGTAGTCCGCGAAGTGGTCGTCGTAGCCGTACAGTGCCCCCTTCACCGTCTCGTAGGCCCGGCCCTGGAAGCCGATGCGTGTGCCGGGCCCGGCGGCGTCCGGGCTCTGGCGCGCCCTGATCGACTGCCGCCGCTGCCGCCGCCCGGTGTTGAACGGCGGGTCGAGGTAGACCAGCTGGAAGGCGGCGTCCGGCAGCGCGCGGGCGATCGGCAGGTTGTCGCCCTGGATCACCAGGTCGCGCCCGTCCGGAGTCCACACGCTGCGAGGTTAACAGCCGGGAGGGCGGGTTCGGTCGCCGTAGGGTCTCGGTGTCCTCGGTGTCCTCGGTGTCCTCGGTGTCCTCGGTGTCTGTCCTCGGCACCCCGGCCTTCGGCCGCGCCGGTGCGCCGCGTAGCGTGGGGGCGTGGACGCGGAACACGGTGCCCCTGAACACGGTGCCCCGCCGCGCGGCGGCCCCGGCGTGGGGCCGTGGCCCGGCGGGCCGGGGGCATGGCCCGACGACCCCCGCTACGACCCGGAGCTGCTCGAGCGCGGCGACGGCCGCAACGTCGTCGACGGCTACCGCTATTGGAGCGTCGCGGCGATCGTGGCGGACCTCGACGCCCGGCGGCATCCCTTCCACGTCGCCATCGAGAACTGGCAGCATGATCTCAACATCGGCTCGATCGTGCGCACCGCGAACGCCTTCCTGGCCGGCGAGGTGCACATCGTCGGCCGCCGTCGCTGGAACCGCCGCGGTGCGATGGTCACCGACCGCTACCAGCACATCCGCCACCACGACTCGATCGAGCGGCTCGTCGCCTGGGCGGCGGATGCCGGGCTGCCGATCGTCGCCGTCGACAACGTGCCGGGCGCGCGGCCCGTCGACGCCGTGGCGCTGCCGGAGCGCTGCATCCTGCTGTTCGGCCAGGAGGGCCCGGGGCTCACGGATGCCGCCCTCGCCGCCGCCGACCGGATCGTCGAGATCCGCCAGTTCGGCTCGACCCGCTCGATCAACGCCGGTGCGGCCGCGGCCATCGTCATGCACGAGTGGGTGCGGGCGCACGCCTCCTGACCCGCCGCCCCATCGGTTGTGCAGGAAATGCGCTCGCGGCGTCGCAACAGTGACGCCGTCGCGACAGAATCTCCTGCACAACCGATGTGGGGCGGGTCAGCCCCCGATGGCGGCGGGCCGCACCTCGCGCAGCGAGCGCGAGCGCCGCTGCTTGGCGGCGGCGATGGCCGTGACGGCGAGGCCGCCGAGCAGCCAGGCGAGCAGCGGCAGCAGCTCCTGCGCGAGGGCCTGCGCGGTGCCGCCGTACATGAGCTGCCGGATCGCCGCGACGGCGTGGGCCATCGGCAGTGCCTGGTGCACGGCGGCGAGCGGTCCGGGCAGGGTCTGCCAGGGGAAGGTGCCGCCCGCGGTGACGAGCTGCACGATCATCAGGATCAGCCCGAGGAACTGCCCCACCGAGCCGAAGGCGGCGTTGAGCGCGAGCACGATCGCGGCGTAGCCGACCGCGACGAGCACCATGAGCAGCAACAGCAGCACCGGATGCGCCACCGGCAGCCCGAGCGCGAACACGACGACGCCGAACAGCGCGATCATCTCCACGGCGCCGAGCGCGGCGGGCACGAGCCAGCCGGCGAGCATCGTGCGCAGCGGGCCGACGCCGGCGGTCACGGCGCGGCGGGACAGCGGCCGCAGGATGAGGAACAGCGCGTAGATGCCGATCCAGCCGGCGAGCGCGATGAAGAACGGCGCGAGGCCGGCGCCGTAGTTCGCGGCCTCGGTGATCGCGTCCTGCTCGACGGATGCCGGGTCCGCCACGGCCTCGGCGATGGCGGAGCGGTCCGTGGCGCTGTAGTCCGGGATCTGCTGCTCGGCCGTCGCGAGCGAGGTGCTGAGCCGGTGCGCTCCGGAGGAGAGCCGGGCGGTGCCGGTGGCGAGCTCCGCGGCCCCGGAGGCGGCGTCGTCGGCGCCGCTCGCGAGGGATGTCGCGCCCTCGGCGGCATCCTGCGCGCCGGTGGCGAGCGTGGCGGCCCCGGTGGCGAGCGTCTTCGTGGCGCTGTGCAGCGAGGCGGCGCCGGTCGAGACCGTGGCCGCGCCGGTGGCGAGCGTGGCCGCCCCCGTCGCCGCCGTGTGCAGCCCTGAGGCGAGCGCCGGGGCGGAGTCGGCGAGCGTGGCCGCGCCCGCGGCGACGGTCGCGGCGCCGCTCGAGGCCGTCGTGAGGCCCTCGGCGAGCGAGCCCGTTCCCTCGGCGAGCGAGTCGGCGCCGTCCTGCAGTTCGTCGAAGCCGGCGAGGATCGCGGCCTGCGTCGTCGCGTCCACGCCGTAACCGTCCATGACGGTTGCAACGCTCGAGCGCAGCGTCGCGACCGAGTCGTCGAGCGAGCTCGCGCCCGTGGCGAGCGTCGCGGCCCCGGTCGCGGCGCTCGCGACGCCGGTCGCGACGTCGCTCGCGCCCGCGGAGAGCGCGGTCGCGGCGGCGGGCAGCGCGCTCGCGGAGTCGTCGAGCGTGTCGAGGCCGTCCGAGAGCGCGGATGCCGCGTCGGCGACATCCGCGGTGCCGGCGGCGAGCCGCTTGGCCGCGGCCCGCGCCTCGGCGGCGCCCGTGGCGAGCGCGTCCGCCCCCGAGGCCACGTCCGCGGTGCCCGTGGCCAGCTCGGCCGCGCCCGCGTCGAGCGTGTCGAGGCCGTCGGAGAGTGAGTCGGCGCCGTCCGCGGCATCCCCCGCGCCCGAGGCGAGGTCGCTCGCGCCGTCGGCGGCGTCGACGATGCCGTCGCGGATGTCGCCGATCGACTCGAGCAGCTCGGTGGTGGCAGCCTGGCCGACCTGTGCCACCAGCTCGGCGCGCACGGCGGCGGCGGCCTGCTTGGCGATCGTCGTGGAGAGGTAGCTGTTGGCGTCGTTGGTGATGAGCGTGATCGAGGCCCGGGTGGGATCGGTGCTGTCCGTGGAGAGCAGGTCGGCCGAGAACGAGGCCGGGAACACGAGGGCGAAGTCGTAGTCGCCGGCCACGACGCCCGCGCGCGCCTGGGCGGCATCCAGCTCGTGCCAGTCGAAGTCTCCCGCCTCGAGCAGCTCCTCGGCGGCGTCCCGCCCGTAGTCGACGTCCGCGCCGTCGTCGTCGGTCGCACCGGTGTCGGCGACGACGAGGGCGGCCGGCACCCGGTCGAGCGCGGCGTACGGGTCCTGGTTGCCCCAGAGGTAGAGGCCGCCGTAGAACAGCGGGGTCGTCATGAGCGCGACGAGCGAGACGCGGCCGAGCCGCGTCGACCAGACGCGGGCGAGCTCGGCGCGGGCGTGGGTGAGGATCTGCATCAGCGGCCTTCGACGGGGAGGGATGCCGCGAGCGCGTCGCGCGCGCCGAGGCGCACGAGCCGGTCGCGGGTGGGGGCGTCGGTCACGACGACGATTGTCGCCTCGCGGCCGGTGAGCGCCGGGTACCACTCGGCGGGGTCGCCGCCGTGGCGCTCGGGGGAGGTCAGCACGATCGCCTCCACGCCGGGGCGGGCGAGGGCGAGCTCGACGAGGATCCGGATGCGCTCGGCCGTGGGCAGCGCCTGGACCGGGGCATCCGCCCAGTCGCTCGCGCCGAGCCGGGCGATCGCCGCCTCGACGTGGGCGCGCCCGGTGCGGCGGCGGGCGAAGGCGAGCTCCTCGCGCACGGCGCCGCGCAGCGAGACGCTCGGCACCGGCTCGGCCACGAACGGGGTGTCGACGAGGGCGACGACCCGGCGCAGCTCCCGGCCGCCGTCGATGGCGACCAGCCCGGCGCTCGGGCGCATCCGGCCGCCGATGAGCAGCGAGAGCAGCATCGGCCGCTCGTCGGTCTCGACGGCGATGGCGTTCGGCGCCCCGGGCGTGAGGATGACGCTCAGCGGCGGCAGCTCGGCGGCGGCGCCGCGCCCGATGGCGGCGGAATCGATGGTGATCGTGGTCATGCTGTCCAGTCCAGCTCGTGGCGGGTGTCGATGAGGGCGGCGGCCTCGCGCCAGCCGTGGCCGAGCAGCCCGAGCACGAGCCGCAGCAGCACCCCGTGGGTCGCCTCGTCGCCGAGGTGCTCGCGGCTGGCCTCGTCGAGCACGCCGACGATGCCGCTCTCGAGCAGGTGGGCGAGGGTGTCGGCCGCGATGTCGTCGCGGACGCCGCCGGTGGCCTGTCCGCGGCGGACGTCGTCGAGGGCGCGTTCGCGCAGCCCGGCGAGGGCCTCGGCGGTGAGCTGTTTGAAGGGGCCGCGCAGGGCGAACAGCGTCATCAGCCGCGCGGACTCGACCTCGCGCCACAGCGTCGCGGCGATCAGGCAGAGGTCGACGACGGGGTCGGCGTGCGGCGGGGCGGCGAAGGCGGCGGTGACGCGCGCGATGCCCTGGCGCAGCAGCTCGAGCCGCAGCTCGTCGCGGCTGCGGAAGTGCGAGTAGACGCTGCGGCGGCTGAGCCCGGCGGCGAGGGCGATCGTCTCGAGGCTCGCCTCGGGGTCGCGGTTCAGCTCGAGGCGGGCGGCCTCGAGCAGGGCGGCGCGGTTGGCGGCGGCATCCCTTCTCGGCACCCGGCCATGTTAGACAACTTGCACACTGATGTGCAAAATAATGCTCGGCGGATCCGGAGCCGCGGGACACGGGGGCGGTCCGGGAAGCCGGGGCGCTTCAGACGCCGCCGTCGAGCGGCCAGCCGGTGTAGCCCTCGGCGAGCAGCCGTCGCCCCGCCTCCGACTCGGTGACCATCCGCAGCTCGCCGAGCCGGCGGCGCTCGTCGAACTCCGAGGCCCCCGGCGCGGAGTGCAGCATGCTCGTCATCCACCAGGAGAAGTGCTGCGCCTTCCAGATGCGCGCGAGCGCGCGCTCCGGATACGCGGCGATCGGGCGCTCGTCCCGCTCGCGCAGCAGCGCCTCGAGCGCGCGGGCGAGCAGCAGCACATCCGCGATCGCCAGGTTCATGCCCTTGGCCCCCGTCGGCGGCACGGTGTGCGCGGCGTCGCCGACGAGAGCGACGCGGCCGTGCAGCAGCGCGGGCGCGACGAAGCTGCGGAAGCGCAGCACGTCCTTCTGCAGCACCGGCCCCTCGCACAGGGTCGTGCCCGGCACCCGCCGCTGCAGCTCGGCCCAGATCCGCGTCTCGTCGTAGTCGGCCGGATCGGCGCCCGGGTCGCACTGGAAGTACATCCGCTGCACCTCGGCGCTGCGCTGGCTCACGAGCGCGAAGCCCGCCGCCGAGCTCGAGTAGATGAGCTCCCTGGCGCTCGGCGGCGCCTGGCACAGGATGCCGAACCAGGCGAAGGGGTACTCGTGGAACCAGCCCCGGCTCGCCCCCGCGCCCGAGCCGGCCATCGCCGAGCGCACCAGGCTGTGCGAGCCGTCCGCCCCGACCAGGAACTCGGCCTCGATCTCGGTGGTCGCGCCCGAGGCGTCCCGCGCGTGCAGCCGCGGCCGCTCGCCCCCGACGTCGACCGCGGTCACGCGCAGCCCGAAGCGGATGTCCTGGCCGGCGGCCAGTCGCGTCGAGATCAGGTCCCGCAGCACCTCGTGCTGCGGGTACAGCCACACCGAGCGTCCGGTGAGGGCCCTGAGGTCGATGCGGTGACCGATGCCGTCGAAGCGCAGCTCGATGCCGTCGTGGCGGTGGCCCGCGGTCAGCACCCGGCTCGAGGCCCCGGTCTCGGCGAGCAGTCGCACGGTGCCGTGCTCCAGGATTCCGGCGCGGACGGTGTTCTCGATCTCCTCCCGGCCGCGAGCGTCGACCACGATCGAGTCGATGCCGGCCAGGTCGAGCAGCTGCGCGAGCACGAGCCCCGCGGGGCCCGCCCCCGCGATGGCGACCCGGGTGCGCAGCGGTGCGGTGGACGGGCTCACGGGCGGTCTCCTTCGACGGGTGTGCCGCGGATGGCGTGCCGCGGACGACATGCCGCGGATGGCGTGTCGCAGTCATCGTGCCTCGCCGGCGCATCGCCGCGCGAGTTCGCCGCGCTGCCCCCGGCCTGCCCCCGCCGGGCCCGCCCGCCCGTATCGTCGTCACCGGGAAGGAGCGCCGGATGCCGCAGCGTGAGACGCCGGGGCCCGCGGTGCCGGGCCGCGGGACGCCGCAGCACGGGACACCGCGGGGCGAGGGCGTGCTCGCGCGGGCACTGCGCCTGCTCGACGCCTTCGACGAGGACACCCCGACCCGCACCGCGCGGGAGCTCGGCGAGCACGCCGGCCTGCCCGGCTCGAGCCTGCACCGCCTGCTCGGCGAGCTCGTGGCATCCGGCCTGCTGGTGCGGGTGCCGGGGCACCGCTACGCGATCGGCTCGCGGATGTTCGAGCTCGGCGAGCTCTCCCCGCTCGCGCTCGGGCTGCGCGAGCGCTCGCTGCCGCACATGCAGCGGCTCTACGAGGCCACCGGCGAGAACGTGCACCTCGCCGTGCTCGACGGGACGAGCCCCGAGGCGTCCGCCGCGCTGTTCGTCGGCCGGGTCGCCGGGCGCGCCTCGATCCCCACGCTCAGCCGCACCGGGGGCCGCGACCCGCTGCACACCACGGGCGTCGGCAAGGCGCTGCTCGCCGGCCGGGACGAGGGCTGGCTCGCGCGCTACTTCTCGATGCCGCTCGAGCGCGAGACCGTGCACTCGATCACGAGCGAGGCAGCGCTGCGCGCCGACCTGGAGCGCACCCGCGCCCGCGGCTACGCCGTCGCGCACGAGGAGATGACGCTCGGCAACGTCTCGGTCGCCGCGGCGCTGCCGACGGTCGCCGGGATGCCGCCGGCGGCCATCGGCGTGGTCGCGCACCTCGGCCGCGCCGACGAGCGCGTGCTCGGCGCGATCGTCGCCCAGACCGCGCGCGAGCTCGGTGCGGCGCTGCGCGGCTGATCGGTGGCGCACATCCCCGCCGCACCCCACCCCACTCCCACTGAGCAGGACTGCACCGCGCCATCTCCGCGCCGCGCTGGCACGCTGAGGCGCAGCCGTCGTCCGCGGTCGCACCCGTCGAAGGAGACCCCATGAGCAGCCCCGAGCCCGAGGACGCGGAGGCGTTCTCCTCGTCGGTGATCATCGAGAGCGCGCCGCGGGGCGTGGCCAGGCCCGCGGCATCCGGGCCCGTGACATCCGGGCCCGTCTCCCCCGCCGCGGGCGAGGCGGCGGCCCCGGAGACGCTGCTCGCCTCCGCCGACATGCCGCCGCAGTCGCAGATCACCCGGGAGATCATCGATCTGCACCGCGCCGCGAACGAGCGCGAGGCGGCCGGCGAGAGCGTGCCGAGCACGCTCTACGACTTCCCGCCGTACCGCTCGAGCATCCTGCGCCATCCCACCAAGAACCCCCGGCTCGTCGACCCCGAGTCGATCGAGCTGGTCTCGCCGGCCTACGGCCAGCGCGACGTCGCCCTCATCGAGTCCGACCTCACGCTGCAGCACTCCGGGGAGCCGCAGGGCGAGCGGATCACGGTGCAGGGTCGCCTGCTCGACTCCTGGGGCCGCCCGCTGCGCAACCAGCTCGTGGAGATCTGGCAGGCCAACGCGGCCGGGCGCTATATCCACCAGCGCGACCAGCATCCCGCCCCGCTCGACCCCAACTTCACCGGAGCCGGCCGGATCATCACGAACGACGACGGCGAGTACCGGTTCACCACCATCAAGCCCGGGCCCTACCCGTGGAAGAACCACGTGAACGCCTGGCGGCCCGCGCACATCCACTTCTCCGTCTTCGGCACCGGCTTCACCCAGCGCATCGTCACCCAGATGTACTTCCCCGGCGACCCGCTGTTCGCGCTCGACCCCATCTACAACACGATCCGCCGGCAGCGGGACCGCGATGCCCTGATCGCGAGCTACGACCACGACCTCACCGTTCCCGAGTTCTCGATGGGCTACCGCTGGGACATCGTGGTCGACGGCCCGGATGCCACCTGGTTCGAGCCCGAGGGGGAGCACTGATGGCCGCCACGCCGCCCGTCTCCTGGGGCCCCCGCACCCACGAGCCGACCGCCGGCCAGACGGTCGGCCCGTTCTTCGCCTTCGGCACCAGCTTCGAGGGGATGAACCAGGTCGCCTTCCCGCACAGCCCCGGCGCGATCGTGCTCGGCGGCACCGTCTACGACGGCGCGGGCGCGCCCATCCCCGACGCGATCGTGGAGATCTGGGGTGCCGACAGCGACGGCACGATCCCGCGGGTGCGCGGCTCGCTGCACCGCGACGGCCACAGCTTCACCGGCTGGGGGCGCTCCTTCACCACCGACGAGGGCCACTACGAGTTCTGGACCCGCGACCCGGGCCCGACCGCCACGGGCGCGGCGGCGTTCTTCGCCGCGATCGTCTACGCGCGCGGCCTGCCGAACAAGCTGCACACCCGCATCTACCTGCCCGAGGACACCGCCGCCCTCGCCGCCGACCCGCTGCTGGCCTCCCTCGACCCCGAGGAGCGCGCTACGCTCATCGCGACGCGCACCCCCGAGGGGTACCTGCACCACGACATCCGGCTGCAGGGCGAGAGGGAGACAGTGTTCCTTGCCTTCTGAGCCGGCGGGGCCTTCCGAGCTGGCGGGGCCGGCGGCCCCCGCGGCGCTCGACGCGGGCCTGCTGCAGCCGGTGAGCGCCGGCCACGACGCGCCGGTGTCGGATGCCGCGGTCCTCGACGCCCTCGTGGCGGCCGAGATCGCGCTCGTGCGCGCCTTCGCGGCGCTCGGCGTCGCCCCCGCCGACGTCGCCGAGGGCCTGAGCGCACGGTTCGGCTGGCGCGGGCCCGGTGCCGGATGCCACGGCCACGGCCTCGATCCGGCCGCCCTCGCCGCGGCCGGGGTCGCCGGTGGCAACCCGGTGATCCCGCTCGCCGCCGCGCTGCGTCGGGCCGCGCCCGAGCCGCTGCGGCCCTGGCTGCACCGCGGCGCCACCAGCCAGGACATCCTCGACTCGGCTCTCATGCTCGTCGCCCACGGCGCGAGCGCCCGCGTGCTGCGGGAGCTCGACGCGGCGGCGGCCGACCTCGACGCGCTCGCGGCGGCCCGCCGCGATCAGCCCGCCGCCGCCCGCACGCTCGGCCAGCAGGCGGTGCCCACGACCGTCGGCCTGCGGGCCGCCGGCTGGCTCGCCGGCGTCGACCGCGCCCGGGCCCGGCTCGCCGCCG
>JASGFF010000010.1:0-49192 GCA_047605685.1 Microbacteriaceae bacterium
CCCGGCCGCGCTCGGCGGCGCGCTCGGCGGCATCCGCCGCGGCGATGCGCCTCGCGCTCGCCCCGGTCGCGTCGAAGGCGCTGAGCAGGTCGAGGCGGCCGAGGTGCTCGAGCACGAGCTCGTCGAGCCGGGCCCGCGCCGGCGCGAGGGCCCGGTCGGAGGCCGCCCCGGTGGCCCGTTGCACCAGGGCGCCGGCGAGCACGGTGCCGATCAGGCAGCCGGCGAGCACGAGCGCGCCGGTGCGGCTCGCCGTCGCGACGGCGAGGACGGATGCCCCGCCGACGACGAGTGCCGTCGCGATCGGCTGCACGGCCCGCAGCGGCGCGTCCTGCAGCCGGTCCACCTCCGCCACCAGCCGGGCCAACAGCTCGCCGCGGCGGGTGCCGGCCAGGCCGTCGGGGCCGAGCGGCAGCATCCGGCGGTAGACGGCGACCCGCAGCCCGCCGAGCTGGCGGAAGGCGGCGTCGTGCCCGGCGAGCCGCTCCAGGTAGCGCAGCGCCGCGCGGCCGAGGGCGAAGGCGCGCACGCCGACGATCGCGAACGCCAGATAGAGGATCGGCGGCTGCTCGGCGGCGCGGACGATCAGCCAGGCGCTCGTCGCGAGCAGGGCCACGCCGCAGCCCGAGGAGAGCACGCCGAGGCCGATGGCGGCGAGCAGCCGACGCATCGGCGGCATGGCGGCGCGCAGCACCGCCGCCCCGGACGGGTCGCAGGACGGCCCGCTGGGCGACCCGCCCACCGGCGCGACTTCCGAGTCGCGGACGGCGCTCATGCGGCGCTCGCCCCCCGCCCGGTGTCCGGATGCCCGGCATCCGGCTCACCGGTGACCGGCTGGTGAGCATCTGGCTGGTCAGCGTCTGGCTGGTGAGCGTCTGGCTGCTCAGCGTCTGGCTGCTCAGCGTCTGGGCCCGCAGCCTGACGCTCGTGCAGCGTGTGCACGCTGTCGGCGGCGGCGAGCACGGCGTCGCGGTGCGACACCAGCAGCACGCCGGCTCCCTCCGCGGTCAGGGCGCGCAGGCCGGCCAGGACGGCCTGCTCGGTCGCGGCGTCGAGCGCCGACGTCGGCTCGTCGAGCACCAGGAAACCGCGGCCGCCGCGCAGCAGCCGGTAGACGGCGCGGGCGATGCCCACCCGCTGCGCCTGACCTCCGGAGAGGCCGCTGCCGTCGGGCCCGAGCCGGGCGTCCGGGTCGATCGTTTCGGCCGCGGCGACGGCGAGGGCGCGGCGCACGAGCGCCGCATCCGTGGCGCCGTCGCCGAGCGTTACGTTCTCGGCGACGCTGCCGGCGACGAGCGCCGGCCGCTGCGGGCACCAGGCGATGAGCGGGCGTGCGTGCGCCACCGGGCGACCGTCGACGAGGATGCCGCCCTCGTGCTCGGCGAAGCCGAGCAGCGCCGCGAGCACCGAGGACTTGCCCACCCCGCTCGGCCCCGCGAGCGCGGTGATCCGCCCGGCCGGCACCACGAGGCTCACCCCGTCGATGACGGCGCGGCCGCCGCGGCGCACCGCGAGACCCTGCAGCACGATCGCGTGCGCCCGCCGCGGCCCCGGCACGGCGGGCACGCTCGGCACGGCTGTCGTGGCCGGCGCCGCTCCCCCGCTGCCCGCTCCCCCGCTGCCCGTGCCCTCGGGGACCGTGCCCTCGATGATCGCCGCCACGTCCTCGAAGGCGGCGATCCCGTCGGCGGAGGCGTGGAAGCGCGCGCCGACCTGCCGGATCGGCAGGTACACGTCCGGCATCAGCAGCAGCACGAACAGGCCGGTGCCAAGCGGCATGCCGCCGGCGACCAGGCGCACGCCGATCGTGACGGCGACGAGCGCGACGGCGAGGCTGCCGGCCACCTCGAGCACGAAGCCGGAGACGAAGCTCAGCCGCAGCACGGCCATCGTGTGCCGCCGGTAGTCCTCGGTGACGGCGCGGATCCGCTCGGCCTGCCGCCGCTGCCGGCCGAAGAGGGTGAGCGTCGCGAGCCCCTCGACCACCTCGAGGAAGCCGCTCGCGAGGCCGGTGAGCGCCCGCCACTGCCGCTGCTGCGCCGTGCGGGTGGCGAGACCCACGAGCACCATGAACAGCGGGATCAGCGGCAGTGTCGCGAGCACGATGATCGCGCTGGCCCGGTCCGCGAGCGCGAGCACCACGAGCAGCACCGGCACGCTGAGCGCGGTGAGCAGCAGCTGCGGCAGGAAGGAGCCGAAGTAGCCGTCGAGGGCATCGAGGCCGCGCCCGACGATCGTCGTCAGCCGCGCCCGGGACTGCCCGGCCAGCCACTGCGGCCCGCGCCGGTCGATGGCCGCGAGCAGCGCGGCGCGCAGCTCGCTCTTCACCGCGGACGCCGCGTGCGCCCCCGCCGACTCCAGCGCCCAGGCGGCGCCCGCTCGCAGCACGAGGCCGACCGCGAGCAGCGCGACCGCCGTGCCCAGGCCGCCAAATGCGCTGCCACCTGCTCCGGCGCCGCCCCCGCTGCCGACGACGACCGCGATGCCCCGGGCGGAGCCCGCCGCGACCGCCACCGTGCCCGCCGCCTGCGCGAGGCCGAGCAGCGAGCCGATGACGAGGAACCGCCGGCTGCTGCGCGCGTGGCGCAGCAACCGCGGGTCGACCGGACCCCGGGGCATCCTCAGCCCACCGTCCGCGCCCCGCCGGGCGCACCCGTGCCTGATGTGACCATGCCGGTCCTAGTGCGCCCCGGCCGACTCGATGTGCGCGCGGCCGATGCGCCGGCGGAACACCCAGTAGGTCCAGCCCTGGTAGACGAGCACCACCGGCAGCGCCACGAGCGCCACCCACGACATCACCGTGAGCGTGTAGCCGGAGCTCGAGGCACCGGCGATCGTGAGCGAGTAGGCCGGGTCAAGGCTCGAGACCATCACGTTCGGGTACAGCGCAGCCAGCAGCGTGCCGACGGTGCCGGCGATCGCGACGGCCATGCCGGTGAAGGCCAGGCCCTCGCGTCCGGCGAGGTTCGCGACCCAGCCGCCGACGATGGCGAGCGCGGCGATCACCGCGGCGGCCACCATGACCGGCGCGGCCTCGCCGTCGAGGTGCGCGAGCACCGTCCAGAGCAGGAACGAGGCCGCCGCGAGGATCGCGAGCAGCCCCGAGCGGCCGGCGAGCCGGCGGGCCCGCACGCGGATGTCGCCCTCGGTGCGCAGCGAGAGGAACACCGCGCCGTGGGTGAGGAACACCAGCAGCGTCGTCAGCCCGCCGAGCAGGCCGTAGGGGGTGAGCAGGGCGAGCAGGCCGCCGTGCATGTCGCCGTCGGCATCCACCGGGGTGCCGCCGAGGATGTCGGCGAAGGCGACGCCCCACAGCAGCGCCGGCAGCGCCGAGCCGATCACGATGAACGCGTCGAACCAGCGCCTCCAGCGCTCGCTCCTGCCCTGGTGCCGGTACTCGAAGGAGACGCCGCGCACGATGAGCGCCAGCAGGATCAGCAGCAGCGCCAGGTAGAAGCCGCTGAACAGCGAGGCATACCACAGCGGGAAGGCGGCGAACAGGCAGGCGCCCGCGGTGATCAGCCAGGTCTCGTTGAGGTCCCACACCGGGCCGATCGTGTTGATCAGCACCCGGCGGTCGACGTCGTCGCGGCCGAGGAACGGCAGGCTCATCCCGACGCCGAAGTCGAAGCCGTCGAGCACGAAATAGCCGACGAACAGGAAGCCGACGATAAGGAACCACAGCGTTGGCAGGTCCATGAGTCCTCCTAGTAGACGGTGGCGAGCGTCGCCGCGGGCGGGGCCTCGTCCGCGCTCTCCTGATCCCACTCGTCCGGCCCGGTCAGCGCCGCGCGGCGCAGCAGCCGGAACTCGACGACCGCGAGGGCGCCGTAGACGAGCGTGAAGGCGACGAGGGAGACGAGCACCGTCAGCCCGGTCGAGGTGGGCGAGACCGCGTCCGCGGTCCTCATGAGGCCGAACACGATCCAGGGCTGGCGGCCCAACTCGGTGAACGTCCAGCCGACGAGCGAGGCGACGAGCGGCAGCGGCGCGGTCCAGATCGCCACCGTCCAGGCCCAGCGCGGCACCTGGCGGCCGCGGCGGGTGAGCCACAGGCCGACGACCGAGATCACCATCGAGAGCGCGCCCAAGCCGATCATCCACCGGAACGCCCAGTAGGTGACCCAGATGATCGGCGTGTAGTCGCCCGCGCCGAACTGCTGCGCGTACTCCGCCTGCAGGTCGTTGATGCCCTCGACGGTGCCCGAGAACGTGTGCGTCGACAGGAACGACAGCAGGTACGGGATGCGCAGGCTGAAGATCTCGCTCGTGCCGTCGGGGGTGCCGAGCGAGAACAGCGAGAACGAGGCATCCGCCCCGGAGGCGGTGTTGTACATCGCCTCGGCGGCCGCCATCTTCATCGGCTGGGTGCGCACCATCGCCAGTCCCAGCTGGTCGCCGGAGAGCGCGGTGCCGGCGAAGGCGAGGATGTTCCCGACCGTGCCGAACTTCAGCGCTGCGCGCATCGTCTGCCGGTGCCGGCCGGCGCGCAGCTGCCAGGCGGCGACCGCGACGACGACGACCGCGGCGAACATGATGGAGGCGAACAGCGTGTGCGGGAAGGCGGCGAGGGCCACCTGGTTGGTCAGCACCGCCCACAGGTCGGTCAGCCGGGCCCGGCCGGTGCTCTCGTCGATCTCGTAGCCGACCGGGTTCTGCATGAAGGCGTTCGCGCACAGGATGAAGTAGGCGCTCATGATCGTCGCGATGCTCGTCAGCCAGATGCTCGCCAGGTGCACGCCGCGCGGCAGCCGGTCCCAGCCGAAGATCCACACCCCGATGAACGTGGCCTCGAGCATGAAGGCGAACAGGCCCTCCATCGCCAGCGGCGCGCCGAAGACGTCGCCGACGAAGCGCGAGTAGTTCGACCAGTTCATGCCGAACTGGAACTCCTGCACGATGCCGGTCACGACGCCCATCGCGAAGTTGATCAGGAAGATCCGGCCGAACAGCCGGGTCAGCCGCAGCCAGTGCAGCCGGCCGGTGCGCCACCAGATCGTCTGCATGATCGCCACGAGCAGCGCCATGCCGATCGTCAGCGGCACGAACAGGAAGTGGTACAGCGTGGTCAGGCCGAACTGCCACCGCGACAGCAGCAGCGGGTCGAGGATGTCGCTCAAGGGGAGGATGCCTTCCGGATGCGAGCGTCGGAGCCGCTCCGACCTCGTCCATGCTGGCCGGCGCGGGGGCGCGCCGGCAGAGTCCTAGGTCCCGATCTGCGGTTGCCCGCCGGGCGTGGTGCGCTCCCGGCCGGCACCGTTATGCTCGCGGCCGTGAACGAGGTCCTCGACGCGCTGCTCGGCACCGTGCAGTCGCTCGACCCGGTGCTGCGCTGCCTGCTCGCCGGCGTGGCGATGCTGCTGGAGACGAGCCTGCTCGTCGGCCTGCTCGTGCCCGGCGACAGCGTCGTGATCGTCGCGAGCACCGCCGTCGTCACGGTGCCGCAGGGCGTCGCCCTGTTCGTCTCGATCGTCGTCGGCTCGCTCGCCGGCGAGAGCCTCGGCTTCGCCATCGGCCGCTGGGCCGGCCACCGGCTGCGCGGCTCCCGGCTCGGGGCCCGCATCGGCGAGCGCAGCTGGCAGCACGCGGAGGCGTACCTCGAGCGTCGCGGCGGCATCGCCGTGTTCGTCTCCCGGTTCCTGCCGGTGCTGCACTCGCTCGTGCCGATCACGGTCGGGATGGGCGACTTCCGTTACCGCCGCTTCCTGGCCTGGACCGCTCCGGCCTGCGTGCTCTGGGCTGCCCTCTACGTGTCGGTCGGCGCTCTCGCCGCCGGCGGCTACCGGCAGCTCGGCGACCGGCTGCACTGGGCCGGCTACGCCTTCGCGGCGGCGCTGCTGCTGTTCGGCCTCGGCGTGCTGCTGGCCAGGCGGCTGCTGCACCGCGCCGAGGCGCGGCACATGCACCGCGACTGAACCGTGACTGAACCGCCGGGCGCGCGGCACATGCACCGCGACTGAACCGCGGGGCCCCACCGGGCGGCGCTCCCCTTCTCTTCTGTCCAGGGACTACGTGTGCATCGTGCGACGCAGGTGCTCGATGCGCGACTGCAGCTGCGCGACGGTGGCCTGCGCCACCGGCGGGCCGCCGCAGACGCGGCGCAGCTCGCTGTGGATCATCCCGTGCGGCTGGCCGGAGAGCTTGGCGCGCATCCCGACGAGCGAGTTCAGCAGCGTCCGCTGCTCCTTGAGCGTGCGGTGCAGCGCCGGCTCCGGCGCCCCGGCGGCATCCGCCCCGGCGGCCCGCTCCGCCGCTGCGCGCCCCTCGGCCCGCCGCGACTGCCGCAGCTGGCGCTGCCGCAGCAGCTCGCGCACCTCCCCCGGCTCGAGGATGCCCGGAAGGCCGAGGAAGTCCTCCTCCTCCTCGGTGAGCACGGCGGCCGCGAAGCCGAACTCCTCGCCCTCGAACATGACGTGCGAGAAGTTCGCGTCCGACTCGAGCGCCGCCCACTCGAACGTCTCGGCGAGGCCTTCCGAGACCGAGGCCGACGCCGGCTCCGCGACGTTCGCCCGCTCCAGGGCCGCGTCGTCGAGGTAGAGCGCGTCGCCGGCATCCCGGTCGAGGGCGTGGTCCCGCTCGCGCTCGAGCTGGGCGCCGAGCTCGAGCAGCACCGGCACGCTCGGCAGGAACACGCTCGCGGTCTCGCCCCGCCGGCGCGCGCGCACGAAGCGCCCGATCGCCTGGGCGAAGAACAGCGGCGTCGATGCCGGGGTCGCGTACACGCCCACACACAGCCGTGGCACGTCGACGCCCTCCGAGACCATCCGCACCGCGACGAGCCAGCGGTCGTCGCCTCGGGCGAAGCGCTCGATGCGCGCGCTCGACTCCCGCTCGTCCGAGAGCACGACCGTCGGCGGCTCGCCGCTGACCCGGTGCAGGATGTCGGCGTAGGCGCGGGCCGCGCCCTGGTCGCCCGCGATCACGAGGCCGCCGGCGTCCGGGATGTGCGCGCGCACCTCGGTGAGCCGCCGGTCGGCCGCGGCGAGCACGTTCGGCATGAACTCCCCGGCCGGATCGAGCGCCGTGCGCCAGGCCTGCGCGGTCACGTCCTTGGTGTCGCCCTGGCCGAGCCGCGCCTCCATCTCCTCGCCGTCCCGGGTGCGCCAGCGCATCCGGCCGGCGTAGGCCATGAACAGCACCGGCCGCACGACGCCGTCGGCGAGGGCCCGGCCGTAGCCGTAGGAGTAGTCGGTGACCGAGGTGCGGATGCCCGCGGCATCCGGGGCGTAGCCGACGAAGGGGATCGCCGCGCTGTCGCTGCGGAACGGCGTGCCGGAGAGCGACAGTCGGCGCACCGCCGGGTCGAAGGCCTCCCGGATGGCGTCGCCCCAGCTGAGCGCGTCGCCGCCGTGGTGCACCTCGTCGAGGATCACCAGCGTGCGGTGCGACTCGGTGATGCGCCGGTGCAGGGCCGCGTTCATCGCCACCTGGGCGTAGCTGACCGCCATGCCGTGGAACCGCCGGCCGGCCCAGGACTCGCCGTTGCGGTACGCCGGGTTCAGCCGGATGCCGACGTGGTGCGCCGCGTCCGCCCACTGGCCCTTGAGGTGCTCCGTGGGGGCGACGACGGTGATCCGGTCGACGAGGCGCCGCGCGATCAGCTCGGTGGCGACCCGCAGCGCGAACGTGGTCTTGCCGGCGCCCGGGGTCGCCGCCACCAGGAAGTCGCGCCGGTCGCGGGCGAGGTAGGCGTCGAGCGCCTCCTGCTGCCAGGCCCGCAGGCTGCCCGCGGTGCCGCGCGCGGCGCGCTCCGGGAACGCCGGCGGCAGGTGCTCGGCGGCGAACGTGCCCACCCGCAGTCGCGGCGGCCCGACGGCGGGCGCATCGGGGGCCGGTGGATCGGGGGCGGCGGGTGCCGGGTCCGGGATCGCGTCGCTCACTGCATCACAGGGTAGTCGAGACCCCCGACGCGCCCTCCCCGTCCGTCACGCCCCCTCCTGCACGTCGGTCGGGAAAGGCATATTGCCTGGCAGGGGCTCGCCGCGGGCGGTGTGGCGGCGCGCCTCGATGTCGTGCTCTCGGCGGCCGCCATCGAGCAGCGCCGCGGGCGCCAGCACGCCACGGCCGAAGCGCTCGTGCACGGCGTCCATGGCGCTCTCCGCCCCGCGCCAGTCCTCGTCGTCGTCCCAGAGCGCCGCGCTCGGGCCCGCCTCGCCGAGCTGCTCGACGCGCACGCCGATGAGCCGCACCGGCCGGTGGGCGCCGAGGCCCGCGTGGATGTCGGCGACCTCCTCGTAGATGCGCCGGGCGACGCTCGTCGGCTCGGCGAGGGTGCGCGAGCGGGTGATGGTGCTGAAGTCGCCGAAGCGCAGCTTGAGCACGACCGTGCGCCCGGCGAGCCGGCCGGCCCGCAGCCGCCGGGCGACCATCGACGACAGCCGCAGCAGCTCCCGGCGCAGCGCGACCGGGTCGGTGACATCCGTGCCGAAGGTCTCCTCGTGGCCGACGCTCTTCTCCCGCCCGGCAGACCCGGCAGACCCGACCGGACCGGCCGGCTCCACCGGCCGCGGGTCGCGGCCCCAGGCGAGCTCGTGCAGGCGGCGGGCGGCGGCCGCGCCCACGGCACGCTCGAGCACGGCGAGCGGGGCCCCCGCGACATCCGCGACGGTGCGCAGGCCCAGCCGGGCGAGCCGCTCCTCGGTGCTGCCGCCGACACCCCAGAGCGCGCCGGCCGGCAGAGGATGCAGGAAGCCGAGCGTCGCCTCGGCGGGGATGACGAGCAGGCCGTCCGGCTTGGAACGGGCCGAGGCGAGCTTCGCCACGAACCTGGTGGCCGCGGCGCCGACGGAGACCACGAGGCCGGTCTCGGCGCGCACCCGCGCGCGGATGCGCTCGCCGATCGCGACCGGCCCGCCGAGCACCCGGCGGGCGCCGGCGACGTCGAGGAAGGCCTCGTCGATGCCGACCCGCTCCACGCGCGGCGTGACCTCGTCGAGGATGCCCATGACGATGCCGGAGAAGTGCCGGTAGCGCTCGAAGTGCGGCTCGAGGATCACCGCCTCCGGGCACAGCCGCCGGGCCCGGGCCGTGGGCATGGCCGAGTTCACCCCGTAGCGGCGCGCCTCGTAGGTGGCCGCCGTGACCACCGCCCGCGGCGAGTCGTGGCTGACGATCACCGGCCGGCCGCGCAGCTCGGGACGCTCGAGCAGCTCCACCGAGGCGAAGAAGGCGTCCAGGTCGGCGTGCAGGATCGTCGCGCTGGCGTCATCCACGCCGGCGGCGGTCGTCAGCCGGCCGCTGCCGTCCTGCTTGCTCACCCCTCCATCGTCACAGTCACGGCCGACACGGCGGGAGCGCACCGCCGGGCGGCAGGATGGAGCCATGAGCGAGCGGCACCCGTGGACCCGCTACGTCGCCCTCGGCGACTCCTTCACCGAGGGCATCGGCGACCCCGAGCCGGCCAGCCCGGGCGGCCACCGCGGCTGGGCCGACCGGGTCGCCGAGGTGCTCGCCGAGAGCGTTGACGATTTCGCCTACGCGAACCTCGCGGTGCGCGGCCGGCTGCTGCAGCAGATCATCGACGAGCAGGTCGAGCCGGCGCTCGCGCTGCACCCCGACCTCGTGACGATCTCCGCGGGCGGCAACGACATCATCCGCCCCGGCACCGACCCGGACGAGATCGCCGGGCGCCTGGATAGCGCGATCGAGCGGCTCAGTGCCTCGGATGCCACGGTCGTGCTGTTCACCGGACCGGACATCGGCCAGACGCCGGTGCTCGGCCGGCTGCGCGGCAAGGTCGCGATCTACAACGAGAACGTCGCCGCGATCGCGCTCCGGCACGACGCCGTGCTGGCGAACATGTGGGCGATGCGCGAGCTCGCCGACGCGCGCATGTGGGCCCCGGACCGGCTGCACCTCTCCCCGCTCGGCCACCAGCGCGTGGCCCGGATGGTGCTCGCGGCGCTCAACGTGCCGAACGCGCTCTCCGCCGAGGTGCCCGCCCCGCTGCCGAGGCAGTCCTGGCGGCAGGCCCGCGTCGACGACCTCGGCTGGGCGCGGGAGTACCTCGTGCCGTGGGTGCTGCGCCGCATCCGGCACCGCTCCTCCGGCGACGGCGTCAGCGCCAAGCGGCCCGGGTTCTGAGCCGTGGGCGCGCTGCGCCCGGCCCAGCGGCAGCCCGCCCCAGCGGCAGCCCGGGCCCGCCGGCCGCGGGCCCGCTCAGCGCCCGAAGGGGTGCGTGAGCCGCCAGCCCGCCCCCGGGTCCTCCAGGGCGGAGCCGAGCGCGAGGTCGACCGTGTAGTCGTCGTCGCCGACGGTGAAGTCGAGGTCGCCGACATCCGCCCCCGCGGCGCCGGTGAGGATGTCGTCGATCTGCTCGTCCACCGTGATCGCGGTGTCGCTCCAGACCAGCGCCGTCGCGCTCGTGGCCGCGACGAGCTCCGCGCTCTGCCCCCAGGCGGTCGTCGCGGTGGCGTAGACGGTGCCGGCGGTGGTGAGCGACACCTCCTGGAAGCCCGCGAACACGCCGTCGAGCAGTGTGAGGATGTCGTCGTCGAGCGAGTCGTGGTCGGCGCCGCCGAGCACGACGCCGACGACGGTGACGGTCGTGTCGCCGTAGCTGCGGTCGGCGCTGAACAGCAGGTTCGCGCCGGAGTCCTCGAGGGTGCCGGTCTTGAGCCCGGTCACCCCGTCGACGCCGAGCAGCTCGTTGGTGTTGTCGAACTGGCCCACCCCGGGGATGTCGATCGAGGCGGTGCTGGCCAGCTCGGCGATGACGGGGTTCGCCAGCGCGAGCTTGCCGAGCGCGACCAGGTCGGACGCGGTGGCCACGTCGGCCGGGTCGATGCCGGTCGGCTCGACGATCGTCGTCGAGGTCAGGCCGTTGTCGGCGAGCCACTGCGTCGCCACCGGCAGGAACGCGTCCTCGCTGCCGAACGCCCAGTTCACCAGCGTCGCGACGTAGTTGTTGGCGCTGTGCACGAGCCCGAGCTGCAGCAGCTGCAGCTCGCTGAGCTCGAGGCCGGCGCTCACCGGGGCGAGCGAGCCGTTGAGCGCGAGGTAGTGGTTGTAGAGCGCGACATCCGCCGCGGTGGTCGTGATCGTCGGGCCGTCCTCGCCGACGTCGAGCGGCTTTGCCTGCAGCACCACGAGCGCGGTGATCACCTTGGTGATGGATGCCATCGGCAGCGCCTTCGTCTTGCCGCTGGAGGCGAGCACGCCGTCGTAGCCGACCGCGCCGATGGCGCTCGCGCCGTAGTCGGGCCACGCGATGCTCGCGGCGGCGCTCGTCGGCGCGGCGACGTCGGCGCGCGCCACGGTGGCCGGCGAGATGGGCGCGAGCAGCGCGAACGGCAGGTAGAACGCGGCGACCAGGGCGGTGCCGAGGCCGCCGAAGACCATGCCGCGCCGGCGGCGGTAGACCTGTCGACGGCTGAGTGGCACCCGTCGATGCTAGGGAGTGCTCGCTCTTAACTCCCACAGCGCCACGGCCGAGGCGGCGGCGACGTTGAGCGAGTCGACGTCGCCGCGCATCGGGATCGTGACGACGGTGTCGGATGCCGCGAGCGCCCGCCGGCTGAGCCCGTCGCCCTCGGTGCCGAGCAGCAGCGCCACCCGTTCGGGCGGGCGCGCCGCGAAGACGTCGAGCGGCACGGCGTGATCGGCGAGGGCGAGCGCTGCCAGGTGGAAGCCGGCCGCGTGCAGCACCGCGGCGCCCTCCGGCCAGTCCGGCAGTCGGGTCCAGGGCACCTGCAGCACGGTGCCCATGCTCACCCGCACGCTGCGACGGTAGAGCGGGTCGGCGCAGCGTGGCGTGACGAGCACGGCGTCCGCGCCGAGGGCGGCGGCGGAGCGGAAGATCGCGCCGACGTTCGTGTGGTCCACGACGTCCTCGACGACCACGACCCGGCGGGCCCGCGCGAGCAGCGCGGCCGGGTCGGCGAGCGGCGGCCGGTGCATCGAGGCGATCGCACCCCGGTGCATGGCGAAGCCGGTCACCGCCTCGAGCACCGCCGGCTCGCCGAGGTACACCGGCACCTCGATGTCGGCCAGCAGCGGCTCGAGCTCCGCGAGCCAACGCTCGGCGAGCAGCACCGAGCGCGGCCGGTGTCCGGCCTCGATCGCCCGGCGGATGACCTTCGCGCTCTCGGCCAGGTAGAGGCCCTGCGCCGGCTCGGCCAGGCGCCGCAGGGCGACGTCGGTGAGGCCGCGGTAGTCCCGGAGCCGCTCGTCCGCGGGGTCGGTGATGCGCTCGATGTGCACGCTGCTGCCTCCAGCCGAACCTGGGCACGGGGAGACGTGCCGGAGAAGTCCCGCGGTCAGCCTGGCACGCCCTACGCGCCGTCGTGCCGCAATCCGGGCACCGCCCGAGAGCCTCAGTCCGGCAAGTAGGTGCCGTTCGTGGGCAGAGGCGTCGCCGTGGAGAGGTCGGCGAACTCGAACTCGCCGATGACGGTGGTGCCATCGGAGGCATAGACCGTGAGCGGCTCGTGGCCGCGGGCGTTCTGCTCGGCCTGCCACGACTCCAGGTCTTCCGACTCCGGGTCTTCCGACTCCGGGTCTTCCGAGTCTTCCGGCTCCCCGCTGGACGGCGCGGCGTCGTAGGCGTCCAACTCCGCTGAATAGACATAGCCGTCGAGGCCGTTCGTCGCCACGACGGCGACCAGATCGGGCGAGCCGTTCTCGTTCTCCATCCCGTACGTCTGCCCCGAGGCGTTCGTCGCCCAGGCGGTCGGCTAGCTCGAGACGTACTGCGTCGTGGCATCCCAGGTGGCACCCGCCGACACCTCGAGCGTGAGCGTGTCCTGCTCCGTGTCGAGGTCGACGACGAAATGCCCGGTCCCCGCCGATGTGCCGACGTCGGCGTCCGCGCAGGTCATGCCGGAGCCGTCCTCGAAGAAGAACGATCCGGCCGAGAGGCACACGAGCGTCACCTCGACGGCGTCCGCACCCGCCGGGCGGGCACCGAGGTCGATCTCGATGACACCGTCGGAGGCGGCGATGCTGCCATCCGAGGAGCTGCCATCCGACGGGATGACCCTCGACGGCGCCGTCAGCGGGACGACCTCCCGTCCTCCGGGCACGCTGAGGATGCCCGTGGCGAGCGCCGTGGTCCCGGTCAGCAGCACCGCGAACGACACCCCGCCGACACCGAGCCAGACGAGGCGTCGACGACGAGCCGCCGTCGGCAGCGCCTCGAGCCGGAGCCGGAGCGCCGCAGCGAACCGGCCGTCCATGGGTTCGATCTCCTTCACAACTCCTCCTTCACAACTCCTCCAAGATCGCCATCGTCTCCGGGGCGACCTCGGCTCGAAGCCGACCGCGGGCCCGCGACAGACGCGTCCGGGCGTTGCCGGGCGTGATGCCGAGCACCTCGGCGGCATCGGCGACGGAATATCCCTCGAACGCGACCAGTCCGATCAGCCGACCGTCGGACGACGGAAGGGCGCGAAGCGCACGGGCCACGTCACGCACCAATCGGGGATCGACCAGATCGTTCTCGCCCGAGTCGTGCGCGTCACGCTCGCGGGGAAGCGACTGAAGAAACCGGCGGTATCGAGCCCGGGAACGACCGGCGTTCCGACAGACGTTCGTCGCCGTCGCGAGCAGCCAGGGCAGCACGCTGCCGCCCGCCAGGCGGACCCGCCGGCGACTTCTCCAACACTCCAGGAACACCACGGCGACGCAGTCCTCGGCATCCTGCCTCGTCTCCATCAACCTCAGACAGTGCCGGAACACCCGGTCCCCGTGAAGGTCGAACAGCCGCGCGAAGCCACGGCCCCCGGCCGTCCCCCCGTCGAGCACGCTCGCCCAGAGCCGCGCCTCCGTGTCCGCCGATTCCAAGCCCGCCGATTCGAGATCCGCCAATTCGAGCACCCCCACACTGAGAAGATGTGCGCATCAGTCTCGACCGTTACACCGACGACGGGGCGGGGCATGTCCGCCGCCGCACGTCGGTGAGCCGGCGGCGATGCCGGAGCCGACCCTGGGCACGGGGAAACATGCCCGAAAAGTCCCGCGGCTAGCCTGAAACCTCGGGAGGTGGACCATGCCGCTCAGCGTCGACGTCGAGACGGACGCCGCCCTCCCCCCGGCCGGCGAAGCGCTCCTCGACCGTGCCGTCGCGCTGCTGGCCGGGCGCCGGCTCGCGATCCTCACCGGTGCGGGGGTGAGCACCGACTCGGGCATCCCGGACTACCGCGGCGAGGGCGCCCCGGTGCGCCGACCGATGACGGTGCAGCAGTTCCTCGGCTCGGCGGAGCGCCGCCAGCGCTACTGGGCGGGCTCGCACCTGGGCTGGCGGGCCTTCGCCGCCGCCGAGCCCAACGCCGGGCATCGTGCCATCGCCGCTCTCGAAGCGGCCGGCGTCGCGAACGGCGTCGTCACCCAGAACGTCGACGGGCTGCACGTCCGAGCGGGCTCGGAGCGGGTGGTCGAGCTGCACGGCTCGCTCGATCGGGTGCGCTGCCTCGACTGCGGACAGACGTTCGCCCGCGGTGACGTCGCGGAGCGTATCTCGGAGCTGAACCCGTGGATCGACGTGCCGGAGCGGGTGCGGCTGAACCCGGACGGCGATGTCGAGATCGCCGGGCACGAGGGCTTCGCGATCCCGGAGTGCACCGTCTGCGGCGGCATCCTCAAGCCCGAGGTGGTGTTCTTCGGCGAGCTCGTGCCCGTCGAGCAGTTCGCCGAGGCGCAGGCGCTCGTGCGCCAGGCCGAGGCCCTCGTCGTCGTGGGTTCCTCGCTCGCGGTGAACTCCGGCATCCGGCTCATCGAGCTCGCGGCGCGGGCCCGCAAGCCGATCGTGATCGTCAACCGCGGCGTCACGAAGGGCGACCGGCGCGCCGCCGTGAAGATCGACGCGGGCGCCTCCGAGGTGCTCGGTGCGCTCGCCGGGCGGCTGCTGCCCTCCGGCTCGCCCTGACCCCGGCTCGACCGCACTATCCTGGTCGCGGCATGACCCATCTCTACCTGGTCCGTCACGGCGAGACCGACTGGAACCGCGCCCATCGGGTGCAGGGCTCCACCGACATCCCGCTCAACGAGATGGGGCGCGTGCAGGCGATCGCGACCGGCCGGCTGCTGGCGACCCGCCACTGGGACGCGATCTACGCGAGCCCGCTGGCCCGGGCGCTCGAGACGGCCCGGATCATCGCCCGCGAGTGCGGCCTCGACGAGCCGGTCGTCGAGCCCGCGGTGACCGAGCGCAGCTACGGCGAGGCGGAGGGGATGGACTTCGCCTCGATCGACGCGAAGTTCCCCGGTGCCACCGTGGTGCCCGGGCGGGAGCACTGGCGCACGGTCTCGGAGCGGGTGGTGCCCGCGCTCAGTCGGATCGCGGCCCGGCATCCCGGCGGCCAGGTGCTCGTCGTCTCCCACGGCGGCGCGATCCGTAGCGTGCTGCGGGTGGTGGACCCCGAGACGATCCACCCCAAGATCGAGAACGGCAGCGTGCACAGCTTCCGGCACGCCGACGGCGCCCTCGAGCTCGTCCACTTCGACGACCCGATTGAGGCCGCCTCCCTCGAGGTCGGCACCGGCCCCTTCGAGGCCCAGAACCCGGCCGAGGACAGCTCGGACTGAGAACGACCGGCCCCGGTCGATCATCCGGTGGTGATCAGCGTGGCCGGGTGCGTCGGAGCGCTCAGGCCGTGGACCCAGGCAGCTCGGCGACGGCGAGCACGGCGGCGATCGTCTCGGCTTTGACCTTCTCGGAGAAGCGCGCCGTCGGCGCGATGATGGCCAGCACGGCGTAGGGACGTGCCGCGGAGTCGCGAAGCGGTACGGACACCCCCCAGCCGCCCATCGGCGTCTGCTCATAGCTGTAGGCGTAGCCGGCCTCGCGGATCTTGCGGACCTCAGCGTCCGGGGTGACGGCACCCGGCAGCTCGGGGAAGTAGGTGTCGACGGCGGCGGCGATCGAGCCCACCCCGCGCGGGATCGCCACGTCGAGCGCGAGCGAGACCTTGAGGAAGTGGGCCGATTCGATGACGTCGACGACGATCGGCTGCCCGCTGGTGCTGTCGGGGATCACGAGCAGCGCGGTCTCGCCGGTGCGACGCTGGGCCTCGACGAGCGCCGGGCGGGCGTAGTCGCGCAGGCTGAAGCCCGCGGCGTTCTCGCCGAGACGCAGCGCTGCGAGGCCGAGCCGGAAACGGCCACCGGGCTGTCGCGCCAGGTAGCCCGACTCGGCGAGCGCGTTGAGCAGCCGATTCGCCGTGCTCAGCGGAAAGTCCAGCTCTCGGGCGACCTCCGTCGATCCCCAGTCGGGCTCGCGCAGCGTGAAGAGTTCCAGCACCCGCAGCGCCTTCCGCAGGCTGTCCGCTCCCGCTACCGGCATCGTCCGACCCCTCTTCCATGAAGACGAAACACAAACCTTACAAAGCCGCTGTTGCCCTCCGGGTCGGCTCGGCTTATCGTGACTCTCACAATGTAACCTACTATACCATATTATGAGAGGTGCGCTTGTCCACGACCTTCCTACGGAGCATCGTCCGGGAGACCTGGCCGGCCGCCCTCACCCTCCTCGTCGCCCTCGTCACCTGGGAGGGTGCCGTCCGCATCCTGCAGCCGCCGGCGTACCTCGTGCCGGCGCCGAGCGCCGTCGCCGTCTACCTGGCCGCCAACCTGCCGAGCCTGCTGCACGACATCGGCAGCACCGTCGTCGAGATCGCAATCGTGTTCGGGCTCAGCGTGCTCATCGGCATCCCGCTCGGAGCGGCCGCCTACCGGTCGCGGCTGTTCCGGCGCACGGTCTACCCACTGCTGGTCGCCAGCCAGACGTTCCCGAAGCTCGCGGTCGGCCCGCTGTTCATCGTCTGGTTCGGCTTCGGCCAGCTGCCGATCGTGCTGCTCGGCATCCTGCTGACGTTCTTCGCGATCACCTCCACGACGCTCGTCGGAATGCAAGAAGTGCGGCCCGAGAGCATCGACCTCGCCCGGATCATGGGGCTCAGCGGTCGGCGGCGCTTTCTCCGCATCGAGCTGCCGCAGGCGCTGCCGAGCGTCTTCGGCGGGCTGCGGTTGGCGAGCACCCTCGCCGTCGTGGGCGTCGTCGTCGCCGAGTTCCTCGGTGCCAGCTCCGGTCTCGGCTACCGGATAGTCAACGCCACCGGCATGGCCAACACCCCCGCCCTGTTCAGCTGCCTGGTGTTGCTGATCGTCATCGGGCTGCTGTTCTACGGCGCGATCGCGCTCGCGGAGTGGCTCCTGCTGCCGTGGCGCCGTCCCGCCGTCTTCCGGGTGAGCGCCGGTACCGCGCCGGCCTCCGCCTCCTGAGTGCGCACCACCAATCCGCCGTTCCCGCATCCGAAAGGACAATCCATGAAGCACTCCCGCCTCACCGTCCTCGCCGCTGCCACCACCGTGGCGGCGCTGAGCCTGTCCGCTTGCAGCGCCGGTTCGACCGAGCCCACGGCGACCGACTCGACGGAGCTGACCGAGGTCTCCGTCATCACCTCGAACCCGTTCTCCGTGATCCAGTATTACGGCCTCTACCTGCTCGGGGTGGATCAGGGTTTCTTCGCCGACGAGGGCATCGATCCGGTGTTCCAGGAAGGCAACGGCTCCACGACGAGTGCCCAGGTGATCGCCGCCGGCAACGCCGACTTCGGCATCAACATCGGCGTTGTCGCCGTCATCAACAACGATGACCAGGGCGCCGGGCTCAAGCTCGTGGCGCGGGACGCGCCCATCGCCTCCTACGCCGTGGTCTCGCTCGACGCCCAGATCACCGACCCGGATGACCTGGTCGGCAAGACGATCGGTCTGCCGCAGGGCACCACCCAGGCGTTGCTGTGGGACAGCTTCCTCGCGGCGGCGGACGTCGACCCCTCGGCCGTGGCCACCGTGAACCTCAGCCCCGCCAACGCCACCCAGGCGCTCGCCCAGGGCCAGGTCGACGGCATCGTCACCTACTCGAGCGCCGCCGTCCCGGCGCTCGCCTCGCTCGGCGAGGACGATCCGTCGGTGCTGTCGTTCAGCGACTACGGCATCACGATCGAGCCTGACAGCGGAGTCGTGACCACCGATGCGCTCATCGAGAGCGACCCCGACCTGGTGACGCACTTCGTCGCCGCGGTGGAGAAGTCGATCGCCTACGCCGTGGAACACCCCGACGAGATCTACGCTGCCGGCGCCGCGCGCTACGACTCCTCCTTCGACGAGGATGTCATCGCCGCTCAGGCCGACATCGCCGACCAGACGTTCCTCGACTACACCGCGGACGGCTCCTCCTACACGGCGCTCGACCTGGATGCGCTCGACAACACCCTCGAGATCCTCCGCGCCGGCGGGGTGATCACCTCCACGAGCGATGCGAGCGCCTATGCGACGGACGAGTTCGTCCCGTGAGAGCCGTCGATCCTCCGCTCGTCCGCTGCTCCGGCGTCACCAAGTCCTACGACACGCCGGACGGGCCGCATCCCGTCCTGGGGCCGTTCGACCTGGCGGTCCCGCGCGGCCAGTTCCTCGCGGTCCTCGGGCCCAGCGGCTGCGGCAAGAGCACGCTGCTGCGGATGATCGCCGGCCTCACGGCCGCGGACGGTGGGGTCGTCGAGTATGACGGCTCCCCCGTCCGCGGCCCGCAGACCCAGGTCGGCATGGCCTTCCAGTCCGCGGCCCTGCTGGAGTGGATGACGGTGCTCGACAACGTTCGGCTCCAGGGCGCGGCACGCCCGATCCCGCGGGCCGAGGTCGACCGCCGCGCCCGAGAGCTGCTCGAGCTGGTCGGATTGGAGCCCGCCATCGGCGCCCGGCGCCCGTCCCAGCTCTCCGGTGGTCAGCAGCAGCGGGTGTCGATCGCCCGCGCACTGCTGCACGAGCCCGACCTTGTGCTCCTCGACGAGCCGTTCGGCGCCCTCGATGCCATCACCCGGGACCAGATCGCCAACGATTTGAGCGCCCTGTGGCGGGGACTCGAGGCGACGGTGCTGCTGGTGACCCACAGCATCGAGGAGGCGGTGTTCCTCGCCGATCGGGTCGTCGTGATGTCCAGCCGTCCCGGGGTGATCCGGCTCGACCTCTCCATCGAGCTTCCCGTGCGCGACGTCACGACCCGCGACTCCGCCGCCTTCCACGAGCTCACCGGCCGGCTCCGCGCCGCGATCGAGCACTGATCCCCCACCCCCTCGGAAAGGACTCCCATGACCGACATCACCGCGTTGCGACAGCCGCCGACCGACCGCTTCGAGATCTTCACCCCCGACTTCGACGCGATCGTCGCCGAGGGAGACGCCGCGATGAAGGGATGGCTCCCGCCCCGCTCCGGCATGCGCCGCTTCGCCGCCCCGGCCGACCGCTCGATGCGCTCCGGCTTCTCGGTGTTCGGACCGAACGTCTCCGGGAAGGTCTCCTACTGGATGAAGGAGGTCTGGTACGTCATCGAGGGCTCGGCGACCCTGGAGATCGAGGATCTCGTGACGGGAACCGCGACGAGCCACCGGGTCGCCGCGGGCGATGCCGTGTACTTCCCCGAGGCGGTGCGGCTCAACCTCATCACCGGCGGGGAACGTCTCGTCCTGTTCTACTCGGCCACCCCGGCATCCGGCCGCGACGCGCCCTGGATCGCCGCCCTGGGGCAGTTTGACATCGATGACGCCCGCAAACGTCTCGCCTACGAGTCGGGCGCCGACTGAGGCCCGTCCGGCGATCCGCAACGCACGACACAACGCACGATCAAGGAGAAACAGCGCACATGTCACGAACAATCATCAGCGGCGGCACCGTCGTCACCGCGAAGGATCTCGAGGAGGTCGACATCGTCGGCGAGGACGGCGTCATCACGGCCCTTGTACCCCGCGGCACAGGCGGCCGGGCCGACACGATCGTCGATGCGCGGGACCGGATCGTGATCCCGGGCGTCATCGACACGCATGTGCACTTCCGGGAGCCCGGCTACGAGCAGAAGGAGGACATCCTCACCGGATCACGGGCGGCGGCCGCCGGCGGCATCACGAGCGTCGTCGACATGCCGAACACCGACCCGGTGCCCAACACCCTCGAGCGGGTGCTCGCCAAGCGGGCGCTGTTCGAGCAGAAGTCGCTCGTCGACTTCAACAGCTGGGCCTCGCCGACCCGCCTCGACGAGGTCGCGGCGATCGCCGCATCCGGCGTCGCCGGGTTCAAGATCTTCATGAAGTCGGCCCACTACCCCTATGACACCGAGGCCTCGGTCGTCGACCCGGTCATGCTCCTCGCCGCGTTCAAGGAGGTCGCCAAGACCGGTCTCCCGCTTTTGATCCATCCGCACTACCAGCCGCTCTTCGAAGCGAAGATGGACGCACTGCGAGAGCGCAAGGCCGGGACGGTCTACGACTACGAGTACGCGGTGTACGCGGACGAGGACGTCACCGAGACCGTCGGCATCGCCCAGGTGGCGCTCTACGCGCACGCCACGGGCGCTGATCTGCGCATCCTGCACATTCGCAACGCTGACCAGCTGCGGCTCGTGCGCGCTCTCAAGGCGGGCGGCTACTCGTTCACCGCCGAGGCCAACCCCTGGTCGGTGTTCGAGCTGCTGAAGGACCTTGTGCCCGAGAAGAACGTCGAGGACAACCTCGCCGCGCTCATGGACGGCACCATCGACCTCATCGCCTCCGATCACGCCCCGCAGACCCGCGACGACATCGAGGCCGCTCAGGGGAACGCCTACGACTCCGTGACAATCGGCTACCCGCTGTGCGAGCACTACCTGGCGATGTACCTCACAGAGGTCAACCGCGGCCGGCTCGACCTGCAGCGGCTCGTGCGACTCACCTCCGAGAACCCCGCCCGACACCTCGGGCTCTACGGCAGGAAGGGCGTGATCGCCGTCGGAGCGGACCTCGACGCCGCGGTCCTCGACATCGACCGGGAGGCCGTCATCGGCCGGGACTACCCGGTGTACTCGAAGATGGGCTTCTCACCCTACGAGGGCCGCACCGTGAAGGGCCGTCCGGTCGCGACCGTGCTCCGCGGCGAGCTCATCATGCACGAGGGCGAGATCCTCGGCCGTCCGGGCTTCGGCCGGCTGCTCGCCCGCGGCTGACCGGGCAGCGCTCAGGCGAGCGCACCGACGCCGAGCCAGTCGACGATCGCCACGGCCGCCTCGCGCGGCTTCTCGTAGTGCACGAGGTGGCCGACGCCGTCGAGCATGACGAGCGTCGAGCGCGGCATCCGCTCGGCGAGGGCGCGCACCGCGGATGCCGCGGAGATCTGGTCGCGCTCGGCGCCGATGAGCAGCACCGGCATCGGCAGCCGCTCGGCGACCTCGGCGACCGTGTGGCTGACCGAGGCCCGGAACGCCTCGAGCACCGTGCGGATGTCGCTGAAGGCGCTGAAGTAGCGGCCGTGCTCCTCGTGGATCCAGCGCCGCAGCCCCGGCTCCCGGGTCACCGCCATCCCGGCGCTCATCGCCCGCACCACGAGGGCGTTGCCGATGAGCCACCCGCCCGCCCGGTCGCCGAGGGCGCCGGCGAGCCGGTGCGCGCCGACGAGGGCCCGGGTGCCGAGGCCGCGCCAGCCGCCCGCCGGCAGCGCGGCGATCGGGTTCACCAGCACGATGCGCCCCGGGGCGATCTCCCCCGCGGCGACGGCGTGGGCCACGACGATCGAGCCGAAGGAGTGGCCGAGCACCACGGCACCGGTGCCCTCGAGCCCGGGCCCGCCGACCCCGAGCGCCCCCACGAGCGCGCCGAGCCAGCGCGCATAGCCGGCGATGTCGTGCCGGGCCTCGGTCATCGGCGAGGACAGTCCGAAACCGGGCAGATCGGAGGCGACCACCCGGATGCCGCGCAGCTGCGCCACGAGCGGCTCGAGCCCGTGGTGGTCGCCGCGATAGCCGTGCACGAGCAGCAGCGTCGTCGCGGCGTCCGGCTCGCCGTACTCCCACAGGCGCGTGGCCGAACCGAGCAGGGCGATCTCGCGGGACCGCACCGGAAGCTCCGCCAGCAGCGCGGCGTAGGGCGAGGCGAGCGGCACCGCGTCAGTCTATTGAGACGCCTATTGAGCCGAGGCCCATCGAGCCGGGGCCGTCGAGCCGCCGGCCCTAGACTCGCAGCGATGTCGTTCACCGCCCCGATCACCCTCCCCGGCCTGACGCTCGACGCGCACTGGTACAAGCGGGCGGTGTTCTACGAGGTGGTGGTGCGCTCCTACGTCGATTCGAACGGCGACGGCTCCGGCGACCTCGCCGGGCTCACCGGCAAGCTCGACTACCTGCAGTGGCTCGGCGTCGACGCGCTCTGGCTGCCGCCGTTCTTCTCCTCGCCGCTGCGCGACGGCGGCTACGACGTCTCCGACTACCAGTCGATCCTGCCCGAGTTCGGCACCCTCGACGAGTTCCGCGACCTGGTCACCCGCGCGCACGAGCGCAACATGCGCATCATCATCGACCTGCCGATCAACCACACCAGCGACCAGCATCCCTGGTTCCAGGCCTCGCGCTCCGACCCCGCGGGCCCCTACGGCGACTTCTACGTCTGGAGCGACACCGACGAGCGGTACCCGGACGTCCGGATCGTCTTCGTCGACAGCGAGGACTCCAACTGGGCCTTCGACTCCGCGCGCCGCCAGTTCTACTTCCACCGCTTCTTCTCCCACCAGCCCGACCTGAACTTCGACAACCCCGCCGTCGTGGACGCCACGTTCGACATCGTCCGGTTCTGGCTCGACCTCGGTGTCGACGGCATCCGGCTCGACGCGATCCCCTACCTGTACGAGTCCGAGGGCGGCACCGGCGAGGGCGAGCCGGCCACGCACGAGTACATCCGCCGGCTGCGCGCCCTTCTCGACCGGGACTACCCGGGGCGGATCCTGATCGCCGAGGCGAACCAGTGGCCGAATGAGGTGGTGGAGTTCTTCGGCACCGAGGAGCAGCCGGAGTGCCACATGGCCTTCGACTTCCCGACGATGCCGCGGATCTTCTACTCGCTGCGCTCGCAGTCGGCCGCCGAGCTCACCCGGGTGCTCAGCGAGCACACCCACAAGCCCGGCTTCGCCGCCTGGGGGGTGTTCCTGCGCAACCACGACGAGCTCACCCTCGAGATGGTCAGCGAGGAGTACCGCCAGGCGATGTACGGCTGGTACGCCTACGACCCGCGGATGCGCATCAACGTCGGCATCCGGCGCCGGCTCGCGCCGCTGCTGGACAACTCCCGGGCCGAGCTCGAGCTCGTGCACGCCCTGCTGTTCAGCCTGCAGGGCTCACCGTTCCTGTACTACGGCGACGAGATCGGCATGGGCGACAACATCTGGCTGCCGGACCGGGATGCCTCGCGCACGCCCATGCAGTGGACACCTGACCGCAACGCGGGCTTCTCCACCGCCGACCCCGGCAAGCTCGCGCTGCCGGTGGTGCAGTCGCTCGTCTACAACTTCGCCCAGATCAACGTCGAGGCGCAGCTGGCCCAGTCGCGCTCGCTGCTGCACTGGATCCGCAACGTCATCCACGTGCGCAAGCTGCATCCGGCCTTCGGCCTGGGCTCGCTGCGGGTGCTGCGCACGAGCCACGAGAGCGTGCTCGCCTTCGTGCGCGAGTACGAGGGCACCGGCGCGCCCTTCGGCGAGGCCTCGGAGCGGGTGCTGTGCGTGTTCTCCTTCGCCCACAACCCGGTCTCCGTGCAGATCGACCTGTCCGACTACGGCGGCCCGGCGCTGTTCGACCTGTTCGGCGGTGCGCCGTTCCCGCCGATCGGCGAGGACGGCACGCTCACGCTCACCCTCGCGACGCAGAGCTTCTACTGGCTGGCGCTGTTCGAGCGGCGCGCCGACTGAGCTGTGGCCGGATGTCGGTGGCCCGCCTCTAGCATCGGCGCATGAGCTGGCACGAGACCCTCGCCGTGTTCGACCTGGAGACCACCGGCATCGACACCGAGAGCAGCCGTATCGTCTCGGCGCACGTCGGCGTCATCGGTCCCGACGGCCGAGTGCTGGAGCAGCGGGACTGGCTCGCCGACCCGGGCGTCGAGATCCCCGCGAGCGCCGCCGCCGTGCACGGCATCAGCACCGAGCGGGCGCGCGCCGAGGGGCGGCCCGCGGCGGCGGTGGTCGGCGAGATCCTGGACGCCCTCGCCGGGGTGCTCGGCCGCGGGCTCGCGGTCACCGTGTACAACGCCCCCTACGACCTCACGCTGCTCGACCGCGAGGCGCGCCGGCACGGCCTGCCGCCGCTCGAGCGCCCGGCCCCCGTGGTCGACCCGCTCGTGATCGACAAGACCCTCGACCGCTACCGCAAGGGCAAGCGCACGCTCGGTGCGACCGCGGCACACTACCGGGTGAGCCTGCTCGACGCGCACACGGCCGGGGCGGATGCCGTGGCCGCCGGCCGGGTCGCCCAGGCGCTCGCCCGCGCCTATCCGGCGCAGCTCGCCCTGGAGGCGGCCGAGCTGCACGAGCGGCAGATCCGCTGGGCGGAGGCGTCCTCGCGCGACTTCGAGGCGTACATGCGCCGCACCCGGGATCCTCAGTTCCGCTGCCGGCACAGCTGGCCCGTGCACCCGTTCGCGGTCGATCCCGCGGCGGTCGCCTGAGCCGCTGGGCGGCCCGCGCCTCGGCCGGTCGACGTCCTCAGCCGCTCAGATCCTCAGCCGTTCAGCCGTTCAGCACCGTGAAGTCGTCGCTCGGGAAGTCCGTGACGTCCGCGCTCGACGCGGGGGCCGCGGAGTAGAAGTCGGCGGCGCCGGAGGAGTCGACGATGATCGCCACGACGGTGTAGGGCTCCGTGCCGCCGGTGGCCTCCGGTGTCGGCGCGACGGGCACCGCGACCTTGACGTCGTCGAAATAGCACAGCGTGAACGTCGCGGTGGCTTCGTTCGAGATCTCGGTCTCGTCGGCGACGCCGTCGGTGCGGTCGGCCTCCCACTCGGCGAACTGCGATCCGGTCGCCGAGCCGTAGCTCACCAGCTCGGCGGAGTCGCCGTATGCCTGTGCATAGGCCGCACCGGAGGTGGTGCACGCATCGTCCGCATCGGATGACCCCGCCGCGTGCGCGACACCGGCACAACCGCTCAGGCCGAGCACGGTCATGACGACCAGAATGCCGAGAAAGTGCACTTCGCGGGATCCGGGTATTTCAAGCATCGTGGGAGTGATACACCCGCATCCCTGAGAAGTCAACATTTTCTTCTCCCGGCCGACGGATCCCGGTGACCATCCGAGCACGACCGCAGGCATCCAATCCAAGGAGCCCGCGGAGAGGGTGTTGTTCCCGGGCCCGGGCCCAGGCCGAAGCCGCACCGACGACGAGAGCCGCCCCGAAGGACGGCTCTCGAACGAGGACTGGCGGGGAAAGGCTTACTTGCCGAAGCTCTTGTAGCGCTGGTTGAAGCGCTCGACACGACCGGCCGAGTCCATGATGCGCTGCTTGCCGGTGTAGAAGGGGTGCGAGGCGCTGGAGATCTCGACGTCGATCACCGGGTAGGTCTCGCCGTCGAGCTCGATCGTCTTCTCGCTCGTCGCCGTCGAGCGGGTGAGGAAGGTCTGGCCGCTGGCGAGGTCGCGGAACACGACGGGCGCGTAGGCGGGGTGGATGTCGGTCTTCATGACGGAGAGTCCTCGGAGATGGATCGGATGCGGGAAAGCTCGCGGGGCGCGCCCGGGGGCGGGCCGACGAGCGAGTCTAGCAGACCGTGCATCCGACACCGGTGCCGGATCGGTCGCGCGCCCGACGCCCGGACGGACCCGGTGCACGAGCCGCCCTACGCGCGGGCCGCGCGCGCGGCGAAGCGCCCCTCGGCCTCGGTCACCGTGAGCGGCAGCCCGAAGGCCTCGGACAGCCGCTCGGAGGTGATCACCTCGCGCAGCGGGCCCGCCGCGCTCACTCGGCCGCGGCCGAGCAGCAGCGCGTGCGTGAAGCCCGGCGGGATCTCCTCGACGTGGTGGGTGACCATGACGATCGCCGGCGCCGCGGGCGAGAGCGCATAGCCGGAGAGCAGCTGCAGCAGTTCCTCGCGCGCGCCGAGGTCGAGGCTCGCCGCCGGCTCGTCCAGCAGCAGCAGCTCGGGGTCGCTCATCGCCGCCCGGGCGATCTGGGTGCGCTTCTGCTCGCCGTCGCTGAGGGTGCGGTAGCGCCGGTTCGCGAGGGCGTCGAGCCGCCACTCGCCGAGCACGCGACGGGCGCGGCGCACGTCGATCTCCTCGTACGCCTCCCGCCAGCGGCCGGTCACCGAGTAGGCGGCGGTGAGCACGGTGTCGAGCACCGTCTCGTCCACCGGGATGCGCGCGCTCAGCGCGTTCGAGGCGAAGCCGATGCGCGGCCGCAGCTCGAACACGTCGACGCGGCCGAGCCCCTCGCCGAGCACCCGCACGGTGCCGGAGCTGGGATGCAGCCCGGCACCGGCGAGGGTGAGCATCGTCGTCTTGCCGGCGCCGTTGGGGCCGAGCACCACCCAGCGCTCGTCCTCGGCCACCGACCAGGTGACCGAATCCAGGATCGTCGTGCCATCACGCACGAGGGAGACATCGGTGAACTCGAGAACGCTGCCCATGGTGAGCCCAGCCTATCCGCGCGGCCCTGTCGAGCCGGCCAGAGCAGCTCGCGGCAGTCAGAGCAGCCCGCGATAGATCCGTTCGGTGAGCCGGGCGATGCGATCCCAGCCGAAGTCCTGCTCGGCGCGCCGCCGTCCCGCCTGCCCCATCCGCCGGGCAGTCGCCGGGTCGGCCACCGTCTCGGCGATCGTCCGCGCCAGGTCGTCGACGAATCGCTCCGGGTCCACCGGGGTACCGGTGCCGTCCTGCAGCTGCTCGATCGGCACCAGCCGGCCGGTGACGCCGTCGGCGACGACCTCGGGGATGCCGCCGGTGGCGGTGCCGACGACCGGGGCGCCGCAGGCCATCGCCTCGAGGTTGACGATGCCGAGCGGCTCGTACACGCTCGGGCAGACGAACACGGTCGCGGCGCCCAGGATCGCCGTGAGCTCGGCGCGCGGCAGCAGCCGCTCGATCCAGATCACGCCCGCGCGCTCCGCCTGCAGCTCGGCGACGAGCCCCTGCACCTCGGCGAGGATCTCGGGCGTGTCGGGTGCGCCGGCGCACAGCACGAGCTGCACGTCGCCCGGCAGCCGGGCGGCGGCGCGCAGCAGGTAGGGCAGTCCCTTCTGCCGGGTGATCCGGCCGACGAACACGACCGAGGGCCGGTGCGGATCGATGCCGAGCGAGCGCAGCAGCTCCGGGTCGTCGTTCGGCGCCCAGTCGTCGAGGTCGATGCCGTTGTGCACGACGTGCACCCGCTCGGGCTCGAGGAACGGATACACCCGCAGGATGTCCGCGCGCATCCCGGCGCTCACCGCGATCACCGCGGCGGCCCCGGCGAAGGCGGTGGACTCGAGCCAGGCGGAGAGCCGGTAGCCGCCGCCGAGCTGCTCGGCCTTCCACGGTCGCAGCGGCTCGAGGCTGTGCGCGGTGATCACGTGCGGGATGCCGTGCAGCAGCGAGGCGACGTGCCCGGCGGCGTTCGCGTACCAGGTGTGCGAGTGCACGATGTCCGCGCCCGCGACATCCGCCGCGATCGCCAGGTCGGTGCCGAGGGTGGCCAGCGCGGGATTCGCCGCCTCAAGCCCGCCGGGCGGCCGGTAGGAGACCACCCCCGGCTCGTCGCGATCGGCACCGAAGGCCCGGACGGTGACATCCACCGCCGGGCGCAGCGCCTTCACCAGCTCGGTCACGTGCACGCCGGCGCCGCCGTAGACCTCCGGCGGATACTCGCGCGTCACAACATCCACCCGCACCCTGCCGACGGTACCGCAGCCCGCCGCCCGCGCAGTACGGTGAAGCCATGGCATCGAAGAAGATCTTCGGCATCGTCCTCGCCGGCGGGGAGGGCAAGCGCCTGATGCCATTGACGGCCGACCGGGCGAAGCCCGCCGTGCCCTTCGGCGGCGGCTACCGGCTCATCGACTTCGCGCTGTCGAACCTGATCAACTCGGGTCTGACGAAGATCGTCGTGCTCACCCAGTACAAGTCCCACAGCCTCGACCGGCACATCGCGGAGACCTGGCGGCTGTCGGGCATCCTCAACGCCTACGTCGCCTCGGTGCCGGCTCAGCAGCGCCTCGGCAAGCGCTGGTTCCAGGGCTCGGCGGACGCGATCCTGCAGAGCCTCAACCTGCTGCGCGACGAGAAGCCCGACATCGTCGTGGTGGTCGGCGCCGACCACGTCTACCGCATGGACTTCGCCCAGATGATCGAGGCGCACCTGGAGTCCGGCCGCGGGCTCACAGTCGCCGCGATCCGGCAGCCGATCGCGCTCGCCGACCAGTTCGGCGTCATCGAGGTGGAGCCGGAGGACCCGCGCCTGATCCGCGCCTTCCACGAGAAGCCGAAGCTCCCGACCGGGCTGCCGGACGCGCCGCACGAGGTGCTCGCCTCGATGGGTAACTACGTCTTCGACGCCGAGGCCCTCATCGACGCCGTCGTCCGCGACGGCGAGCGCAGCGACTCGAACCACGACATGGGCGGCGACATCGTGCCGGACTTCGTCGCGCGCGGCGACGCGGGCGTGTACGACCTCAACCGCAACGAGGTGCCCGGCGCGACCGAGCGGGACAAGTTCTACTGGCGGGATGTCGGCACGATCGACTCGTTCTTCGAGGCGCACCAGGACCTGATCTCGGCGCTGCCGGTGTTCAACCTGTACAACAACGAGTGGCCGATCTACACCCAGCAGCTCAACTCGCCGCCGGCGAAGTTCGTGCGCGACGCCCGCGGCTCCCTCGGCACGATGATCGACTCGATCGTCTCGCTCGGCTCGCTGCTGCAGGGCGCCCACATCGAGCGCAGCGTCATCGGCCCGTGGACCACCGTGGAGTCGGGCGCGATGGTCGTCGACTCGGTGATCTTCGAGCGGGCGCGGATCGAGCCGAACGCCGTCGTGCGCACCGCTATCCTCGACAAGGACGTCGTCATCGGCGCGGGGGCGAGCGTCGGCGTCGACCACGACGCGGACCGCGCTCGCGGCTTCACGGTCACCGACTCGGGCATCACCGTCGTCGGCAAGGGCGTGCGCGTCGAGTAGTCGTGTGCACTGCGCCGTCGTGTGCACTGCGCCGTTGTGTGTACCGAAGTAGTCGTGTGACCGAAGTCCCCCGCGAGGAAGGCCCCACCCACTCCCATGCCCGCGTTCCTCGTGGTGCTCGACGTCGACTCGACGCTCATCGAGCAGGAGGTCATCGAGCTCCTCGCCGACGCCGCGGGCAGCCGTGACGAGGTCGCCGCGGTCACGGCACGGGCGATGAACGGCGAGCTCGACTTCGCCGAGAGCCTGCGCGCCCGGGTGGCGACCCTCGCCGGGCTGCCTCTGGACGCCGTCGACGCCGTGCGCGAACGGGTCACGGTGACGCGCGGCGCCCCGGCGCTCATCGCGGGCGTGCACGCGGCCGGCGGCCTGCTCGGCGCGGTCTCGGGTGGCTTCCACGAGGTGCTCGACCCGCTCGCCGGCGGGCTCGGCATCGACCGCTGGCGGGCGAACCGCCTCCAGACCGTGGACGGACGGCTCAGCGGCCGCGTGGACGGCCCCATCGTGGACGCCGCCGCCAAGGCGCGGGCGCTGCGCGGCTGGGCGGATGCGGCGGGCATCCCGCTCGAGCGCACCGTCGCGATCGGCGACGGCGCCAACGACCTGGAGATGATGGGCGTCGCCGGGCTCTCCGTGGGCTTCGACGCGAAGGCACCGGTGCGCCAGGCCGCCTCGGTGCTCCTCGACGAGCGCGACCTCTCGGCGGTGCTGCCGCTGCTCGGCCTCTAGCCGGTCTGGGCCTTGCCGCCGATCAGCGCCCCGATCAGTGCCCCATGCCGAGGCCGCCGTCGACCGGGATGATCGCGCCCGAGACGTAGGCGGCGTCGTCGCTCGCGAGCCAGGCGACCGCCTTGGCGACCTCGCTGGCGCGCCCGTAGCGCCCGGCCGGGATGGCCTTGCGGTACTCGGTCTGCTGCTCTTCGGGCAGCACGGCGGTCATCTCGGTCTCGATGAAGCCGGGGGCCACCACGTTGGCGGTGATGCCGCGGCCGCCGAGCTCGCGGGTGATCGAGCGGGCCATGCCGACGAGGCCGGCCTTCGATGCGGAGTAGTTCACCTGTCCGGCGCCGCCGTAGAGGCCCACGACGCTCGATATCAGGATGACCCGGCCGAAGCGGGCCTTGAGCATGCCCTTGGAGGCCCGCTTGACGACCCGGAAGGCGCCGCCGAGGTTGGTGTCGACGACAGCCTCGAAGTCCTCCTCGCTCATCCGCATCAGCAGAGTGTCCCGGGTGATCCCGGCGTTGGCGACGACGACCTCGACCGGGCCGAGCGCCGCCTCCACCTCGGTGAAGGCCGCGTCGATCGAGGCGGTGTCCGTCATCTCGGCGCGCACGGTGAGCGCGCCCTCCGGGCCCTCGCCGCCGCGCGCGGTCACGGCCACCCGGTGGCCGGCCGCGAGCAGCTCCTCGGCGATCGCGCGACCGATCCCGCGGTTTCCTCCGGTGACGACGACGGTGCGCGAGGGGCTCATGCGGCTCAGCCTATCGGCGGCCCTGCGGGCGGGACGGCGAGCGGCGGCGTAGCATCGAGGCCTGATGAAGAAGGCGCCGGCGCAGTCGATCACGACGCTCGAGGAGTCGCCGGCCGAGGAGCGCCGCCGCCGCTTCGTGCGGTACACGATCGCGATGAGCGTGCGGATGGTGTGCTTCGTGCTGCTGCTGTTCGTGCGGGGCTGGTGGCTGCTCCTGGTCGCCAGCGCCGCGATCGTGCTGCCCTACGTGGCCGTGGTGATCGCCAACAACGGCAGCCGGCGCGCGGGCTCGGCCGTGGAGCGCCCCGAGCAGGGCGCCCTGGTCCGAGTCGACCCGGTCGTGCACCGGCCGACCGTCGTGGACGACGGCGCCGACGGCGAGCAGACGGACTCGCAGCGGGAGCGGCGCTGATGCTGCCGATCGGCGAGGCGCCGCTCGAGTGCTCCCGTGCCGGGTGCCGGGCGGCGCCGGCCTGGCGGGTGAACTGGCGCAATCCGCGCATCCACGCCGCCGACCGGGTGAAGGTCTGGCTCGCCTGCGCCGAGCACCGCGCCTTCTTCGAGGACTACCTCACCGCGCGCGGCCTGCCGCTGCTGGTCACCCCGCTCGACGCGGCCGTCGAGGTCGTGCCGTGAGCGGCACCGCGGATGCCGCCGGCTGGCGTTTCGTGCTCCAGCGCCGCTACCTGGGCTATCTCGCCGTCGCGGTGCTGTTCGCGATCGGCTGCGGCTTCCTCTCGCACTGGCAGTTCAGCCGCAACGCCGAGGCGGTCGCGGAGGTCGAGCGCATCCAGGCGAACTACGACCGCGACCCGCAGCCGATCTCCGCCGTGCTGCCGGCGCTCGACTCCTACTCGGACGACGTCAAATGGACGCCCGTCGAGGTCACCGGCAGCTACCTCGTCGAGGACCAGCTGCTCGTGCGCAACCGGCCCTACAACGGCAACCCCGGCTTCGAGGTGCTGGTCCCGCTGCTCACCGACGACGGCTCGGTGTTCATCGTCGACCGCGGCTGGGTGCCCTCCGGGGACACCCAGGACGCCCCGGACGCGGTGCCCGCGGCCCCGTCCGGCCGGGTGACGGTGGTGGCGCGCGTCAAGGCCGGTGAGCCGGAGATCGCCGGGCGCAGCGCCCCGGCGGGCGAGATCCCGACGATCGAGCTCGACGACATCGCCGCGATGATCGACCTGCCCACCTACACCGGCGCCTACGGGCTGCTGGCCTCGGAGGACCCCGCCCCGGCGACTCGGCCGCTCGCGGCCGAGGAGCCGACGCTCGACACCGGGCCGTACCTCTCCTACGCCATCCAGTGGATCGCGTTCGCCGCCTTCGGCTTCTTCTTCCTCGGCTACGTGGTGTGGAACGAGCGCCGGCTGCGCCGCGAGGCCGCCGAGGAGGCCGGTGAGATCGAGCCGAGGCCGCCCCGGCGGCCCCGACGGCCACGACGGCGGACGGATGCCGAGATCGAGGACGAGCTGCTCGACGCCGGCGGCGTGCTGCGTCGCTGACCGGACCGGCTCAGCTGACCGGCCGGCTCAGCAAACGGCCGGCTCAGCTGACGCTGATCAGGTCGAGGTAGTCGGCGTTCCAGTGGTCCTCGACGCCCTCGGGCATGACGAGCACCCGCTGCGGGTTCAGCGCCTCCACCGCGCCCTCGTCGTGCGAGACGAGCACGACGGCGCCGGTGTAGCCCGCGAGCGCGCCGAGGATCTCCGCGCGGCTGGCCGGGTCGAGGTTGTTGGTCGGCTCGTCGAGCAGCAGCACGTTCGCGCCCGAGACGACGATCATGGCCAGCGCGAGCCGGGTCTTCTCCCCGCCGGAGAGCACCCCCGCGGGCTTGTCGGCGTCGTCGCCGGTGAACAGGAACGAGCCGAGCACCCGCCTGGCCTCGGTAGCGCTCAGGCTCGGCGAGGCGGAGAGCATGTTCTCGAGCACACTGCGGTGCACGTCGATCGTCTCGTGCTCCTGCGCGTAGTAGCCGATGCGCAGCCCGTGCCCGGGCACGACGGCGCCGGTGTCGGGTCGGTCGACGCCGGCGAGGATGCGCAGCAGCGTCGTCTTGCCGGCGCCGTTGAGGCCGAGCACCACGACCTTCGAGCCGCGGTCGATGGCGAGGTCGACGGCGGTGAAGATCTCCAGGGTTCCGTAGCTCTTGGAGAGCTCTGTCGCCTCGAGCGGCGTCCGGCCGCAGGGCGCGGGCTCGGGGAACCGCAGCGCCGCCACCCGGTCGCCCTGGCGCACCTCCTCGAGGCCGGCGAGCAGCCGCTCGGCCCGGGCCACCATCTGGTGCGCTGCGGCCGCCTTCGTCGCCTTCGCCCCGAACCGGGCCGCCTGCTGCTGCAGCGCGGACGCCTTCTTCTCGGCGTTCGCCCGTTCCTTCTTGCGCCGCTGCTCGTCCGCCTCCCGCTGGCGCAGGTAGTGCTTCCAGCCCATGTTGTAGACGTCGACGAGCTGCCGGTTGGCGTCGAGGTAGAACACCTTGTTGACGACGTCCTCGACGAGGTCGACGTCGTGCGAGATCACGATGACACCGCCCGCGTAGGCCTTGAGGAAGTCGCGCAGCCACACGATGGAGTCGGCGTCGAGGTGGTTCGTCGGCTCGTCGAGGATCATCGTGTCGGCGTCCGAGAACAGGATGCGCGCGAGCTCGATGCGGCGGCGCTGGCCGCCGGAGAGCGTGCCGAGCGGCTGGTCGAGCACCCGGTCCGGCAGGGCGAGGTTGGAGGCGATCACGGCCGCCTCGGCCTCGGCCGCATAGCCGCCGAGGGCGCTGAAGCGCTCCTCGAGGCCGCCGTAGCGTCGCATCGCGGCCTCGCTCACCCCGGCATCCGTCGAGGCCATCTCGAGCGTGGCCCGCTCCATGCCGAGCATGAGCGAGCCGAGGCCGCGGGCGTCGAGGATGCGGGTGCGCGCGAGCATCTCCGGGTCGGCGGCCCGGGGGTCCTGCGGCAGGTAGCCGATCTCACCGCTGCGCTGGATGCGCCCGGCGGTGGGCTGCGTCTGGCCGGCGAGCGCCCGGGTGAGCGTGGTCTTGCCGGCGCCGTTGCGGCCGACGAGACCGATCTTGTCGCCCGCGGAGACCTGGAAGCTCACGCCCGACATCAGCAGCCGTGCACCAACACGGATCTCCAGGTCGTGAACGGCAAGCACAGACAGCATCCAATGACATAGGCGTGTTCCGACAACACGAGCGGGCGGGAGGCGCCGGATAGTCTACGGGGAGTGCCGGCGCCGGCCCCCTCCCCCATCCGTCCCCCCAAGGAGCCCCCGTGTCCTTCACCCTCGCCGTCGGTCGGCCCACGATCGCCGACCGGATCCTGCGTCGCAGCCTCGCGACCGACCTCGTGCTCATCGTCGCCGGCACCGCGCTCACCGCGGGCGCCGCCCAGCTGAGCATCCCCATGTGGCCGGTGCCGATCACCGGTCAGACGTTCGCCGTGCTGCTCGTCGGCACCGCCCTCGGCCCGGTGCGCGGCGCGCTCTCGATGGCGCTCTACCTCGTGCTCGGTGTCGTCGGGCTGCCGATCTTCACGGGCGCCGCCTCCGGCAGTCTCATCGGGATGACCTCGGGCGGCTACATCGTCGGCTTCGTGTTCGCCGCCGCGCTCGTCGGCGCCCTCGCGCAGCGCGAGTGGGACCGTCGCGTCCTCGGCACGCTCGTGAGCTTCCTCGCCGGCACCGTCGTCATCTACGCCTTCGGCCTGCCGTGGCTGTACGTCACGCTCGCGACGTTCCCGGACGCCGTGCTCACGCAGTACTTCGGCACGACCGACCTCGTGCAGGCCACCCTCACCGGCGGACTGTATCCTTTCCTCCTCGGAGACGCGGCGAAGGCGCTCGTCGCAGCGGCGCTCCTGCCGCTCGGCTGGCGGCTCGTCCGGGCCGTCGAGCGCGACGACAGCTGAACGGGGCCGCGGCTGGGGGACGTCGTTCCGGCACGGCCCCCGGCACGGCCCGAGCGCCGACGCGGAGGGTCCATGGCGTCACTGTCCCGCCGTTCGATCGCGGCGATCTCCGTCGCCGCGCTGCTGGCCTTCGTGGCCGTCGTCGCCTTCGTGTTCTCGATCCTCGTGACTCCCGCCGACTCGAATCCCTTCGCCGGGCAGACGCTGTACGTCAACCCGGACTCGACGGCGGCGCAGGCGGCGGCGTCCTCCAGCGGCGAGGAGCAGGCAGCAGCGGCGCGCATCGCCGCCGTGGCGACCGGCATCTGGATCACGCCCGAGCAGCACGACACCCGTTCCGTCGCCTCCTTCGTGCGCGGGGTCGTCGCTGACGCCGCGACCGCGCTCGCGCTGCCGGTGCTCGTCGTCTACGGCATCCCGGATCGCGACTGCAGCACCGGGCTGTCCTCCGGAGGAACCACGAGCGCCGACTACCCCGACTGGGTGGGCGAGATCGCGGCGGGCATCGGCGAGTACCCGGCCGTCGTGATCCTCGAACCCGACTCCCTGGCCTCGATCCCGAGCTGCGACAACGAGCAGGAGCGCGTGGGCGAGCTGTCCGCCGCGATCGAGGCGCTCGGCGCCACGCCGGCGAGCATCTACCTCGACGGCGGCCACTCCAGCTGGCTCTCCGCCGCCGACCAGGCCGCGCTGTTGACGGAGGCGGGCGTCGCCGGGGTGCGGGGCTTCGCGAGCAACGTCGCCAACTACAACACCACGGCCGACGAGCTCGCCTACGACGAGCAGGTCTCCGAGCTCGTCGGCGGATCCCACTTCGTGATCGACACCAGCCGCAACGGCAACGGCTCCAACGGCGAGTGGTGCAACCCCTCCGGGCGCGCCCTCGGCGAGGAGCCGGCCGCGACGGACGACGTCGACGGCCACGACGCGAACCTCTGGGTCAAGGTGCCCGGCGAGAGCGACGGCACCTGCAACGGCGGGCCGGAGGCCGGTCAGTGGTGGGCCGAGATGGCACTCGAGCTGACCGAGGGCTGAGGCCACGCCGGCGGGCCGCCGACCGTCGTGTCACGCGCGGGCCTCAGCGACGTGCTTTAGCATCGACGGCATGAGCACAAGCGACGATACCCGGGTCGCCGTCGTCATCGAGGATGACGACGACATCCGCCGCCTGCTCGAGACCGTGCTCGCCCAGGCGGGCTTCCGGGTGGTCGCCACGAGCAACGGCGCCGACGGCGTGGACGCGGTGCGCAACAACGACCCGGTGGTCACCACCCTCGACGTGAACATGCCCGGCATGGACGGCTTCGAGGTGGCGCGCCGCATCCGGTCCTTCAGCGCCAGCTACATTGTCATGCTCACGGCGCTCAACGAGGAGATTGACACCCTGCAGGGGCTTGAGGCGGGCGCGGACGACTACATCAACAAGCCGTTCCGTCCGCGCGAGCTGCGGGCACGGATCGAGGCGATGCTGCGCCGTCCGCGCAGGCTCGCCGAGGGCACGCCGGCGGGCGCGGTCCCGGAGCCGGGTGCCGTGGCGGTCGGCGCACCGGAGCCCGGCACCGCGGTGCAGCTGCACTCGGCCCGTCACCCCGCGCCCGCCGCCCTCGCGGCCCCCGTCGTGCCCGGGCTGCCGCAGCTGCCCGCCGCGGTCGGCGAGACGCCGGTGTATCCGCCGGCCGGCTATCCCGCTCCGGCGGCGCCCGCCCAGATGCCGCAGCGCTGGCCCGGCTACCCCCAGCCGGGCTACCCGGCGGCGCCGGCGCAGCAGCAGCCCTATCCCCAGCTCGGGCAGTCCCAGCCCGAACAGCCCAAGCCCGAGACCCCCGGCGCGCAGCCGCGCGGCGGCCTGGCGCACACCGGCAACGGCTGGCTCGAGCACAACGGCCTCTGGCTCAACCTGGAGACCCGGGTGGTGCAGCTGAACGACAGCGAGCTCGACCTCACCCGCAGCGAGTTCGACCTGCTCGCGGCTCTGCTCGAGTCGGGGCGCCGGGTGCGCACGAAGGCCGATCTGGTGCTGCTGCTGCGCGGCGAGAGCTACGTGACATCCCACTTCATCAGCGAGGCGGACAAGCGCGCCATCGAGGTGCACATGGGCAACCTGCGCAAGAAGATCGGTGACAACATCGGCAACCCGCGCTGGATCGAGACCGTGCGCGGGGTCGGCTACCGTCTCACCGCGTCCACCGAGTGATCGCGGGCCCGTGAACGCGCGGAGCCTCGGGGGCCGTCCCGCCCTTCAGACCTTGTAGCCGCGGTAGCGGCGGAACAGCTTGAGCACCATGAACACCGTCTGCGTGCCCGTGATGACACCGAGGATCGGCCAGGCGATCGCGAGCAGATAGGACTTCCAGGCCACGTCGAGCTGGAACCAGCCGAACATGAGCGCGATGATCGCCAGCCCCAGCACGATGAACGGCACCAGGTAGCTGTGCCCGGAGCCCCGCTCGGCCTTCGCCTGCGCCGCCCAGTTGTCCACCTTCTGACGGCTGAAGAACTTGCTCCAGGCGCTGAAGAAGTGCGCGAGCCGGATCCACATGTACAGCTCCGCGGGGAACCAGAGCAGCGCGAACAGGATGTCGCGGGAGCTGCGGTTCTTCATCGACAGCGCCGTCTTGAGGTTGAGCAGCACCGAGAACACGGTCGGCAGGATCCAGAACCAGAAGAACACGTAGGCGTGGAACGACATCGAGGCGGCCAGCAGCACGATGAACAGCAGCCGGGTGGCGCCGTTCATGAGCATGGAGAAGTTCTCCAGCCAGCGCAGCCGGAGGTTGGGATGGAACGGCTGGCCCTTGGTGTCGCCGCGCTGCCCCGGCCAGAGCAGGTCGATGGCGCCGTAGTTCCACTTCACCTGCTGGCCGTGCAGGCTGCGCAGGCTCGTCATCCCGCCCACGTCCGCCCGGGCCTGGGCGCTGATCTTGGTGAGGAAGCCGGCGCTCTTGATCTGCAGCGAGAGCAGCGAGTCCTCGACCTCGGAGTCGTTCACCCACGGCGTGCCCTGGTTGTTGTCCTCCATGACCTTGCGCAGCGCCCGGGTGGAGAAGATCGAGAACTGGCCGCCGAGCACCGCCATGTTGCGGCCACGCAGCATGTTCTGCATGTTGAACGCGGCGAACTGGGCGCGCTGGCCGGTGATGAGGAAGGCGGCGAAGCCCGTGAACGGGGTCTCGTCGATCGAGTAGATGGCGGAGATGCCGCCGATGCGGCTGTCGGAGACGATCTCCTGCTCGAGGTACTCGATCGCCCGCGGGTCGGCGACGGTGTCCCCGTCGACGCCGAGGAAGTAGTCGCAGCCCTCCACGAGGGTGTATCCGTAGTTGAGGGCGCCGACCTTCTTGTCCTTGTTCTTGCCGATGTCGTGCACATAGACCTCGGTGAACTGCTCGACGCCCTTGATGTTGCGCATGTGCGGGCCGGCGAACTCGCTCGCGATCGCCACCGTGTCGTCGGTGGTGTTGTTGATGACGACATGGATGACGTCCGGCAGCCGAGTCTGGGCCAGCAGCGACTCGAGCACGTCGGCGATCGACCCGGCCTCGTTGTAGGCGGGGATGACGCAGCCGACCGTCGGACGTTCGGTGGTGAGAGCGTCCACCTCGTCCATGAAACTGGTCTCGAAGGGGTCCTCTCGGCTGCTGAGCCGGTCGAAGCCGTAGAGGTCGCTGTCGGTGGTGGGTGGAGCCACGGCGGGTGTTCCTTCACTGGATCCCGGCGCGGATCACGGCACGGGGGTGTTCACTGTTGCCATCCCATCCTGCAACCCCGCGCCCGGGATTCTGCACAGCGTGGTGTCAGTTTCGGCTCAAGATTGCATCAAGCATCAAGCATCAAGCGCGGCGGCCCGACCGGGCCGGCGCGGTCGCTCAGCGGCTCGCGGCGAGCAGGTCGGGATGCTGCAGCGCGGCGACGTCCGGGTGCGCCCGCAGCCGGTAGCGCAGCACGTTGTCGCCGTACACCTGGAGGATCGGGCTCGCGGTCGGGTCGGCGGAGAGCCCCCGGGCCTCGGCCGCCAGCGCCGCGGGCAGCTCCAGCCGCGGCACGCGCGCGTCCAGGCGCGGGTTGTAGAAGAACGGCACCGAGATGCGATCCTGACCGCGGCGCGGCGAGATCACCCGGTGCAGCGTCGCCTTGAGGTAGCCGCCGGTGGCGAGCTCGAGCATCTCGCCGATGTTCACGACGAAGGCGCCGTCGACGGCGGGTGCGTCGATCCACTCCCCCTCGTGCTCGACCTGCAGGCCGCCCTTGCCGGGCTCGATGTAGAGCAGCGTCAGCACGCCGCCGTCGCGGTGCGCACCGACGCCCTGCTTCTGCCCCTCGTCGCTCTCGCCCGGGTAGCGGACGATCTTCGACTGGATGAACGGGCTCTCGAAGGCCGCGTCGAAGACGTCCTCGCGCTGGCCGAGCGACACCGCCCAGGCGCGCATGAGCCGGCCGGCGACGGCGGCGAGGGAGTCCTGCCAGCGGTCGGCGACGTCCCGCAGCTCCGGCAGCTGCGGGGGCCAGACGTTCGGCCCCTCGAGCCTCCAGTAGTCCGGGACCCCGGCAGCGCGCGGCACCTCGGCCCGGTCGATGCCGAAGTCGATCTGCTCGCGCCAGTCGACCCGGCCGTTCGTGAGCTCGCCGCCCGTGCGGGTGTAGCCGCGGAACTGCGGGCTGTGCAGGTTCTCGATGGCGAGCTTCTGCGCCTCCGGCAGCGCGAAGAACCGCCGCGAGACGGCGATGAGCTCCGCCATCAGCGCGGTCGTGATGCCGTGGCCGACCAGGTAGAAGAAGCCGACGTCATGGGTGACCTCCAGCAGCCGCTCCCGGAAGGATGCCGCCGCGGCCTCCCCCGCATCGAGGTCGGACAGGTCGAGGACCGGCAGCGTGTCGCGCATGCCGAAAGTCAACTACCTGCTGGCGCGGCGCGGGCGAGTGTTACGGCGCGGAGTCCGCGCCGGGCCGGCACCGTTTTCCGGTACCGTCGCCCGGACCGTCAACGACGATGAACCCTGCTCCCGACGGTGGTGTCGGAGTTATCCGTGCCGGTGGCATTCCTCGTTCGCGGTGAGTCGCCTCATAGCCGCTCAATAGCGCAGGGTCCCTGACCAGGTTGCGCCTCCATCGCATCCTGATGGGCTGCCGCCTGCGCGCATTACGAACGTCAGCTTCTGCCAGTCGTAGGAGTCGTTGGAGAGCTTCTTGTACTTGCGCAGGACCCCGATTCCGAGTTCGCTGTCATAGCTGACTTGATTTCCACTTGTCACCCAGACGATGCCCGTCCACAGCGAGCCGCCATGGCAATCTGAGATGTATGTGCCGGTTAGCGAGATTTTGCCGTCGTTGCTGCTCGCCGCGTGCACCCGTTGTGTTGCATAGGTGACATCTGCGTAAGTTGGCCAGGCTCCGACGCCGTAGCCCGTGATGGACTCGACCACCGTCGCTTGCGCTACGCCCGCCGGCACGAGGAGCATCATCGCGCTAGCAAACGCGGTTAAGACGATCATTCGATGACGGCGGACTCGACGTGACATTAGTCGTGAATGAGCCCGCACGAGGCGACCTCCTTGGTCATTGACGTCACGTCTCCCGCCTTCGCCGGCTCGACCGTGTCTTCGTACCAGACGTCGACGTCCGGGAAATGGGCGATGACGGCGGGCAGCTCTGGATAGGCCTCGACCTCGTCGAGTGCGGTCGTCGAGGCGCTGTCGTCGTCCGCGGCGACCGCGTCGATGTATTGCTCCTCCCAGGCGCAGACCCAGTAGTCGGCCAGGAGGATCGAGGTGAGCCCGACCTCGGTGCCCTGTCCGGCGCCCGTGATGCCGGCGGGAGGGTCCGTCGGCCAGGCCACGCCCTGCGGCAGCTCGCGCGGAAACGCCGCGATGTCCGCGGCCCACGCCGCCCGAGTCCCGTCGGGATCCAGGATCGTCGCGGTGGCGGTCGGTGTCGACGCCACCGTGCTGTCCGACTCCGCGGCGACGGCATCGGCGGCTTGGAGGGACGCGAGACCGGCGCATCCCGACAACGATGCGGCGACGGCCAGGCCCGTCACCGGCACTAGAACTGATGCATGTCGCAACCCGATGTGGACCATAGTCAACCACCCTTCAGATTCGTTGCCCCACACGGTACTCTCTGACGATCTTTTCTGCAAGGAAAATCGACTCCTCGCGTTCTCAGGACGCGGTTGCCGCCCGAGCCCGTCCGCCCCAAGGAAGCACCGGGCGGTGCAGTCGGTGACCGTACAGAAGACGAGTCTGCTGCCGAAGCGGCTCGAACAGACCGTTGATGGCGGGGCACGCGAACACACTCCGACCGGCAGCGGACGGCCCGCAACACACTTCGCATCCAACAGATCCCGCGGCCAGCCGTTGGGCCACCCCTGATTAAGCGAGAATTAATATCTATTAACCTCTTAGCGGATGACGGGGTCGTCCCAGGGCCCGGCGGCGAGCTCCGCCCGGGTCGGCGCGCCCTCCCAGTCGCCGGGGTGCAGGCAGGCGGCGGCACCGGCGCGGGTCGCGGTGGCGAGCCGGGCGGCGGCGGGCAGCCCGGCGAGACGCTCGGCGAGGTAGCCGGCCACGAAGGCGTCGCCGGCACCGACCGTGTCGACGGCGGAGACGGGCACGGCGGGCACTCGCACCTGTTCGCCGTCGACGAGCGCGAGCGCGCCGCCGGTGCCGAGCTTGACGACGACCTCGGCGGGCCCGAGCGCGGCGAGCGCCTCCGCGAGCACACCCGGATCCTCGCTCGCGCTGCCCGCGACGAGGCGTGCCTCGTCGTCGCCGGCGAACACGATCGTCGCCCGGGCGATGAGCGCCCGGTGCACGGGCACGGCGTCGTCGGTGCTCCACAGCCGGCTGCGGTGGTTGACGTCGTAGGAGACGGCCGCCCCGGCCTGCTCGGCGAGCGAGATGGCGTACAGCACGGCGTCGCGGGCGCTCGCCGAGAGCGCGGGTGTGATGCCGGTGAGGTGCAGGATGTCCTCGGGCTCCAGACCCTGGCGCCCGAGGTACAGCTCGAGGTCCGCCGCCGTGAGGCGGCTGCCCGCACTGCCGGTCCGGTAATAGCTGACCGCGGTGCGGCCCGGTGCGGGGGTCTCCTTGATCAACAGCCCGGTCGGGGCCGCGGGGTCGACGATGGCGTGCACCTCGACCCCCTCGGCGCGCAGCTCGCGGACGACGCGACGCCCGAGCCCGTCGTCGCCGACGCGGCCGTGCCAGCTGACCGGCGCGCCGAGCCGGGCGGCGCCGATCGCGACGTTCCCCTCGGCGCCGCCGGTGCCGACCACGAGCGTGCCGAGCTGCGCGAGCGATCCGGGACCGGTGGTCCGCAGCACGCCGAGTGCCTCGCCGAGCGTGACGATGCGACCGCTCATCGCCCGATCCCCGCGACGGCCTGCGCGCTCAGCCGTTCCACGCGCCGCCAGTCGCCCGCGGCGAGGGCGTCGCGCGGCACCATCCAACTGCCGCTCACGGCGAACACCGCTGCGCAGGCGAGGTAGTCGGCCGCGTTGTGCGGGCCGACCCCGCCGCTGGGCAGGAAGCGCATGTCGGCGAACGGCGCGGCGAGCGCCTCGATCGTGGCGCGCCCGCCGAGCTGCCCAGCGGGGAAGAGCTTCACACGGCGCAGCCCGAGCCGACGCGCGTGCTGCACCTCGCTCGCCGTCGCGACGCCCGGCAGCGCCTCGATGCCGAGGTCCCGAGCGCGGGTGACGATGGCGGGGTCGAGACCGGGGCTGACGACGAAACGGCCGCCCGCATCCGCGATCCGATCGACCTCGTCGACGTCGAGCACGGTGCCCGCCCCGACGAGGAAGTCCGGCCGGGACGCCGCGATGCGCGCGATGGCACCGAGGCCGGCGGGCGTGCGCAGCGTGATCTCGGCGCAACCGATGCCGCCGGCGACGAGGGCGGCGGCGAGCTCCGGCGCCGCCTCGGCGTCGTCGAGCACGACAACGGGAACGATGCCGATGCGCTCGAGTGCGTTGGCTACGGGGCCGGGTGCGGGGACGGCTCCGGATGCCGGCTCGGAGGCGGAGCCGGCGGCGGTCACGATCCGGCCTCCGGCCGCGCGTAGGCGGCGAGCGGCAGGGTGCGGGTGAGCTCGATCGCGGTCTCGATCGCTTCGTCGAGCCCGAGCCGGTGCTCGGCGACGAGCTTCGCGAGGTAGCCCGCGTCGATGCGGCGGGCGAGGTCGTGCCGGGCGGGGATCGAGGCGAAGGCGCGGGTGTCGTCCACGAAGCCGCTCGTGTTGGCGAAGCCCGCGGTCTCGGTCGTGAGTTCGCGGAAGCGGGCGAGGCCGCCCGGCGCGTCGAGGAACCACCACGGGGCGCCGAGCCGCACGGAGGGGTAGGCGCCCGCGAGCGGCGCGAGCTCGCGGCTGTAGCTCGTCTCGTCCACCGTGAACAGGATCATCCGGAAGCGGGGGTCGTGGCCGAACGCGTCGAGCAGGGGGCGCAGCGCGTGGGTGAACTCGATGCGCTCGGGGATGTCGAAGCCGAGGTCGGGCCCGTGATCGCGCGCCACGACGGCCGAGTGGTCGCGCACGACGCCCGGGTGCAGCTGCAGCACGAGTCCGTCGTCGAGCGACATCCGGGCGCTCTCGAAGAGCATGTGAGCCGCGAACGCGGCCGACTCGCGCTCGCCGAGGGGACCGTCGAGCGCCTCGCGGAACAGCCGGGCGGCCTCGGCCACCGGCAGCGGCGTCGTGTCCGCGGTGCGGTGCCCGTGGTCGCTCGCGCGCGCGCCGGCCGCGACGAAGGCGCGTCGTCGCTCCCGCAGCGCCTCGCGGAAGCCGGCGTAGTCGCCGACCTCACACCCCGTGCGCTCGGCCAGGGCGTCGAGCTCGGCGCGCCATCCGTGCCGGTGCGGGTGGAACAGCACGTCCGGTCGGAAGGTCGGGATGACGCGCTCGCCCCAGCCCTCGGCGCGCAGGGTGGCGTGGTCGGCGAGCGTCGCGGACGCCGGGTCGGTGGTCGCGAGCACCTCGATGCCGAAGCGCTCGAACAAAGCCCGCGGGCGCGACTGCGGCCGGGCGAGGGTGTCGAGCAGCTCGTCGTAGATGGCGTCGGCGGTGTCGGCTGAGGGCATCCGCGTCACCCCGAACACCTCGACGAGCTCGTGCTCCAGCCAGTAGCGGGTGGGCGTGCCGCGGAACAGCGACCAGTTCTCGCACAGCCGGCGCCAGATGAGCCGCCGGTCGCCCTCCGGGGCGGGCGCCCCGGGCGCGCGCGAGGCGATGCCGAGCTCCTCGTAGCGCACGCCGCGCGCCACGAGCATGCGCAGCAGGTAGTGGTCGGGGATGACGAGCAGCTCCGCGGGGTCGGGGAAGCTCTCGTCGCGCGCGAGCATGCCGGCGTCGACGTGGCCGTGCATGGAGAGGATCGGGAGCCCGGCGATCGCGCCGTACAGCTCGCGGGCGATGGCACGCTGCCCGGGATCGGCGGGGAGGGCCCGGTCGGGGTGGAGCGTCCAGGTGTCCGCCGAATGTCGCACGGTGCGCCTCCTCGTCGAAGCGGGCTGGTGTTGAAGCGGGCTGGGTCGAAGCTGGCTGGGTCGAAGCGGGTGATTGATGAAACAAACATCCGCCTGTTTCATTGATCAGGCCCCGCGTCGATCGATTTTGCCCGGCGTGTGCCGCCCACTATAGATGGAGGAGGATCTCGGTGCGAGAGGATCTTGACGAACCACTGAAAAGGTTTGCAGAATATCGGCATCCGGATACGAGCATCCGGGTTTCGAGCATCCGGGCCCGAGCACAGGGTGGTGTGGCATGGCGGTGACGATCCGTGACGTCGCGAAGGCGGCCGGGGTGTCGATCTCCACGGTGTCCCGCGCCCTCACCACTCCCGATCTCGTCGCCCAGCCCACCCGCGACCTCGTGCTCGAGACCTCCCGGGGCATGGGCTACCGGCCCAACCGCGCGGCCCGCGGACTCATCACCGGGCGCACCGGCTGCATCGGACTCGTCGTGCCCGACCTCGAGAACCCGTTCTTCGGCTCGATCGGCAAGGGCGTGCAGGACCGCGCCCGCGCCGCCGGCTACGCCGTCTTCATCGGCGACTCCGGCGAGGACCCCACGCTCGAGGCCGAGGTCGTGCGCGGCATCGCGAAGCAGGTCGACGGCGTGATCCTGTGCTCCGCGCGCGGCAGCGACGAGAGCATCCGCGCGCTCGCGGCCGAGACGCCGCTCGTGCTCGTCAACCGCGGCATCGAGGGGCTCGACTCGATCAACTTCGACAACGCCGCGGGGCTGCGGGCGATCATGCAGCACCTGCTCGCGCTCGGACACACCTCCATCGCCTACGCCGCGGGACCCGTCACCTCGTGGTCGAACGGGCGCCGCACCGACGCCTTCCGCGCCTTCGGCGAGCAGAGCCCCGACGTCCGCCTCATCGAGCTCGGCAACTTCCCCCCCGTCTTCGACGGCGGCGTGCAGGCCGCCGACCTCGCGATCGCGAGCGGCGCGACCGCCGTCGTCGCCTACAACGACCTCATGGCGCTCGGCCTCATCGACCGCCTCCGGCAGCGCGGCAAGAGCGCCCCAGAGGACATGAGCATCGCGAGCTTCGACAACGTCCCGGTCTCCTCGATGGTCTGGCCGAAGCTCACGAGCGTCGACTTCCCCCGCATCCAGATGGGGCGCGTCTGCGTCGACACGCTTCTCGACACCGTGCTCGGACGGCCCCACGCCGTCCCGCACACCTCCGATCTCCCCCTCGAGCTGGTCGTGCGCCAGTCGACGGGGGTCGTCCCGGCCACTGCAGCGAACGGGCTGGACGACACCCCCGCGGCCCCGGTCGCGGTCACCACCCCCTGATCCCGACATCGAGGTCCGGACACCGAGAGGGGTTGATATGCGTACTCACCAGAGCGGATACCTCGCCGCCGCCGGCATCGCCCCCTCCGGGTGCACGGCGCCCGGACGACGCCCGATATCCGAACGAAGGAGCATCCCATGACCATCCAGCATGCCGAGGTCGTCGTCACGAGCCCGGGCCGGAACTTTGTGACGCTCGTCGTCACGACCGCCGACGGCGTCACCGGCATCGGCGACGCGACCCTCAACGGACGCGAGCTCGCGGTCGCCGCCTACCTCAGCGAGCACCTCGTCCCGCTGCTCGTCGGCGCCGACGAGCAGCGCATCGAGGACACCTGGCAGTTCCTCTACCGGTCCGCGTACTGGCGGCGCGGACCGGTCACGATGGCGGCGATCGCCGCCGTCGACATGGCCCTGTGGGACATCAAGGGCAAGGTCGCCGGGATGCCGGTGTACCAGCTCCTCGGCGGCGCCTCCCGCGAGGGGCTGCTCGCCTACGGGCACGCCTCGGGCCGCGACCTGCCCGAACTGTTCGACTCGGTGCGGCACCACCTCGAGCTCGGCTTCCGCGCCGTCCGCATCCAGACCGGGGTGCCCGGACTTACCGCGATCTACGGCATCGCGGCGCAGTCCACCGGCCCCGGCGGCGGACGCTACGACTACGAGCCGGCGGGCCGCGGCGCCTACCCCAGGCAGGAGGACTGGGACACGCGCGCCTATCTGCGGCACCTGCCGGGCGTCTTCGAGGCGGTCCGCAACGAGTTCGGCCCCGAGCTGCCGCTGCTGCACGACGGCCACCATCGGATGACCCCGATCCAGGCCGCGGGGCTCGGCAAGGCGCTCGAGCCCTACGACCTGTTCTGGCTCGAGGACTGCACACCCGCCGAGAACCAGGAGGCGCTGCGTCTCGTGCGCCGGCACACGACGACGCCGCTCGCGATCGGCGAGATCTTCAACACGGTGTGGGACTTCAAAGACCTCATCCGCGAGCAGCTCATCGACTACGTGCGCGGCGCGGTCACCCACATGGGCGGCATCACGGCACTGAAGAAGACGCTCGACTACGCGGCGATGTACCAGATCAAGTCGGGGATGCACGGCCCCACCGACATCTCCCCGGTCGGGATGGCGGCGGCCCTGCACCTCGGGCTCGCGGTCCACAACTTCGGCATCCAGGAGTACATGCAGCACTCGGCGCTCACCGATCGGGTGTTCCGCCAGTCGTTCGCCTGGAAGGACGGTCTGCTGCACCCCGGCGACGCGCCCGGTCTCGGGGTCGAGCTCGACCTCGAGGAGGCGGCGCGGCATCCCTACGAGCGGGCCTACCTGCCGTTCAACCGGCTCGCCGACGGCACGGTGCACGACTGGTGACCGCGACCGTCGGGCGCGACTAGCGTGGCCGGTGTGGGTGCGGCGCGCGTGGCCTCGGTCGTGGTGGCGGGCGTGTCGGGGTCGGGCAAGTCGACGGTCGGTGCGCTGCTCGCCGCACGGCTGGGGCTGCCGTTCGTCGACGGCGATGCGCTGCATCCGGCGGCGAACGTGGCGAAGATGGCCGCCGGCATCCCCCTCGAGGACCCGGACCGCTGGCCGTGGCTCGATGCGGTCGGCGCCCGGCTGGCCGCCTCCCCCGTGGTGATCGCCTGCTCGGCGCTGCGCCGGGCCTACCGCGACCGGCTGCGCGCCGCCGCCCCCGGGCTGCGGTTCGTGCTGCTCGACGGCTCCCCCGAGCTGCTCGTGGCGCGCACGGCCGCCCGCGCCGGCCACTTCATGCCCCCCGCCCTGCTCGACTCGCAGCTCGCGACGCTCGAGCGGCCCGCACCCGAGGAGCGGGTGCTCGTCTGCGACATCGCCGCGGCACCCGCGGCGATAGCCGACGCCGTGGTACGAGCCCTGCGAGCGGGGTAGGACGCGGCACGACCCGCTCCCGTCGAGCTCGCGGTCCTCGCACGCCGCCCTCAGGCCATGCCGTAGTGAGGGATGCGCTCGTCGGTGGCGAGCCGCCGGGCTAGCCGCAGCTGGGCGGCGCGCATCGCGGGGTTCGCGAACGACAGGTCGCGCAGGCGGATTCCGAGCCGCGATGCTGGGGCGAGGACGCGGCCGGCGTCACCGCTGCGCGCGGGGCGGGTCGCTCGCCGCATGATCCGGTCGTAGGCGGGGAAGGCGGTCGCGTGGTCTCCGCGGGCGACGAGCAGCTCGCCGGCGAGCACGTGGGCGCCGATGAGGGCCAGGCCCGTGCCGAAGCCGCCGAGCGTGTTCGCCTGGCCGGCGTCCCCGACGAGGGCCACCCGACCGCGGGTGAACGCGGTCATCCGGGTGCGCACGAGGGCATCCAGGTAGAAGTCCGTGCTGTCGGCGGCGGCGCGCAGCGCCTGCGGGGTCCGCCAGCCGGCGCCCCGGAAGGCCCGTTGGACGAAGCGCAGCTGGGAGGCGGTGTCGTGCCGGTCGTAGTCGGGCCCCGGCGCCCGGAACACCAGCTGGCCGGGCGCCTTCTGCCCGCCGAGGACGACGAGTCGGCCCGGCTCGTTGTAGGCGTAGGCGATGGCGCGGCCGTCCGGCGACCGGGTCGGGAGGCCGTCGAGCGGGACGGCGGCGCCGAAGACGGCGTAGTAGCCGCCGCGTGCCCGCAGATGGTCCCCGTCCGGGCCGAATGCCAGTCGCCGGACGGCCGAGTGCACGCCGTCGGCGCCGACCACGATGTCGTAGCGCCGCGCCGCGCCACGCGCGAACTCGATGTCGACTCCGGAGGGTGTCTGCCGCAGCGCGAGGATCTCGTCCCCGAACACGTACTCCGCGTCCGCGGCGCTGTGGCGGTGCAGGATGGCGGCGAGGTCGCCGCGGAGGATCTCCAGGTCGCCGCCGAGGAGCTCGCCCGGCAAAACCGCCTTGACCCGGTCGGCCCCGTCGACGAGTCGCCAGTCCGTCCTCGGCATCCGCGTGGCGCGGACCTCCTCGAACACGCCCATGCGCTCCAGCAGGCTGCGGTGCGTCGGCCCCCGGACGTCGACCGCCTGCCCGCCCGGCCGCACGCCGGCCGCCCTCTCCACGACGGTGACGTCGAACCCGTTGCGGCCGAGCCAGCGCGCCAGCGCGGGGCCGGCGATGCCCGCCCCGGAGATCAGCACCGTGGTCATGTGTCTCCCTTCGCCCGTCGGCGCGCGATCGGCATGATTGCGTCCTTCAGACGCAAAAGAATAGCGTACATTAGACGCAAATAGGCGAGAGAGAGGCGGCGATGGGCGAGAACGACAACGCCGCGGGAACCGGTCCGGCCGCAATCCTGTGGACGCAGGCGGGGACCGCTCCGGCGCGGCCGGGGCCGAGACCCCGGTTCACGCTCGAGCTGGTGGTCCGCACCGGCATAGCCATCGCGGACGAGGACGGGCTGGAGGCCGTCACGATGCAGCGGCTGGCCGAGCGGCTGGGCACCACGAAGATGGCGCTGTACCGCTACGTCCCCGGCCGCGCCGAGCTCGACGCCCTGATGTTCGACTCGGCGTTCGACCTGCCGCCGAGCGCGGACGGGCGCGACTGGGATGGGCGCGACTGGCGCGGCGCGCTCACCCGATGGGCGCAGGCGCTGTTCGCCCAGGCCCTCGCCCACCCCTGGGCCGTCGACCTCGCCCGGCGCGGCCACGTCCCGGGACCGCGCGAGCTCGCCTGGTTCGAGACGGGCCTCCGGGCGATGGACGGGCTGGGCCTGACCTCGGCACAGAAGCTGGACGCGCTCGCCATCCTCTCCGGCCACGTCATGTCGCTCGCACGCCGGAGCCCGACCGCCGAGACCGAGCTGGCCGGGGCGCTGGGGCCTCTCCTGGCGACGCGGGCGGGCGACTACCCGCTCACCGCTGCCGCCTTCAGCGACACGACCGCCCCGGGGCGCGACGACGGCCTGCGCTTCGGCATCCACCTCGTGCTCGACGGCATCCAGGCGATCGCGGGCGGCCGTCCCGCCGTACAGGCCGCCGGAGGGCGCGGCGCGCGCCGCGCCGCCCGCCCGGCCTGACCCTGCTCGACCCGAGCACGCTCGGCCCGGGGCCTTGATCCCGGATCGTGGACACGGTGTCATTTCGGTTATGCCGCTTCCGC